>DASXLL010000045.1:0-52803 GCA_036496265.1 Pirellulaceae bacterium | reverse complement strand
CCATGATCCAATTAAGCAGCATTCACGTGATGCTCCGTCGCCTCGCTCCCATGTCCCGCCCGCCGTTCCACTACCGCACCGCCGCATAAACTACAGAAAACACGAGGATCCTTTTCGGATAGGCTCTTAGTTCGAATAAGGCAAGTGCTGTCACAGTTCAAATGAAAATGCTGCAGGCTGAAATCAACCACGCCAGCACAACGCAAGAGTGGCGTTTCACGCACAATTGAGCGTCAACGCAACTCCAATCCAAATGCCACATGGACCATTGTATTTGGGATGGCAACGCATTAGGTTTGCATTGCAAAAAGCTCCCCCGGTGGGACTCGACAAATCGCGGAAAACACTCGGAAAACGCCAGATTTCGCCCCAATGGGAAGCAAAATGGGAAGCGCGCGGCGTTTCCGCCGCTCAGTGGCGAAAGTTGCCTAAAACGGTGAAAGAGTTTCTTAGGCTGCTCTGCCGTGGCTGTTTGCCCGAGGGCTGGTAGGCTGGTTGTTTATACGGTCCATAAAGCAACTCAGCGCGGAAGCCCGGCACGAGGCCAGCATAGCTAGCACCTCGGCCTGAGAACCGAAGCGGCGCCAGTCTCCCAGTTCGGCGAGGATCACATCGGCAGTGATCACTCCCACCTGGGGAATGCTGCCGAGAACGGCTCGCGCTTCACGCTCGGCCAGGGAAGCGGTCGCCGCAAACTCTCGCAGTCGATGGTTGGCGGCACGCAGCCGTTCCTGGTGTTGCTCCAATTCCGTGACAAGCTGCTCGGAGACAAAGCGGTCGGATGCCGTGAGCCGCACGGTGGCCAGATGCGCCAGACTTTCCGCAGTGAATAGGTTCGGCACATCCGAGTTGTAGGCAGCCAGAATATGGCCGCAGCTTGTTCTTCACACTCGTCAAGCGACGCTGAATGTAGCCACGCCAACGGACCAGTGCCCGATGCTCCCGCACCCGCGGACAAGGACGATAAGCCAGAGGAATCTCATCGCTGGCCAGGAACTCTGCGAGGACCTGCGCGTCGAGTTTGTCACTTTTGCGTTTGCTCTCGGCGATGATCCGCAGCTTCTTCGGATGTGCCAGCACAACACGACAAGCCAGCGGCTCGACTAGCTTCACGAACCATTCGTAGCTGGCTGTCGCCTCCACGACGACTTCGAATTTGCGAAGCTCGCTGAACCAACTCTTAATTGCCGCCTCGTCCTGGCATTCCAGCCGCTCGCGAGCCGCAATCTTCCTCTTGCCTCGCTCTTTTACCACCACGCAGACGCTGATAGTCTTCTTGTGGAGGTCGATGCCGACGTACTTCCTGGGATTGCTCCTTTTGTGGAAACAGAGTGACGAACAACACCACTCGTTTACCCCGTTTGTAGGTCTATCCCAAACGCGGTTCGACCTCCGCTTTCATAGTTTCATTGGGGGCTTTTTTGTATTACGGGCGGCTCAATTCTTCCACTTCCTTGTCCCGCCGTTCAATGTCTGGAGTGATGGCGTTGATTCCACGGCCAATGCGGCCGATGGGAGTGCCTTCAAACTGGCCACGCCACATGGTGGATGCTATTGAGCCAACCGCGGCGATCGCCGCACACATGCCAATCGTTATCGCAGTTGCACGTACCAGAAAGCGAACGTCTGCCCACCGCCGGCGGCGTTGCTCTTTGATAAGCCTTTGCACCAAGCGCTTTAGATATTCGCCGCTCATCCCGCCATCATATCCGCCCGCCAAATCGAGCCGCCACTGCGAACCCGTTGTTGCTGTCGCGAGTCTCGTTGAGTCGCATTTCTGCTTTGATCGGTCTGGGTCACCTCTCTAATGTTATCGCCATGCAGAAAGGGGCAGCCGGCGTTTCGCTCTTTTTTCCAACGTAGTCAATGCTCGCAATCACTTTTTCTGGATGCGGGTTCTCCCAAGTCATCATGTACAAGCGAATCTTGGCACCGACCTCCACCGCGCGGCCGTTTTCTCCGTTCCATACGATTTTGCCGCGTGTAGTCTTCGCCTCGTCATCGACGTAGAACCAGTCCCGGACATCCTCACCATAAACGATAGAGATGTCCTCGCCGGTGCCGTCACTGTAGTGGATCTTGTATTGACCGATCACCGTACCGTCGGCGACATGAAGCTGATTGCCGGGCTTGTTCGGCCCCCCGCCAAAGCAGGTAGCGTGCAAGATGTGAACCTTCAAGCATTTAGAGCCGACACTGATCCCTTCCACCTTCTCAGGGTGGCGATCGACGATTGTACTTCCGAGATGAACAATGCCGTCCTCGATATTGAACACAATCCCGCCAAACGTTTCTCCACCAGCCGGGACGCTGGCCAGGTCGTTGCCTGCGATACCGCTGCCCAAACCCTCGTTTCGCTTCTGTGTGGCATGAGGTTGAAGGTCAACCGCCACGAACTTCAAATCGTCCTGCGCCGGCGCGAATCCAATGCTGGAAAGGATGATCCAGAGCGAAAGTAGCCGCCTCATATCGACGCCTCCGAATTAGAGTCAACCACGATCCATGAAGAACGTACACCTGATGCGTCAGTTTGCCGGTGGCCAGGGCGAAAAGCAATCATTCAGCTAAAACGGCCGTGCAGGAAAAGCAGAGCAGCGCGATAGCCGCCTTGGACGCGGGGTTAGGTCGCGGAGCGCTGCCGTTGACGACCTCATTTTTCACGGATGTGACTCGGATGCACAAACCTTGGGGACTTAACGACGGCAAAGAAGAAAAAGTCCACGCTGAAGGCAATCGAGAAAACAGTCGGTAAGGCAATGAAAAAGGTAATGGAAACGGGCAAGAAGAAGTCCAAAAAGAAGAAGTAGCTCGCTGTCCTTGTCGGAGTGCGACGCCCAGCCCCGTCCGTCTCACGACCGGCGGAGCTTTTTTGCGTTACAACCCGCCCGCGATTCGGTCTAGCAGTCGGCCCCGTCTGTCATGTTCCGACCGCTCGTTGCGGTTTTCTGATTGGCGGGGCCATTTCATGCGCCGACCAGCGATCACTGGAAAAACCAATTAAGAAGCAGCCGAGAGCGGGTATTCTTTGGCGAGCTTATCCACGAATTTGTCGTGTCCTTGCGGCCGGTCGATTGCCGCCCGCGTCATTCGACGGTTAAATCAAACGGATGACCTCCGACCGATGCCTCAATCACGCTTCATTGCCAAATGTCGCGATTCCAAAGCGAATGGTCATGAAAGTGCCTTCGGGGCCTCATGAGTGACCGCCGACCAATGACTGCGGAAGAATTTGCCGAGACCATTCTGAACCGAATTCTGGAGGTCGGTCAGCAACAAGCGGAACCAGCCACGGAACGGATGTCGCAAATCACCGCCGAAGTGCTTCGTTACTACCACAGGATTTTGAGAACCAAGCTGGAGACCAAGATCAAGCGAGTTGTCCAATACGGGCCATTCGCCGATATGCAGTGCGCTACGAGCGCTGTGTTGCCAAAGCTGATTGGCAGCTATGAGGCGGAGTTGCATGAGACGATTCAACAACTGTCGCGCCGTGGATATGAGCGGGTGATCAATATCGGCTGCGGCGAGGGGTACTATGCCGTCGGCCTGGCGAGGCTCTTGCCGGCGGCGCGTGTGTTTGCCCTCGATTCCGATTCTGCTGCTCAGGACGGCTGTCGTGCGCTAGCCGAGCTGAACGGCGTGGCTGAGCGGATCACCGTTATGGGCCAATGCACGCCTGCCGTCTTGCAGGAACTAGTCCGCCCCGGCGCGCTGATCTTTTGCGATTGCGAAGGGGACGAGTTGCAGTTGCTTGACCCGGTCGCAATTCCGGAGCTTTTGCTTTGCGACATTGTCGTCGAAATGCATGACTTCCTGACGTCCAATACCAGCAACACGATCGTCGATCGCTTCCGGCCCACCCATAACACCCGCGTCATTGCGCAATCATCGCGCGATCCGGCGGATTATCCTGTTCTCGAATCATTGAACGAGTTCGAGCGGCTCTTCGCGTTGTGTGAATTTCGCCCGGGTCCCACGCCGTGGGGTCTGTTCCTCGCCAACAAACCTGCCAGCTGAATTTACGAGTTTAACGCAGCCGATTGGGCTTACTTCTTCATCTCGGGCCCGACTTCGCGGAACAACTCGACCCACGAGAGCCAAATGGCGTCCTGAATACTACTTTTCCTCTGCTTCTTCAGCTCGGTCAGTTCATCCGGCGACTTGTCGGGCCAGTGGCCGATCCAACCGTGCGCCAGACCGCGGCTCTGGAGCAGAAACTCCCGTTCGTCGGCCGCACTGCATGTCAAAGGAAAGGTTTCGCCGATGACGATCGGCTTGCCGAAATCAAACTTCTTGAGCAGCTCGATTTCTTCTTCCACTTTTCCGGACTTGGGATACAGGTGGGGCGAAACGAAGTCGAGCTGCTCTACGGCCGCCTTATACGAGCCGGGAAACGGCAGCATGCCGAGCGTAATCAGGTGCCTTTGATCGTGCTGCCGAATGGCGGCAACCATCCGCTTGGTCCATTCACGGAAGATGTCGTCTCCGTTTCTTTTCTCTGGATCTAAAGTCAGGCGCTGGCAGAACTCGACGTCACCCATCCGCCCCATGTACCAGCCGTCGGCGGCTTTTCCACTAGCGGCCGGCTCATTGGCCAGATCGTAGCAAAAGACCGCGGGGCTCTGGCTGCACGTCTGGGCCAGCGTGGACCAAAAAAACTCCTGCGTTTTCCACCGACCGGCTTCGTCCAGCGCGTCGTACCACGCCAGGCGGTCCTTGATCTTGTAGCAAGCTAACCCGGTGATATGCAGATGAATGCCCGACGCCTCCGCGATGGCCAATATCCGCCGGAGCCGTTCGACCGCCTGCGGATTCACCTGCTCGGGGCCCTGCAGAAAAGCCGGCATCTCCGGATGCACGCGGGCCACGGTCGTGCCCGCCGCTTTCATTTCCGCAAACTCCCGTTCCACCCGCTCCGGCTCGTCCGCCAGCCGCTGCATGATATCGACCGACGCATAGTTGTGGCCCCATGGCACGTATCGCTCGCCCGACGGATCGAGGACGAAGGCGTTGCCGTCTGGCGAAATCTTGACAAATTCGATTCCGATCGCGCTTCGAGCAATCAACATCACGGCGACACCGGCCAACAACCGATCGCGAATTATTCGGACCAAAAATGCAACCACGGCTGATCTCCCTTGAATTGCTGTCCCGATTTTCGCCCATCAGGGACAGTTTTCCAGGCGGCCTAAATCGCGAAGTGGCACTACTTATGGGGCGGAACGCGCTCAAGTTCGAAGTTTTTTCATTACGGCGGGGTTCGGGGCTGGTTGTAAGTTGTTGGATGGTTTGGAGTTTGGAAGTTGGGGTGGAAGGGTGGTGCGCTCAAGTTGAGCGCGGCTTCCGTAGGCGAAAAGGCAGAAGCCACAGATGAAACACGGATTGGCACAGATGAATTCGGGGCGCTAACATCTGGGGAGTAATTTTTTGTTGGGGAATGTTAGCGCGTGCTTGGAAGTTGGCGGCTGGTGGGGAGTTGTGGCGGCTAACGTTTTGGGGGAGGGACTAACATTGAAAGTGAAGTTAGCGCCAATAGGTTTGGCCGCGGATGCGGGTATTCCCGCCGAAGTACGGGCATGGATGACACGGATTTTTTGAACAGAGGTAACAAAGGAAACGAAGAGGATGTGCGGCTGGATTGGTAGCGGCGGCTGAGTGGGGTGTGCGACCAGGTTGGGAAAGAGCAACGGGCTGGATTTCGATGGGGCAAAATGGCAGGCCGTTTGAAACATTTGTACATGTGCAAATGGCGCGCCGGAATTCATTATCGGCGCTGACAAGCCTCAAATGCAACGGATTGTGCTGGTGCGTGGTGTCCTAATTGAGGTCATGGACGATTATCCGTCGGTCGCCCAAAGCCGTGAAGTGCGCGACAAGAGTAGTCTCAGAAATTAAGTTCGAGAGGCGCCAGAATGAGCGCTGTGGTAGCAGCCATAAGGATCACCGTCACAATGACGGTCCGCAAGCTGGACATAGCGATCAACCACGGCAGGAGTGTCTTGCGCGGCTTCAAGTCGTGTGGCGTCGGCTACATGCCTGGATTTCTACCCACCAGCGGATGAAAAAGCAGCCCGAAGGCGGGTCAAACATGATTAGAATTGCCGGAACAGGCAAACAGATAACGGTTGGTGCTGGCTTAGAAACTTTTGGTTGACTCAAGTGACGTCAATGGCAACGACTTCCGAGGCGCTCGCTGCTGCCATTGAGCATCATCAGGGTGGGCGATTGCGAAATGCTGAGCAGCTTTACCGCGAGATTATCGCGATTGATCCGAGCGCAGGTGATGCCTGGCACCTGCTTGGGCTTGTTGCTTATCAAGAGGGTAACCAGGTCGGCGCAGTTCAATACATTCAGCGTGCATTGCAACTGAATCCGAACTTTGCCGAGGCACACTACAACTTGGGCAATGCCCTTTTCAGGCTGGGAGAGCTTGAGGCCTCGATCGCTTCTTACCGTCGTGCGCTAGCGTTGGGGCTGAGTATTGCGACAGCTCACTACTATTTGGGAATTGCGCTTTATCGAATAGGAAAGAAGAGCGACGCAGCTACTGCTTTCCGCAGAGCTATCGAGCTCAAACCGGATTATGCGGAGGCGTATTCGGATCTAGGCACGACTTTCAAAGACGAGGCGAAATTCGACGATGCGGTTGCCAGTTATCGCCGGGCGCTGGAACTGAAGCCGAACTATGCGGAAGCAGAGAGCAATTTAGGTGTCGCGCTCCATAAGCGAGGGGACTGGGACGAAGCCGTCGCCGCCTTTGGCCGCGCAATTGCGATTAATGCGGGGCTGGCGGAGGCTCATTACAACCTAGGGCTGTTATTGCAGGAGCAGGGGAAGCTAGGAGAGGCCGATGCGTCCTATTGCGAAGCGATCAGACTTCAGCCGGAGCTGGCGGAGGCGAATTACTGTCACTCAACCCTAAAATTGCTTCAGGGCGATTTCGAAAACGGCTGGCCTGGGTTCGAATGGCGTTGGAAAACAAAACAGATGCCGTGGCGTGAATTCAGCCAACCCCGATGGGACGGCCGTTCTCTCGGCGATCGGACAATCTTGCTAC
The DNA here is from genome assembly GCA_036496265.1 of Pirellulaceae bacterium. Taxonomy (GTDB): domain Bacteria; phylum Planctomycetota; class Planctomycetia; order Pirellulales; family Pirellulaceae; genus CAYLLN01. Next base: position 45,746 of record DASXLL010000045.1, on the reverse strand, counting down.
ATGCGGAGCAAGGATTCGGCGACACGTTCCATTTTTTTCGATATGTCGCATTAGTGAAGGAACGAAACCCTGCAGCGACCGTCGTTGTCGAATGTCAACGGCGACTGGAAAGGCTTCTGGTGAGGTGTCCTGGCATCGACCGGCTGATCGGAGAAGGCGATGAACTGCCGCGATTTGATGTGCATTGTCCGCTGCTGAGCCTGCCGGGTATTTTCAATTCGAACATCGAGACCATTCCGGCCGAAGTTCCGTATTTATTTACAGACCCAGAGCTGGTTCAGGAGTGGCGCGAAAGGCTGCGGACCTGCGTTGGCTTCCGCGTGGGCGTCAATTGGAAAGGCCGGTCGGGACACGGCGAGTTTCAAAAGCGCAATATTCCGCTGGAACTCATTGCCCAGCTGGCAGAGATTCCAGGCATTGTGCTGGTGAACCTGAATCGAGACGAAGGGCGCGAAGAGCTAGCCAAAGCCAGCGTGCCATTTGTTGATCTTGGCGCGAACTTCGATGCGGTTCACGGCGCATACATGGACACGACTGCGGTCATGATGAATTTGGACCTGATCATTACATCGGACACATCGATTCCACATTTGGCTGGCGCAATAGGGTCACCAGTATGGCTTGCAGTGCTCCATATTCCTGATTGGCGATGGTTATTGGATCGCAGCGATAGCCCGTGGTATCCGACGATGCGGCTGTTCCGGCAAAAATCGCCCGGCGATTGGAAAGGCGTGTTTTCGGAGATCAAAGCGGCTTTGCTTGAACAACTCAAATAATGGGCCTAATCCGGGTCGCGCATGGCGAAAATCGACGAACAACTCAGATCTGCGGTTGCTTATCATCAGGCCGGTCGCCTTGAAGAAGCCGAGCGAAGTTACCGACAAGTTCTCGCCGCTGACCCGCGTTGTGCAAGCGCCTGGCACGGTCTTGGGGCCATCGCTTATGTGGCCGGCCAACCGGAACAGGCTTGCGAATACTTTCAGCGTTCTCTGGAATTCGAACCAAACGATTCTGGCGCTCTAAACAATTTAGGGCTGGCATATCAAGCTGAAGGCAAGTTGGAGGAAGCAGCCGACTGTTATCAACGGTCCATCGAATTCCGACCGAAGTTTGCTGAGGCACTCTTTAACCTAGGCAACGTTTTTAGGGAACGCTGCGCGCTCGATGAAGCGGCCACCTATTACCGCCGAGCCCTGCAAATCGACCCGACCTCTGCAGCGGCGTGGACCAACCTGGGCGCAGTGTTGCGAGAGCAACAAAATCTCGATGAAGCGGGGTCCTGCTTCAGCCGGGCGCTGGAATTTGAGCCGAATGATTCAGACGTGCTCTACAACCTCGGCTTGGTGAGACAGGATGAGGGACAGATGGATGAAGCGATCGCTTTGTATCGTCGGGCACTGGCGTTGGATCGTTCTAATTCCGAGGCGCATTGCAACCTGGGCGTCTTGCTAAAAGATCAAGGTAAATTGAACGAAGCCGTCGAATCCTTCCGGCGAGCGATAGAACTCAAATCGGATCTCGCCGACGCGCATAGCGGCCTCGGCAAAGCTCTACACGGCCTCGGCAAAAGAGAAGAAGCCGCGTGCTGCTTTCGCCGCGCGATCGAGCTACGGCCGGCCGACGCCGATTTCAACAACAACTTGGGTGTGGTGCTTCAAGATCAAGGATTCGCACCTGAATCAGTCAAATGCTTTCGGCAAGCATTGGCGAATCGTCCAAGTTTTGCAGAAGCGCAATTCAATTTGGGCCGTGCGCTATACGAATTAGGCCAATTCGACGAAGCCAGGAAGCTCTTTCGAACTGCCCTGGAAATCAGGCCAGACATGCATCAGCCCCATTGGGGGCTGAGCCTTTTGATGCTTCTGCACGGCGATTTTTCGAATGGGTGGGAGGAGTACGAATCGCGGTGGAAAAGCGAGCAATTAATTCCGCGGCACTTTGGTCCGCCGCGCTGGAATGGGGAGCCGCTGACAGGAAAGACCATTTTGTTACACGCGGAGCAAGGGGTTGGGGACACCATTAACTTCATCCGCTATGCCGGAATGGTGAATAGGTTAGGGGCCACGGTTGTTGTTGAATGTCCAAGAGCACTTATGAAGCTGCTGGCCACATGTCCTGGAATTGATGCTCTAGTGGCGCGGGGTGGTGACTTGCCCCCTTTCGACTTTCATTCGCCTTTGATGAGCCTGCCACGAGTCTTTCGCACTGATCTTGCGACAATTCCCAGTTGTATTCCCTATCTCTCGGCTGCAGATGAACTCGTCGTCTTGTGGCGAAAAAAGCTTCAGGCTGTTCACGGGTTGCGGGTTGCAATTAATTGGCGCTGCGAGCCGGGAAAACTGGATTCTGCGCGGCGTACCATTCCCCTGGGCATGTTTGCTCCCTTGGCTCAAATCAATGGCGTGCGCCTAATCAGCGTGCATAAAGGCGAGGGACAAGCGGAATTGGCTGTCGAGCGCGATTCGCTGCCGATCGTCGACATTGGTAAGGACTTTGACACCATGCATGGCGCCTTCATGGACACCGCAGCGATTATGAAAAACGTCGATTTATTAATCTCGGCAGACACGTCGACCGCGCATCTCGCGGGCGCGCTCGGCATTCCCGTCTGGCTAGCTCTGCCCCACGTACATGACTGGCGGTGGCTGCTCGATCGCGACGACAGCCCCTGGTATCCGACGATGCGGCTTTTTCGACAAAAAACTCGCGGTGATTGGGAAGAGGTTTTTGTTGAGATAAAAAGCGCTTTGTTGGAGCGGCTAAGCTCTTCTCGTTGAGTGCCTAGGTCGTCGCCATAGGTAGTTGAAATGAGCTAGCTTTCGCACCAGCGATGCCACATGGTGCGGTAGGCGGTTTCGAGGTTTTGGGCGAAGCGGGGGGCGTCCATGAGGGGGGAGAGTTGTGTCCGCTGCCGCAATGTTTGCCGTAAATGGTTTAGCCGGGGAAGATCGGCGGCGAGATGTGTGGCAATGCGGACGAACTGGTGGGGCGATTCGGCGACTAACTCGGGAAGGCCGAGATTTTGGCACTGACAGAGGCCGGCGCGGCCGACGACGGTGTTGCCGACGATGGTTATGACGGGAACGCCCATCCAGAGGGCGTCGAGGCTGGTGGTGTGGCCGTTGTAGGGGATTGTGTCGAGGCCGATGTCGATCGAGTGAAACAGCTCCAAGTATTTTTGCCGCGATTGCCTGGCAAAGAAGGTTACTCGGTCGGGCGTGATGCCTTCCTGCTGGAGGACATCACAAACCCATTGGCGCGGCGATCCTTCCGGCGCGAGCATCGCCAGCCGTGAGCGATCGGCGGCTTTGAGCACCTGTGCCCAGAGCTTTAACACGGGTGCGTTTACTTTGCAGAAGTTGTTCAGGCTTCCGAAGGTGATGTAGCCATTCGTTTGCGCGGGCAAGGCGTTGACGGCAGGCACGGTGGTGAGCGGATCGAAACACCAGAAGGTGTCGGGCAGGCGAAAGGTCTTCTCGGAGTAATATTCGTCGTCAGCCGCGGGCGGATCGAGATGGGGATCGGAAAGGCGATAATCGATCGTCGTGAGTCCGGTGGTGCCGGGATAGGCAATGCAACAAACCTGAACGGGGGCGGGCTTGCGGGCAAAGAGCAGGGGACGGCCGCCGGCCATGTGCATCGTCACGTCCACGAGAATATCGATTTGATCTTGGCGGATTAATTGGGCGGCCTGGTCGTCGGTCATTCCGGCAATCGTGCGCCAAACGGTGGCGTACTGACGGAGAAGCATCGTAAAGCCCTCCGTGGGACCGTCGGCGTAGCAGAACACTTGAAATTCCTGTTTGTCGTGCCGCTCGAACAGCGGCTTGAAAAACATTGTGCTGACATGGTTGCGAAAATTGGCGGAGACATAACCCACGCGGAGCGGACGGTTGGGAGAGCGATCGTTCGAGTGTGGCTGAATTGAATTCTCGAACGACTGTGCTTGCTGCGCCTTCCAGCGAGCATGCTCAGCGTAAATTGCGGCCGAGCTATAGCCGGGGCAGAAATACAACCCGTACAGCAGGTTACTCCAGGCAGTCGTGAGGTCCGGCCGGAGCTCGACAGCGCGGCGATAACAGGCGACGGCTTGTTCCATCTGAGCCTGATCTTTGAGTGCGTTGCCTAGGTTGATATGGGCTTCGGCATGATGCGGGTTGAGGACGAGCAGCCGCTGTAAACATTCGATGGCTTTTGCCGGGTGGCCGCTCTTTTGGTGTGCGTGGCCTAATGCGTTCAGTGAGTCGATCAAATTGGGGCTCAACTCAAGGGCGCGCTGAAAGCACTCGATCGCTTGATCAAACTGGCCCTGTTTTTCAAACACAATGCCGAGATTGTGGTGCACTTCAAGAAAATCGGGGCGCAACTGGAGCGCGCGCGTGAGACAGGTGAGGGCTTCGCTCAGTTGTTCCTGATTCGTGAGCGCGATCCCTAGCAGGCTATAGGCCTCTGGATAATCGGGCCGCAGATGGATGGTTCGACGGAAGTGCGTGATTTGTTCGTCGGTTTTTCCTTGGTGGCCCAAGGCGATGCCGAGATTGAAATGGGCTTCCGGATAATCCGGGTTGGCGTCGATGGCCTGGCGAAAGTGGATAATGGCCTGGTCGAGACTGCCGAGCGCGGCCAATGTGACGCCGAGCATGCAGTGAGCTTCGTCGTAGTTTGGCCTTACGGCGAGCGCCCGCTGAAGACAGTCGGCGGCGAAGGCGAAATTGCCAGCCTGGAGAGCGATGACGCCGAGATAGTTCAGGGCCTCGGGATGACTTGGTTCAACCAGAAGAATCTGCCGGTAGAGCTGCTCCGCGTCTTGAACGCGACCGGCTTGGTGATGCTCAAGCGCGGTGTTTAGGGTGTCGGAGAGATTGGGCATGGAGAGGGCCTAGTTGTGTCCACACTTCGTCGGAATGGGGGTAGGCGTCACAATTCTGTAGGTAGCGACAAAGGAAGGGGTCGGGAGTCGATTGCGGCGACGAGTCCCCTTATGGAATACGGATAACGCAATCGACTCCCGACCCCCTGGCGCTGACCGGCCAGATCTCGACGCTCGCCCTCGGGATTGCCTGGCCGCGAGCAATATTGTACAATATCTCTGTACAACTCACTAATGAGGTGCGCTGCGATTATGCCGCTCCAAACCAGTTACTCGGCAGCCCGAGAGAATCTCGCTTCTTTACTCGACGAGGTCACAGACAACCGCGAAATTGTCATCATCAATCGCCGCGGCGCCGAAGATGTCGCCATGATTTCGGCCGCGGAATTGTCCAGCCTGCTCGAAACGGCTCATTTGTTGCGTTCGCCGGTCAATGCACGACGACTGCTTACGGCATTGCGCCGTGCCGAGACGAAGAAGGTTAAGCCGCAGTCGCTGAACCAACTCCGCCGGGAGATCGGGCTTGACTAAAAAGCGTGCCGAGTCACCCAAACGCTCTCGCCACCGACTGGCCATCTTTCAGCGCGAATTCCGTGAAGACCTGCGTCATTGGGTAACAACCGAACGCCGGATTGCGGTGCGTGCTCTCGAGCTAGTCGAAGCCATTCTTCGCGATCCGTTTACCGGTATCGGCAAGCCGGAGCCGCTCAAATATTTGGCAGCCGGTGCGTGGTCGCGCCGTCTCACTCAAGAGCATCGAATTGTGTATGTTGTTTATGAGGACCGCATTGAGTTTCTCCAGGCCCGCTATCACTATCAGTCTTAATCCAGCAGGTTGCTACACAGATGCGCATCAACCCCGTCAAACAAAAGCTCCGCCGCGGTGAAGTGTCGTTTGGAACCTGGCTCGCGTTTGGCGATTTGTATGCCACGCGGCTTTTGGCCCGAATGGGGTTTGATTGGCTGACGCTCGATATCGAGCATTCGGCGATTGATTGGTCGCAGGCGACGACGATTTTCGGCGCGATTGCCGACGCGGGCTGCACGCCGCTGGGGCGTGTGCCGGAAGGTAATCATTATTTGATTAAGCGGGTGCTGGATGCCGGCGCTCATGGCATCGTGGTGCCAATGGTTGATACGGTTGAGCAGGCCAAAGCGGCTATTGCTGCTGCGTATTATCCGCCGACGGGCAATCGCAGCGTGGGCGGCGGCATGCACTCGATGAATTTTGGGGCAGCCGCGTCGGATTATTATGTGCAGGCGAACGACAATATTCTGGTAATTCTGCAGACGGAGAGCCCGCGGGGTGTGGAGAACGCGGAGGCGATTTATAGCCTGCCGGGCGTCGATGCGATTTTTATCGGGCCGAACGATTTGCGGTTCCAGATGCGCAAGCCCGACGGCGAATTCCCGACGAACGAGCAGCACGAGGAGATGGTGCAGCGGGTGATTGCGACGGGCAAAAAGGTGAAATGTCCGACGGGTATTCACTCGTTCGATCCGCAGGATGCTTTGCGAAGGGCCGAACAAGGCATGCGGTTCATTGCGGTGGGCAGCGATCTGCGGTTCATGTCACAAAAGGCGAGCGAAGTGCTGGATGTGATTAAGCCGCAGAAGGAGAAGAAGGAGATTGTGAAGTACTAATGACCAATGACCAATGACCAAGCACCAATGACCAAACAAAACTGAAATCCAAAACCTAGAATCTCAATTTCAAATCTGAAATCCCTGTGGCCGTCTATCTCATTGCCACGCTCGATACGAAAGGCACGGAAGCTGAGTTTCTTCGCAAGCGGCTTGCTGAATTGGGGCTGACGGTAGAAACAGTTGACGCGAGTTGCTCGGCACGATCTGGTGACCGCGGCGAAGCAGTTACCGCAGCGGCGGCTGAGGCTGCACGACGAGTGAAAGAGGCGTTCGATGACGGCAACGTGGACGGTGTCATCGCAATCGGCGGGTCGGCCGGCACGACCATCGGCACGGCCGCCATGCGGGCGCTGCCGATTGGCGTGCCGAAGCTGATGGTGAGCACGTTGGCCTCGGGGCAGGTGCGGCCGTGGGTGGGCGACAAAGATATTTTGATGCTGAATTCTGTCGTGGATATTGCCGGCGTTAATCGCATCAGTCGGATTGTGTTAAGCGAAGCGGCGGCGGCGATGATGGGACTGGTCAGATTCCGTTCGGATGAATCAAATCCAAAATCTAAAATCCAAAGTCTAAAATCTGGGCGACCGCTGATTGCGGCGACGATGTTCGGCGTTACGACGCCATGCGTTCAGCAGGCCCGCAAAGTGCTCGAGGCGGCGGGATATGAAGTAATCGTCTTCCATGCCACTGGCAACGGCGGGCAGGCGATGGAGTCGCTGATTCGAGAGGGTATGTTCGCCGGTGTGCTGGATATCACGACAACGGAGTTGGCCGACGGGCTCGTGGGCGGCATTCTTTCGGCGGGGCCGACGCGGCTCACGGCGGCGGCGGAAATGGGCATTCCGCAAGTTGTCTCCGTCGGCGCCTTGGATATGGTCAATTTTGGGCCGCGCGAAACGGTTCCGGGAAAATTCGCGGGACGGAAGTTTCATGTTCATAATGCGAGTGTGACGCTGATGCGAACGACGGCGGCCGAGAACGAAAAACTCGGGCAGGAAATCTGCCACAAGCTGGCGGCCGCGGCGGGGCCAGTCACGATTCTGTTGCCTTTGCATGGCGTTTCGGCAATCGACGGTGAGGGCCAGCCGTTCGATGACGCGAAGGCTCGCGAGGCGCTTTATAATGTGATTCGTGCCAATAAGCCGGCGAATGTTGAGTTGATGAAGATCGATTCGCATATCAATGACGAGGCGTTTGCGACTGCCGCCGCCAGCAAACTGCTGGAGTTAATCGCCAAATCCGCTCCCGCCATGTAAATAATGACCGCTCTATGTCGAAGTCCCATTTTCGCATTGCCCTGGCCGTTGCAACCACGTTCGCTCTAACAGCCGGCGGCTTTTTACAAGCTCAGCAAAAGACCAAGGGGAAGGCCAAAGCCAATCCAGCCGTTCCCGAAAATTCGCGGGATGCGCGAAATGCGCCGACGGGCCGACCGCAGCAGCCGCGGGATCCGGAATTTGCTCGGTATGGGATTTATGAGCAGTCGGCGCCGCGGGCGGCGGCGGTTGCGCCGATTGCGACGGCGTTGCCGCTGGATGTGAGGCCCGGCGACCATGTGGCGTTTATCGGGAACACGCTGTTTGAGCGGTCGCAGCTTTATGGGCAAGTGGAGGCGCTCTTGCAGCAGCGATTTCCAGAGCATCGGCTTGTCGTTCGCAATTTGTCTTGGTCGGCGGATGAAATTGGGTTGACGCCGCGGCCGGCGAATTTTGCGGATATTGAGCAGCATCTGGCGCACGAAAAGATTGACGTGATTTTGGCCGCGTTTGGTTTCAACGAGTCGTTCGCGGGTGATGCGGGAATTGAGGCGTTTCGTGGCAAGCTCAATGACTTCGTGGCGAGGCTGAAAGCGAAGGCGTACAACGGCCGGTCGGCGCCGCGCGTGGTTCTCATTTCACCGATCGCCAATGAGAACATTGCGGGTGTCGCGGCGGCGGACATGAACAATGAGCGGATTCAGAAATATGCGGCCGTGATGCGGGAAGTGGCCGCCAAGCAGGATGTCGGCTTCGTCGATGTCTTTAAGGCGACGCACGATGCGCTGCGGAGCCCGGGTTCGGAGTTGACTGTCAACGGCTGTCATTTGACGGAAGAGGGATACGCGGTTTTTGCGGCGGCGCTTTACAAGGGGCTGTTTGGCGAAGAGGCTCCGGAGGTCAACGAACAACTTCGTCAGACGGTGATCGACAAGGATCGGCAGTTTTTTCGTCGGTATCGGCCACTCAACACGTTTTATTACACGGGCGGCCGAAACGAAGCTTACGGCTATCTCGATTTTCTGCCGGCGATGCGGAATTTTGATTTGATGGTCGCCAACCGGGACCAGCGGATTTGGGATATCGCTCAAGGCAAGTCTGTTCCGTCGCAAATCGATGATTCGAATATTCCGCCGCTGCCGAAAACCGATCAGACGAGGGGGGCAAATGAATGGCTGCCGACTGCTGGTGAGCAAGCGGCGTTTCAGGTTGATCCGCGGTTTGAGGTCAACCTCTTTGCCGGGGAGGATCGATTTCCGGAGATTGCCAACCCGATTCAGATTCGCTTCGATACGCGGGGGCGGATGTGGGTGAGCTGCTCGAACACGTATCCGCACATTTATCCGGGCAATGAGCCGCGGGACAAGATTGTCATTCTGGAAGACACGGATCGCGACGGCCGCGCGGATAAATCGACCATTTTTGCCGACAATCTGCAGGTGCCGCTGTCGTTTGAGCTGGGAGATGGAGGCGTGTATGTGTCCGAGCAGCCGAGTTTGGCGTTTTTGAAGGACACCGATGGCGATGATCGTGCCGACGTGAAGAAGATTTTGCTGAGCGGCTTTGGCACGGAGGATTCGCATCACGCGCTGCATGATTTTATTTGGACGCCGGACGGCGATTTGTTGTTTCGCGAGTCGATCTTTCATCATTCGCAAGTGGAGACGCCGTATGGTCCGGTGCGGCAGCAGAATAGCGGCTGGTTTCGCTTTGAGCCGCGGAGCCATCGGTTGACGAGCTTTGGAACCTATCCGAGCACCAATCCGTGGGGTGTGGCGTTTGATGATTGGGGCAACCATGTGGCGAGTCATCCGGTGTTTGCGGAGGCGTTTCATGCGCTGGACCCGCCGTATCCGGAGCAGCATCCTTCGCCGGCGGGGCTGCGAGCCTATTCCGGCACCTGCGGCCACGAATTCGTCGATACACCGGCGTTTCCGGCAGAGATGCAGGGGAATTTCGTTAAGGTCCGCTATAAGCCGACAAACCGTGTGGAGATTCACAAGTGGGTCGAGGGGGAGTTTGGATATGACGAGGAATACGTCGGCGATTTGATCTTCTCGACCAACTTGAGTTTCATTCCGGTGGATTTGAAGCTTGCGCCGCGAGGCGACCTTTATATCTGCGATTGGTACAACCCGATTAAGGGCCACATGCAGTATTCGCTGCGCGATGAGCGGCGGGACCGGCATTCGGGGCGGATTTGGCGGGTGACGGCGAAGGACAAGCCGCTGACGGACCCGCCGCCAATTGCCGGTGCTCCGATTTCAGCGCTGTTGGACATTTTGAAGCGGCCGGAATTTCGTTTGCGGTATTTGGCGAAGCGTGAATTGCGCCAGCGGAACGCCTCCGACGTTCGCCGAGCGCTCGACGAGTGGGTCCAAAACTTGCCTAAGGACGATCCGCGGCTGCCGCATCACAAGATCGAAGCGATTTGGACTTACCGCACGATCGGCGCGACAAATCCTGAACTGTTGCGCGAGCTGCTGGCGTCGAATGACCACCATGCTCGTGCGGCGGCAGTTTCGCAGCTCCGCTTTTGGCATTCGCAGTTGCCTGATCACATTGAACTGTTGCGAGCGGCGGCGAACGACGCGAACGCGATGGTCCGCATGGAGGCGGCGATTGCGGCGAGTTACATCGGAAGTAAGGAGGCGCTCGATGCGATGTTGGATGTGCTGAAGCATCCGCGGGGCGGGCATTTGGCGTATGCGATTACATGTGCGCTGGAGAGCGCGCCGCTGCGGCGGCATTGGGAAGGCAACCCTACTTACAACGTCGCCAGCATCCTTCGCTCTGCTAACCGCGCCACGGCCATACGCGAACCAACGCCGAATGCGACCGATGCGCTGTTTGACGGGCAGAAGGATGTGAAGGTCGTCAATATCTCGTGTCAGCCGGAGCGGATGCTGTTCACGGTTAAGCAATTTGCGGTGACGGCGGGCCAGCCGGTGAAGATTGTGTTCACGAATCCGGATGCGACGGATCACAATCTGGTCGTGGTCAAGCCTGACGCTCTGGCCGAAGTCGGCATGGCTGCGAATGAGATGGCGAAGGATCCGAAAAATGCGAATTCCGATTTCGTTCCGGCGAGCAAACGCGAGCTGATTTTGCACGCCTCGCCGATGATCGGGCCGACGCGGAAGTCGCTCGTCCACGTCCTCCGCTTCCGCGCGCCGACGGAGCCCGGCATTTATCCGTATGTTTGCACGTTTCCCGGTCACTGGGTGGTGATGAATGGCGAGATGATCGTCGCGAAGGACCTGGCGGACGTCGAGGCGATGCTGGCAGCGCGGCAGCCGGCGATTGTCAAAGAGTGGACGCTGGCTGATTTTCCGGAGCTGAAAACGACGAAGGATGATGTGTCACTGGCGCGCGGCATGTCGGCATTCGTGAAGGCGCGGTGCAATCAGTGCCACGTAGTCGCGGGTCACGGCGTCAATTTGGGCCCCGACCTGGTTGAATCAGTCAAGAAGTTGAAAGGCCGGCAGCTTTTGGAGCAGATTCTCGATCCGTCGAGCCAAATCAACGAGAAATATCAGACGACGCAGTTCGTGCTGAATGACGGGCGGACGATTTCGGGTGTTGTCTTAAAAGAGGAGCCCAGTGATTTTCAGGTCATGACTAACCTACTGACGCCGGAGGCGATCACCCGGATCGCTAAGGCGGATATTGATCAGCGGGTTGCGTCGAAAATCTCGCCGATGCCGGCTGGCTTGGCGAATGTGCTCGCGAAGGAAGAAATCGTCGATCTGCTGTCTTACGTGGAAGCGGGCGGTTATCAGCTTCCGGCGCACTTGCAGCACCATCATAAGTAGGGTGGGGGCCAGTTACCGCAGATGCGCCCGGACCCACCTTACCAAGTCCGGCATTTTTCGCTGCGGAAAATCGATCCTGTTCAACGCAAAGTCGCAAAGGGAAGCAAAGACCGCAAGGAGATTAGATCCGCATGTTACGCCGCCGCTGGCTCCAATTCAGTTTGCGATTCCTTTTTGCCGCCACTCTTGCGGCTGCCGCAGTCGCGTGGTGGTTTCGCCCCGGCGTCGTAAAGCCGGAATTTTCTTCGGAACGATTTTCACAAGAAATTGATGCGGGATCTGGCAAAAGGGAGGCCGTCGCCCATATCCGCCTCGCTAACTCTGGTCCGGACTCAATCTGGTTGCAAGACATCTATTCATGCCAGTTCAGATTTGACGAGGAACTGCCTTTGGTCGCCTATGATGACGGTCGGCTCAGTTTCGGCGGCATTGGTTTTCAGTCCGTAATTCATCCATCATCGATTCGACTAAAGCCGAAGGAATTCAATACCTTCGCCATTTCGATTCGCGAAGGAATTAGGACCATCAAGATCGGCGTTGATGTCGCGGATCGCCGAAAGCAAAGAAAACAAACCTACTGGAGCCAAGCCTTCCCAATTCCAGACGACCTATTTTCTGAACGAACGCCCTAATTCCAATTCCCGGCCCCCTCTGCGGACTTTGCTCCCCTTGGCGCCTTTGCGTTAAACGACAAAGGTTCAAATCACCTTTCGCCCCTGCCACTCTCTACCGGCGACGACGCGCTCTTCTAGCCGCTGAAGCAATTTTTCGGCATCTTTTTCCATGGTCAGCAGCTTGCGCTGTTCAGGGAACAAGAAGCCTTCCGCCACCGCGTGATCGAGCATCCGCACAAGCGGGTCAAAATATCCCGCGACGTTAAGGCAGGCGACGGGCTTGGTGTGAATGTGAAGCTGGCCCCAGGTGAGGACCTCGCAGAGCTCTTCATAGGTTCCGAGGCCACCGGGGAGGGCAACAAAGGCCTCGGAGAGCTCGGCCATGAGCGCCTTGCGCTCGTGCATCGAGGTGACAATCCGTAGATCGGTGCCGCGATGAGCCAGCTCGCGATCGACGAGCATTTGGGGAATGACGCCGATGACAGAGCCGCCGGCAGCCAAGGCTGCGTCGGCCAGCACTCCCATCAAGCCGACATTTCCGGCGCCATAGACGAGGCGAATGCTGCGATCGGCCAGCATACGGCCAAACGCCGCGGCCGCGGTTGCATAGTCGGGCCGCGCGCCGGCTGATGAGCCGCAAAAAACGCAGATGGAAGTCAGTCGCCGCTGCATGCAGCGATTATAAGCCGAACGGCTGATTGCGAAATCGCGGCGAGGATCCGCTTGTGATCAGCCACGAGGATCAAGAATGGTATATCCGAAACTGTGCCGCCGAATTGGATTACGGCTGGAAGGCGGCCAAATTTTGCCTTTGGCCAGCGGAGGCTCCGGTGCGTGAGCCGATTCGGTGCTCAGCTTCCAGACAGCGCGCCCGATCAGGGCGGTGATGAGGGTGGCGGTGATCATGTCCAGGCGGCGATCGAGGACGGCGGATTCATCGATCGAATTCAGCGGCTGCTCGAATGCGGAGAGTGCGGCGTCCGATGCCGTTTCTGCGGCTGGGGAAGCTGTTTGACCGCCGATTGATGGAAGCAGAGCGCCGCACAATGCCGGATGGTCACCGACGGTCAGGCCGACGTCGGTTGCTGGTGGCTGAAAGTCGTTCTCAGATCGTTGACGAGTGGGGGGCGCGAGGGGAAGCGGTACGTTGGCGCCGGCGGAGACTTCAAACGCTTGAAACGCGCTCTGCACGCTCTCGATCTTGGTGGGAATTTCGAGCAAGGCATCGATGGCGGCAGCTGAGAGCGATGCGTCGGGTGATGTTTCGACAATGGGATGCCGTTGCAAAACGACGCTGTCATCGTCGATTGTCTTGCGAGCTTTCCCTACTCCCAAGGCATCGGGACGCGGCAATCTTTCTATGTCGTTCGAACTCTGCGGCGTCAGGCTGGGAGAAACGAACTCTTTGGTGGCTTGCTTGCTTGGCACATAGTTGAGCGCCGAGAGCATGTCGAGAACGTCACGGGCCTCGCTTTTCTCGCCGGGAAGCTCGGTCGAGCTCAGCGGACTGGACTGAAGGTCGAACGGCTTGCCGATATCGATCAGCTCGCCGGCCGCCGAACTGCCCGGCGAGGGCGAATAAGAATCATCGTCATCGTCTGATGGCGGAGTGTAGGAGGGCACATTCCCGTATGGAATGCCAGGCGAATTCGGCGCGGGCGAAATGGGCCGCGTTGTGCCTTCGGATGGATATGTTTCGGATTGCTCTCCTCGATCAGACGGCCGCGCGGGGCTGGCCGCGGGATCATTCGAGTCGCCAGCCCAGGCGGCTGAATCTGCACCCGAGTTTTGTGGCGGCCGATATTCGTCGGCGATGAACGGAATCGTTGGTGGCGCAAGCGACAGCAAGCAGCGCGATTCCAGCGACTCGAATGTAGCACCGAAGCGGCGCGCTCGCGGCTTGGGCGCTGCGCGGGCGCGGCCTGCTATTCGTCGCCAATAGGATTGGAATAACGCTAGCATTATTGAACGGTTGATTTACTATCGGATTCTTTGCCGCCGCTAACTTGCGGAAGGGCGGTGACCACGTCACTGCGTTCGGTGGCCAGCACATCGAACGGACTGAGCGTCAAATCGGGCAGGGGCGACCAGCCGGCGTTTTGGGCTGCCTCGATTGTGCCGCGCAACTCGGCGACGTGCCGGTCGCGGGTTGCGCCCGGCGGCAATAGCTTGCAGGCGGCCGCCAGGTCCTGTGCCGCAGCCAGCGATTGTTGTGGATCGTCTGGCCACAGCCGCAGTCGCTCGCGTAAATTGCTGGCGGCTTCGGCGGGACGGCCGAGCGCTGTTAGGAGGCGGGCATAATTCGAATAGTGTTTGCTCAACGACTCGCGGTAATACTTCACGCCGGGCGCTTGCTCGACTGCCTGGCGCTGCATCCCGATGGCTTTTTCAAACTCGGCGCGGGCGTCCGTCCACCTTCGCTGCCGCTGATGGAGTGTTCCCAAATTATTGTGAATTCCTGCCAGGGCGCTCTGGAGTCCGATATCGCGAGGATGAGTGCTGAGCAATTGCTGCTCAATGGCGAGCGCTTTTTCGAACGACGCTTCGGCTGCCGGCAGTTGGCCGCTGCTGGTCTGCGTCATGCCGAGATTGTTGTAGCTAACGGCGAGGTCACGCCGATAGGACGCGACGAGCGGCGCGACAGCCACCAGTCGCTTTTGAATCGTCGTGGCGTCCGCCAAGCATTGCTCGGACTCGCTCCAGCTTGTCAGTCGGGCATAGACGGTTCCGAGGTTGTTGTACGTCAGCGCCAGATCGATTTGATAGTCGCGCTTCAGCGGTTGCTTTTGGACGAGCTGCAATTGCAGCGCGAGGGCCTGATCGAGCAACTCTCTGGCTCTTGCCGGATCCGAATCGATAAACAGTGCGCTGAGGTTGTTGTAGCTGCCAGCCAGGCTGCGCAGATTCACCTCTTCGCGGGGTGCCGAGTCCAGAGCCGATTTTTGGATTGCTATGGCATCGTGAAATTGCTCGGCGGCTGGCTGCTTTCCGCCGGCCTGGCTCAGGAGCAGTCCCAAATTGTTGTGCGTGGTTGCGAGGTCGGTTTGGTACGCAAGCGAAGTTGCTGAGCCGGCCACTAATCGCTTTTGAATCGCCAAGGCGCGTTCAAAACGCTGCCGCGCTTCATCCACTGCACCGCTTTTCTGCAACACTTGGGCAAGATTGTTCAGACAGCGAGCCAGATTTTGTAAATCGTCGGATGAAGCCGCGGGACGCTGGGAGAGTTTTTCCAGAATCGTCAGAGCAATCTGATAGGCCTCGCGAGCATCGCTCAGCGAGCCGAGTTGCTCGGATAGCTCGGCGATCTTCGTGTGGGCAATCGCCAAATCGGCTTGCAGCGTCGGATCGTCCGCGGCTTCGCTGGCAAATTGCCGATAGTAGGGGAGCATCTCGGCCAAGAGCTGCTTGCGGACGGCCTCCGCGCCGGGCACCTCGGTTGCCAGCCCTTGATTGACGCGGGCGCCGAAGCGATCGAGCACCTCGCGAGCCTGCCGAAATTTTGCTTGGGCTTGCCGGAAGCTGTTTTCAGCCAAGTCGCGGTTCGCCGTAGCGATTTTTAGAGCGGCTTCTTTTTTCGCTCGCTCGGCGGAAACGACAACCAGGCTGATCGCTAAACCGAGGACGCCGAGCGCTAGAAAGCAAGTCGCCGCGGCGACCGATCGCCGATGCCGGAGAGCCCATTTGCCGAGCCGCGCTGCGGCGGACGGCCTGCGCGCGTGAATCGGCCTGCCTTCCTGAAATCGCGTTAAATCCTCGGCGAGCTCGCGGGCCGTCGCATAGCGGTCCTCGCGGGCGTCGGCCATGGCCTTCAATACGATATTTTCGAAATCGATTGGAAGCGAGCGATTCCAATGCCGCGGCGGGCGGAGGCTGGCCCGCGCCGACTCAGATGCGAGGGACGAATCGGCGATTTCTTCGAATGGATGCCGCAAG
Source organism: Pirellulaceae bacterium (assembly GCA_036496265.1). Classification (GTDB taxonomy): domain Bacteria; phylum Planctomycetota; class Planctomycetia; order Pirellulales; family Pirellulaceae; genus CAYLLN01. The sequence continues at coordinate 29,611 of DASXLL010000045.1, read as the reverse complement.
GTGGCCAGCTCATAGAGTGTGACGCCGAGGGAATAAACGTCGGTCCGTTGATCGACGAGTGCGGACTGGCCGCGGGCTTGCTCCGGGCTCATATACCGCAGCGTTCCGACAACGCCGCCGGTCTCGGTCAGATTCGTTTGGCTCTTGCAGCGGGCGACGCCGAAATCCGTGACCCACAGCTTCTGTTTCTCGTCGATCAGCAGATTCGAGGGCTTGATGTCGCGATGCACGACGCCAAATTCATGGGCGGCATGCAGGGCCTCGGCCGCTTCGATTGCGAGGCGGGTGATCTGCCGAAGTCGATCGAGCGACTCGGCACTGGGACTGCGGCTGCCGGCGGACGGAATTGCCATGTATTCGTCGGCGGCTGATTCGCGCCAATCGTGGATAACCTGGTCAAGCGACCGGCCGCCGATTAGCTGCATCGCGAAATAGTGGACGCCACGTTCCTGCCCGATGGCAAACACGGGCACGATATGCGGGTGATCGACCTGTGCGGCCGCCTGAGCTTCGTTTTTGAAGCGAGTGATTCGCTTTTCATCGACAGCCGAGGAGAAGGGAAGCACTTTGAGCGCGACGCGTCGTCCGAGCGAAATCTGGATGGCCTCATAGACCACTCCCATGCCGCCACGACCGATTTCCCGCACGAAGCGAAAATCCCCCAGCTCGCCATTCAGCGGCTTTAAATCGGGCGCGCTACCAAGCCAGGTTTCGCGATCGGGGCCGAGCGGGATCTCGGGGTGGAGCTTCTGCAGGCCGCTCAAATAGCCGCGAAGCTCCTCGGCCATCTGGGGATGCTGCGCGAACAGCTCGTCTGGACTAACGGCCTGGCCGCGCTCGATCGAGATGAGGTATTCATCGAGAATCTTGGCTAGCAATTCATTGCATTCGCCGCGCGAGGCAGCGGCGGATAGCGTTGTAATGGTATTAAGCGTCATGCTCTCCTGTTCCTCCATAGATCGTTCGCAGCTTCTGAATTGCCCTTAGCCACAACATGCGCGCGGCGGCGGGAGTGCGATGCAAGCGAACGGCAATCTCATCGAACGGCAATTCCTCCATGTGTCGTAACGTCAGCACTGCGCGATAGGCGGGCGGCAGCTTCGCCAATCGAGCGGATAATATTGCCGCCGCTTCGCGTTGTCGCACGAGGGCGCTGGGTGTCTCGCCGGGTGAACCACTCGCGGTCTGCTCATTGCGACGGGACTGGCGAGCGGCCATCGCGCTCTCCTCGATCGGAACCTCCCTTCGTATATTCCTTTTGGCGGCCAAAATGTGCCGCTCCACAAAATGTGACAGGCTCGACAGCAAAACCTGCCGCAGCCAGGCGAGAAACTCCTGTTCCGATTCGCCCTGGAACTGGGCAAAATGGCGATGGGCCTGGAGCATCGTTTCTTGCACGATGTCCGAGGGGCTGAGCCGCCGCCGGAGCCGCCGCTGCAGTTGGGTGCTAGCAAAGATCGTGAGGTAATTTCGATACAGCGTGAGCAGCTGGCCCATCGATTGGGCATCGCCGGCTCGCGCCCGCGAGAGCAACTCTCGCGTATCAAGCTCCCTCAACGGCGGAAAATCGCCACCCCGCGCGGTCCGTTCTGGCCCCATTCCCCAAAGATACCGTCTGAGCGGTCCCTCGCCAGTCCACGAATTGAGCAACATGCCTTCGCCAGCCGACAGGAGCAAAGAAGCGCGAAGCGAACGCCACGCACTATTACTTAAGACCGAAGTTCGAGAGACGCGTAACGAGAAATCGCGTGGCGACGTTTAAGATTCTGCGCAGTTGTCGTCAGCTAGTGGACACTTAGTGTAAGGTGTGCGGCATCAGCGCGGACATTTCCTTCGCACCAAGTCGCTTTTCAAACGGTTTTACGATGCCAAAACTGATCGAACGTCCCACGATTGTGACGGCGGCGGGCAATCCGCCGAAACGAATCGAAGAGTATGCCGGTCGCGTTAGCTCGAGCCACGATAATTTGAGCGTGGCCCGCATGATCTCGCCGGGCGGTTGGAAAGAACCACATCAGCAGCCGGAATTCGAGGAGATCACGGTCGTGCTGCGCGGATGTCTCGTGGTCGAATCCGACGAGGGAACGCTCGAAGTCCGCCAGGGACAGGCCATCATCGTGCAAGCGGGCGAGCGCGTTCGCTATAGCACACCTGAAGAGGATGGCACGGAATATATCGCGGTCTGCTTACCCGCGTTTTCGCCCGATCGAGTTCATCGAGACGAGTGATGGACAAGAAGATCGACTCGTTTTAGCTGGAAGCCACGGAACGGGGCTGGAGAAGCCAAACGCCGTTTTGGACTTGCTTTACGAATTCGACGAGCTTCATTTCGGTGCTATGGTTGGTTTCCAGGTCTTGAACCAGGACGACGTTGCTGAGTTGTTGGAGACGAATGACCTGCGCTGGCTGGGTGAGGAAATAAAGGCGGTTGAGCGGCGGCAGGGGATCAAAGCGGATGTCGTAACCGGATGTCGCGCCTTTACTGACCTGGACCTTAAGAACGCTTTCGACATCAAAATACTTTTTAACAAGCTCGGATCGGTCGGCGGGCATTGCCGCTTTGTAGCGCAGAAGAAAATCGGAGGGCAATGCTGGTGGTGTTTCCGTGATGGGGGGAGCCGGTTGTCGCTGGAAACTCGTGAAGGCCTGGTCCAGTCCTTGATTCAGCCGGCGGAAGGTAACTTCGGCGGTGCGAATTCGCGTGCGGACGGCTGTTTGCTCGGCTTTCATGCGGTTCATGGCATCGATCGAAATCGATTTGGGATTTTTGGCGGCCTGCATTTTCATCTGCTGCTCTAAGTTGCGAGCCTGGCCTTCCCATTGATTGGTCCTTTGGCCGAACGCGGCATATAGCCGGGCCACGTCTTGGTTGGCCTGCTCGATGTCTCCGAGCTTGAACTTTCGCCCGGCGTCGCTGACACCGCTGGCGATGTCTTCGAGTTGAACGACGATTTGGTTATTCAGCAGGAGGCGCAACGATTTCATCAAGCCTTGAGTGCGGGTAAAATCGCCCAGATTGATTTCCATTCCGCTGACAGACGGCGTTTCCGTGTTCGCCGATGCGGAGGCGGCGTGGAGTCGCTGCTGGTCGGTCTTTTCAGAATCCGTTTTATCCATAGGAACTCCGGGCTCTCAGGGCACCATACCGCAGGGGCTTCACGTTTGACAATCGTCAGCGCGAGAACGCACGCACCACAAGCATTGATTCGCGAAGGCGTCTAATTAGTTTAATTAATGAATGAATCCACACTGCCGCTCATCTTCCCTTTGATTAGCGCGGTGCTGTATGTCATCGGCGTGGTTTTATTGCGGCGGGCGGCCGATTTTGGCGTCGGGTTTTGGCGGACCACGTTCGTTGCGAATCTGATCTGCGCTGCTGCTTTTGCGCCGATGTGGTGCTTGGGTGGCGAGTTCCACCTGCGGTTGCTGTGGCAGCCGGCAATTGTGGCGCTGCTCTTCTTGCTGGGTTCGGTAATGAACTTCGTGTCGCTGCAGCGCGGAGATGTATCGCTAGCAACGCCGGTTTTGGGCATCAAGATCGTGCTGGTTGCCATCTTCGCCGCGGTAGCAACGGGCGATTGGGGAAAACCGAGCATCTGGCTGGCAGCGATGCTCAGCACGACGGCGATTGCGCTCCTCAACTGGAGCCGAGCGGCTCATCATCATCACGTCACGCTGACCATTCTGGCGGCCGGCGCCTCCGCAGCTTCGTTCGCACTCTTTGACGTCTTGGTACAGCAATGGGCGAGCGCGTGGGGACTTGGCCGTTTTCCGCCGACGATGCTGGCGTTTGTGGGGCTCTTTTCATGCGGAACCGTTACACAGTTTCCGGAACCTCTGTCGAAAATAGTGCGTCCGGCCTGGGGCTGGCTGATCGCAGGAAGTGTGGTTCTGGCGATCCAGGCAATTCTGTTCGTCTCGTCGGTGGCGTATTTCCGAAATGCCGCGGCGGCGAATGTGGCGTATAGTTCGCGCGGTTTGTGGAGCGTGGCGCTGGTGTGGCTGATCGGGCATTGGTTTGGCAACAAGGAAGGCCAATTGGGGCCGGCCATTCTTCGTTGGCGGCTCGTCGGGGCGGCCTTGCTGCTGGCTGCAATTTTGATTGTGCTGGCTTGATGGTAGCTGCCGACAATTGCCAGGCACCCTATCCTAAATGGCGCTTTCCAAGACAGCTCATGCTTCACAGCAACATGGAAGACAACCGTTCGACAATCGAGTCGCATGAAACGATCGAAGCCGTCTATCGGACGGAGTCGCGGCGCGTGTTTGCAACGCTGGTGCGGCTGCTGGGCGATTTCGACCGCGCGGAAGAGGCGTTGCATGAGGCGTTCGCGTCGGCCATCGAGCAGTGGCCCAAGAGTGGCGTGCCGGCCAATCCGCGGGCGTGGCTGGTATCGGCCGGACGGTTCAAGGCGATCGACGCGATGCGGCGGGCCGCGCGGTTCGATGCGTCGCTGGGCGAGTTGGCGCAGCGGCTGGGAACCGAAATGCCGGACGAAGTGGCCCAGTTGGATGATGAAGCGATTGAAGATGACCGATTGCGGCTGATCTTCACTTGCTGCCACCCGGCGCTGCCGGCTGAGGCGCGTGTGGCGCTGACGCTGCGAGAAGTCTGCGGCCTGACAACAGAAGAGATCGCGCGGGCGTTTTTGACGGCAGCGCCGACGATTGCGCAACGCATTGTGCGAGCCAAGGCGAAGATCAAAAACGCAGGAATTCCCTATCAGGTGCCTTCGCGAGCGGACCTGCCGGAGCGGCTGGAAACCGTGTTGCAGGTGATTTATCTCGTGTTCAACGAGGGCTACTCGGCGTCGTCAGGGTCCGTTGTGACGCGATCGGATCTGTCCGAAGAAGCGATCCGGCTGGGACGGTTGGTGCTGCAACTATTGCCGGAACCCGAGCCCGAGGTGGTAGGCCTCGTCGCGCTGATGCTGCTGCAAGAGTCGCGGCGAGCCGCGCGGACGTCGGCAACCGGCGAGCTGATTCTGCTGGAACAGCAAGATCGCTCGCTTTGGAATCGCGAGCACATTGCCCAGGGAATTGAGTTGGTTCAGCGGGCCTTGGCGACGAATCGATTTGGCTCGTACACGCTGCAGGCGGCGATCGCAGCGGTCCACGCCGAAGCGACTACGGCAGCCGCAACGGATTGGGCACAGATCGCCGGGCTATATGGTGTGCTGGCTCGAATTGAACCGTCGCCGATCGTCGAACTCAACCGCGCCGTGGCGGTGGCGATGAGCGAAGGGCCACAGGCTGGGCTCGTGATCATCGATGCGATCCTCGAGCGCGGGGAGCTGACCGATTATCACCTGGCCCATTCCGCGCGGGCTGATCTATGCCGACGACTTGGGCGAACAGCCGAGTCGCGGGAATCGTATCAGAAGGCTTTGACGCTGGCCCGACAGGAGCCGGAGCGGCGATTTTTGGAGGGGCGGCTGGCCGAACTGCAATCGCGGTAGCCATTTGCGGCGGGACGTTGGCTTTTGACGCTTTGTCGGCCTTGGAAGACAAAATCTTTTTCAGAATCTCTCGTCGGGTGTCGAATTGTCCGCCATTCACACGACTATCTCTTGTTCTGATCAAATTGAGCCGCGAAGCGACAGAAAAACGAGTCAAATCCGGCCATTCAACACAAATGATGAGGAGATGCGACGATGCGATTTATGGTGATTGTGAAAGCCAGCGAGGATTCCGAAGCGGGCATTATGCCGAGTCCGGAATTGTTGGCTGCGATGGGCAAATTCAATGAGGAATTGATCAAAGCCGGCGTAATGCTGGCCGGCGAGGGGCTGCAAGCGAGCTCGAAAGGCTCCCGCGTGAAATTTGTGGGGGACAAGCGAATTGTCACGGATGGTCCGTTCGCGGAAACGAAGGAGTTGATCGCCGGCTTTTGGCTGTGGAAGTGCGCCTCGAAGGCCGAGGCGATCGAGTGGGTCAAGCGGTGCCCCAATCCGATGCCAGGCCGGGACGCGGAGATTGAAATCCGCCAGGTATTCGAGCCGGAAGATTTTGCCTCGGCCTGAAAAAATGTCTACGCGGCTGTCGATTTGGCCGTGGGCCAAACGACTAATTTCTGAAAACACAATTGAAAATGAGCGAGCGATCCAGGAGAGCTATCATGACAACTTATTGCATTCATCAACAGCGAATTTCGCGCGACGAACTGGCGCAGGTTATTGAGCCGCTGGCCAACATGATTTGCGCGGCCGACCGGCCCCGCGAAGCGCTGCTTTCGGCCTTGAACGTGCTCTTCGACGAAGTCGAAGGGACACATAAGGCGAGCCTGATGCACGTCGCCTGCCGCCGCGTCGATTCGCTGGGATTGGCCTTATAACTCCAGTCTCGAAAGAATAATTTTCGGCCTGTCGATTTGGCGTTTTCCCATTCGACTACTCAATAGAAACCAACTATTCCCGCTAACCTAATAAAGGAGCTGTCATGGCCGTTCAACCTTATCTCTTGTTCGACGGATGCTGTGAAGAAGCCGTCGAGTTCTACAAACGAGCGCTCGGCGCTGAAGTCAACATGCTGCTGCGGTACAAAGAAAGTCCCGAGCAGCAGCCTGGCATGGTGAAGCCCGGCCACGAAAACAAAATCATGCATGCGAACTTCCGCATCGGCGACAGTGTGATCATGGCCTCCGACGATTGCACGGGCCATCCGTCGTTTCAGGGATTCTCCCTTTCGCTGACGGTCAAAAACGAGGCGGAAGCCGATCGCGCGTTTGCGGCTCTGTCCGAAGGTGGCCAGGTGCGCATGCCGCTGACGAAGACCTTTTTCTCGCCGCGGTTTGGTATGCTCGCCGACCGCTTTGGCGTCGCCTGGATGGTTCATGTCTCGCCGTAATTCGGTCTTCAGAAACAACAGCTTTCTAAATTACATCTGTCATAATCGGAGGTTCGCCATGAAATTCGTATGTTTTGGATACCACGATGAAGCTCGGTGGCAAGCGCAAAACGATGCAGAGCGCGATGCTCTCATGGATGACACATTCGCGTATGGCCGCCTGCTTCAAAAGCAGGGTCACATCATTGACGATCGAGCGTTGCAAGGGGCCGGCAGCGCGGCCGTGCTGCGATTCGACAAAGGCAATGTGGCTGTTACCGACGGTCCATTTGCTGAGACCAAGGAGCAATTGGGCGGTTTAATCGTTCTCGAGGCCAGCGATCTGAACGAAGCCATCCGGCTCATGTCAAAAATGCCTTGCATGCGCATGGGCGGCTCGATTGAAATTCGCCCGGTCAACGAAGAAATCAAGTTCGCGCCGGAAGCGAGCCAAGTCGCGGCAACAAACTGACGGATGGCCATTTGTCCGCTGGAGTCGGATTGGCAGGCGTCTCTAGATTAGCTAGGAGACGATTGGAGTGCGACGATGAAATACGCTTGCCTCGTGTATATCGAGAATAAGGAGCGAACGGTTCCGTCCGAGGTAGAATTGGACGCGATCGTGGCGGACTGTGACGCGGCAGCCGCGTGGCAAGCGGAGCTGAAAACGAGCGGCCATCTTGTGTTTTCGGTCGGCCTGCAATCGGTCCACACGGCAGTGACGGTGCGAAATCTCGGCGTCAGCCCTACCAACACAGACGGGCCGTTCGCGGAAACGAAAGAGTTCCTGGGTGGACTTACGGTTATCGAGGCGAGGGACTTGAACGAAGCGCTGCAAATCGTAGCGAAGCTGCGGGCCCGGCTGCTCAGTATCGAAGTCCGGCCGGTGATGGAACCCGGCGCCGAATTGACCGATCCTGGTGATCGGACGATTGTCGAAGCGATTCGTCGGCGGCACGCGTCGTAGTGGTTCGAAGATTGTGCGAAATCAGCCCATTCAACAATTTGAAGGAAGTAAACAATCATGAAATACATGCTCTTGATCTATATGGGCGAAGATGCCATGACGCCAACCGAACGCGAGCAGTGCTATCTCGATTCCACGCAGCTCTGTGGCGATTTGAACGCCAGGGGCCAATTCATTTCGGCCAATCCTCTGCAGCCGGTTGCGACGGCGACCAGCTTGCGCATTCGTGAGGGCAAACGGTTGATCACTGACGGACCTTTTGCCGAAACCCGCGAGCACCTCGGCGGCTACTTTATGATCAACGCCAAGGACCTCGACGAGGCGATCGCTGTCGCCGCGCGGATTCCCGGGGCGAAGAAAGGGACAGTCGAAATACGTCCGGTGCTGGATATCCCAGGATTGCCGCCCGGGCCGGCAGCTATGTAGTCATGGCGTTGTCGGTGGCGGATCAGGACGAAATCGTATGCTGCTGGTGACCATTGCTCCGCGGTCATCCGTCAGCGCGATAAACCAGGTATTGGCGTCGGTCGGCGGTTGTGGGGCAATCACGGCGTCCTTAGTAATTTCAGCGGCTAAGCTCTGCCAGGCGCGTCCAGAGCGGGGGCCATTGTCGGTCGTATAGTGGAGCGCCGCGGACTTCAACGGAACGACGCTCGTGTAGGTCAGTTCTACTTTGTCTTTCCGGATTGTCAGCTCCCCGGGCACCGGCAACGGCTGGCCATCGCGGCAAAACGAGTCGATGAACAGGCCGATCTCCTGGGGCACCCAACCAGGCGGATGGCCGTGCCGCATGTTGACTTCGATTCGCATCTGCTTTTGGCCAGGAACGGCGTCGAACGACTTTTGATAACTGTCCAGCGGATAATGGATGTCATTTGTGCCGTTGACGAACAAAATTGGCACGCGACAACGCGGGAGCAGGCTCGAGGGATCGTAGGCCTTAATCCAAGCGTCACGGCGCTCGCCGAGTTTATCGATCGACGGCTTTTGTACCGACTCGCCTTCAAACAGGAAGCCACAGCCATACACGGGCACGGCGGCTCGAAAACGATCGTCGAGCGAAGCGACCAGGCAAGTTGTATAGCCGCCCCAACTGATTCCAGTCACTGCCGTGCGATCGGCAATCACTTCGGGGAATGATCGCAGTAGGGAATGCGCCCGAATCACGTTGGCGGCCGCGTGATACGGCCAGTCATCGGTGATATCGCCGCCAATGCTATCGAATTTTTCCGGATTACCCTGGTTCGGCCCGCCGCTAGGCAGCCTCGTTCGTGTTTCCGGCTTCGCGGCTTGACCAGAAAGCGGCGCGCCGGTCGAAGCGTAAACCGGATCGATCGGCCGGCAGCCGGAAAGATCCATCGCGATGGCCGCATAGCCACGATTGGCCCACAGCCAGGTCCATTCCGCGAAGGCAGTTCCGCCGCCGCCATGAATGAGCACGACACCGGGGAATTTGGCACTTGCATTGGCCGCTTTGAGCGTTGCAGGAGACGCGTAGAACGCGAAAACGTCTGTGTCGTGCCCTTGGAATTTCTCGCCGGTGTAGAGCAAGGAATGGACTGCGCCCTCCTGAGAAAGCCATTGCAGCGGCGGAGCTTTTTTCAACTCAGTTAAACTCCAGGCGCCAATGATTTCCGGTTCACCCGCCCGACTGACGCGGCCAACGCAAATAGCTGACAACAAGAAGAGGACTATTGCGCGGTAGTGGTAAAAGGTGGACATGGTTTTCGATGGCGGTGAAACGCCGTTACTTCGCAACGCCGAGCGAGCGGATGTATTCGAACAAGTCAGCGGCTTCTTGCGCCGTGAGATCGCTGAGGATGCGGTCGGGCATCAGAGACACGGGACTTTTTTGCATTTCGGCAATCGAACTCCGAGCAATTCGCGCCAGCTTTTTGTCCGCCGTCTTAAGGACGATCTCTTTATCGTTTTGCTCGGCCATTAATCCGTTGATCGCTCGACCGTCGTTGGTGAGCACGGCGTAGGCGGCATAGGGTTCGTCGATTTTCAACGACGGCTGAAGAACGTGTTGCAACAGCTCAGCCGGCCGCGCGTACTTTTTGTTGATCTCTTGCAGTGTGGGACCAACAGATTGACTGGGGTCGTCGATCTCGTGACACGCGCGGCAGCGTGCGCCGTCGCTGAAGAAAATGAGCTTGCCGCGCTGGCGGTCGCCCTGGCGGCTGAGGATCGTTTGCGGATCGATGTTCGCGCCGAGCGTCGGGCGACGCTTAGATTCGGGAATGAACGTCTCGAACAGGCCGCGGATATCGCTTGTTGTTGTCGCGCTACCCAGCGTTGCGGCTGTGTCAAAAGCTTCCGGTGGCACCGAATGTTGATGGAGCTTGCCAGCCAGGGCGAGTGCCGATTCCGTGGATTTGAGCGATGTGCGGATCGCGCTATCGAGCTCGTCGGGTGAACGTGACTTCGCGCTGACCTGTGCCAGCGCTGTTGCCTCGGCGCTATTACTGGCCAGGGGTGATGAAATGGGCGCGGCGGGATCGCTGGGGAGCGATCCAATCCAACTGGCAACGAGGGCGACGCCTTCACTATCGACGACTTGCGACCCGATATAGGGCATGCGGGCGTAGCCAAGCTTGGACATGCGATACAGCAGCAGACTGCGATACGGATCGCCGGGAGCAATGATTTTCGCGTCGCGGATTCCGAACGTTCCGATACCGGTGCCTTTGTTGGTGTTCAGCTTGTCGAACGGCAGGTCGCGGCGGAGGAAAAAGGAGACGATCGCATTGCCACCTGGATGGTGACACATGGCGCAGTTGGCGTGCAGGTACGACCGGGCACGATCATCGAGCGATTGCTTGGTGTCACGCGGATCGACGAGTCGCCACTTCTCGTCGTCAACTGCGGACAATCGATGAACGACTCCTTGTGCTGCCAAAAGCGAATAATCCAATTGGTTCGCCACAAAGCCCAGCACAAATTTTGGGCCAGCATTGTGACAAAGCTTGCATTCATTCGTCGCGTTCACGTGCCAGGTGCGCTCTCGCTTGCCGTCGGAGGCGGCAGCGTCTGCAACTTGGAGCGGTCGATTCGTGCCGATCGCGTCCACCAAAACCGCATCACGATTCGCATCATCCCACAGATAGCTATAAGGACTCCAAACTCCGTCTTCGTAATGCAAAAGCTGCGTTTCCAAACGAATGGGCTCACCGCTGGGTTGCGGCAATGCCAAGTGCTTCACGAGCACAGTGCCCTCTGGAAACTTTGAACCTTCATTTGGGCTGGTCGCCAATTCGATCTCCGCACTGCCGGGAATCGCGGCCCACCGCTGAGCTTTTGCGCCGTCCATCCACGGCTCAACCAGCACCGAATACGGCACGACGCCGGGCGCGGGTTCCATTTTCTCTAGTGATGCAAACAGACCGGTCTCGCTGAGTCGCCGAGGAAAGCTTGCGGACGTATCTGGTCGCTCGGATGGAAGCAGTTCATAGATTTGTCCCGTCAGATCGTAGTCCAGCACAAACAACTCGCCGTTTGGGCCCTCGCGGAAAGCGACGATTCGCTGGTCGGTATCGACGAGTGTTCGATGCGAATAAGCCCCGTCCTTGTCTGAGTTATTGTTGTCGGGACGAATCGCCCAAATCGTGCCGGTGATGTAGTCGCCATAGACGAACGAGCCGTTCAAATCGGGCAATTTGCTGCCCCGATACACCGGACCACCGATCACCGAGTTGGCCTCGGTGTGCGGATGGTCCTTGACCGGCGGAATGATTGGCGTCGGGCCGGGGGCTACGTCGGATCGTAGCGCGACGCGGCCTTCCATGACGGGCCAGCCGCAGTTTCCGCCCCGCACAATGCGGTGGACCATTTCCCACGATTCCCAACCGTTGTCGGCGGCGAAAATGTAGTTCGTCTGCGGATCGATTCCGAATTTCCATGGATTGCGGAGGCCGTAAGCCCAGATTTCCGGGCGCGCATTGGGCATCCCGACGAACGGATTGTCCGCCGGCACGGAATAGGCCTGGTCGCCGTTGGCGTGATCGACATTGATTCGCAGGATGGAACCGAACAAGTCGGAAATGTCCTGGCCGGAGTTGCGGGCATCCGGAGGATTCGGCCCCGAACCGTCGCCGGTCGCGATATACAAACAGCCGTCCGCGCCAAACTCCAAACAGCCAGCGTTGTGACCGCCCGAGGGCCAGGTGATGATGACTTGTTCGCTTGCGGGCACAAGCCGCGGCGCCTCATCGCGCGTCAGCGTCAGCCGTGAGACGCGCGTCTGCCCGCCCTTTTCGGGATGAACGTAGCAGACGAAAAAGTACCGGTTGTCGCTGAATTTCGGGTGCAGTTCGCCATCGAATAGCGAAATATTCTGGCCGGCCAAATCGTTGGACAGAAAATCGCGCAAATCGGCCACCAGATCAGCCTGAGCCACATCGGTCGAATTGGCGAAACTCAGGATTCTTCCCGCGCGTTCGGTGATGAGTAGCCGATTCGTCCCGGGAATAACCTCCAAGCTCGTCGGCAGCACAAATTTCAGCCGCGGAAATGCCGGAGCGATTCTGTAGGGCGCTGGCGGCTCTGGCGATCCCTTCACGCGCGATGTGGTCCAAGGCGAGCGCTTCGCCACTAGTTTGTCCTGAGCCGCAGCATTCGCGCCTAATAAACACCAGATGGCAATCAGTAATCCAACGGCGGTCCGCTGCATGCAAGTCTGACAATGAAATAGGCGACGAGTGAGCATGGTGATCAACAATCGAAAATAGTCGGCAAGCGGCACGAATTAAGCTGTCAACGCCGTCGGTTGCTTGTCAGGATGCAGGTAAATAAAGCTCTTGCCCAGCCGTCCGCCATAGTTGCCCGCGGAAATCTTGAGCAGCCCCGGAGTATTCACTGTAGCGGCGATCGCGGCTTGCGTCGCGCGGATGATCGACGCCAAATCGCGCCCATTGATAATAATCTCCATCACCGACCGGACATTTTCAGGCAGGGCACTGTCAGCTTTCGGATCGAAAACTAACCGCGGGCAGTATTTTTCATAGGTGCTCGCGAAGGCAAACTTGTATTTGCTGCCGGCCTTGGAACCGCTTCCCGCAATGCCGCCCGGAAACGGCATGATCACGCCGGGGCAGTCATGCACCGCCGCGACGCCGGCCTCGGCTGCGGCCAGTGCGGCATCCTCGGTGGCGCCAAAAAACCACAAGTTGCCGCCCATCAGCCCGTCGGAATATCCCAATCGCCGATCGAGCACAAATTCTCCGCCGAGCGTTGGAATCCACCACATTTTGCGGCCGAAACGCTCGATTCGTTTTTGAAAACCGTCGCCAAAATAAGCAATCTTTCGGCCCATGCGAAAATAGTCCGTCGAATCGATCAAATTGAAACAAGCCGCGGTGGGGCAAGTCAGCACATTCTGGCTGATGCGAACGAGTGCCGCTCGCTCGAGCGCCGGCACGCGATCCTTGCGAAACCGCGGCATGTGCAGCTGCACAATGGCGCCCGGCCGTCCGTCGGGCGTTTCAAAGGACTGGTCGCCACCTGGCCCTACAAACCGATCCACGCCGGCTTCGCAGTCGCAGAGAATCGTGCTCGAACCGTTCCCAGTGGCGGCAGCCGCGGCATGTTGAACCCACCGCCGATCGCGGGCCGTGATCAAAAACTCGACGTAAACGCTGCGAAACGCTTCGGCGTAGGTATCGTCGATGACCGCGGGCATGGAAATTCTGATCGCGAACGATGGAGCCGGTGAATCAACGCCCCTGGCCGTCGTACACGGTGCTCTCTGTGACGACTTTGTCCATGAACACGTCGTGCGGGCTGACGACGAGCTCGTCAAACAATTGACATTCGTAACACAGCCCAATCAACTGGCAATCGGGACGCACGGTGGCGAGCAGCCTGTCGTAGTAGCCCTGGCCGTTCCCCATCCGCCCGCCCTGGCGGCTGAAACCGACACCGGGCACGATCACCAGATCAAGCTCGCGCGGCTCAACTTCCTTCCCCTCCATTCCCCATCGCTCGCGCGGCGGCTCCAAAATTTTCCATTTGCCAACAATTAGCTCATCCATGCTTTCCAGCCGCCACAAGCCGAGCTTATTCGCTCCGGCCTCATCGACGGTGCAATACGGCACGACGATGGTCTTGGCTGATGCGAGGACTTGAGGCAACACCTGTCGCGTTCGCAGCTCTGACCGACAGTCGAGATACCACAGAACGGTGTTTGCCGCCCGATACTCGGGCAGTTGAACGACGTTCTCAACTGCCGCCTGGCTCACGCGGTCCTTGTCCTCTTGAGCGTTGCGGGCGTCGTAGGCCGCCCGTCGCATCGCGGCTTTGGGGTCCTGCAAAATGGTCGATGTTCCAGTCAATCCGTTTTCTCCAATTGAAAAAGCAAGGACCCAATTTTGCCATACAGCGGCCGATTTCGAAACCGGATGGTCACAAGCTGCGACTACAATTCCGAGTCGTAAATGCGGTAAGTCTTCGTAATCTTGGCCCCGATTCGCCGCAGCGTGGTATAGGAAAGCTGATTGCTCTCAATCACGGTTGAGAATTCCACGTCTTCGATACCCCGCGCTTGAATAGCAGCCAGCAGCTGCGTGATCAGGATTGGCCCCAGACCCTGGCGCTGAAATTCGGGCACGACTTGGGCACTGATGACGCGAATTTGCTTGATTGCCCGGCGGTTGGCCAGCAGACGGATGAAACCGAACGGGAAGAGGCGTCCGTTGATGGCCTTGATGCGCGGATTGTAATCCAGCAGAGGCAACAAGGCTGCCACCGCCTGGCCATTCACTTCGGCGATTGTCGTCAGGTCAGGCGTAATTAGCGCTTTGAAACCTTTGGCCAAATGATCCATCTCCGCAGACGAGAGCGGCACGAATCCCCATACCTTTTGATACGCCCGGTTGAACGTTTCCATAAACAGGCGGACGTCGGCCTTGAAGTTGCGCATATCCAGCGGTCGCAATTTCACGTTCAGCCGCTCTTGGCATTGGCGCACGAAATCCGCCCGTTTCGCAACCACCTCCGCCAGGTCGCTGGACCGCAGATGCAGCGCATACTGGTCTTGCGCCTTGTGGAATCCGCAGCCTTCGACGAGCGCAGAGTAATAGCGCGGATTATAGGTATTCATGAAGGTTGGCGAAGCATCGAATCCATCCACGAGCAGCCCGCATTCGTGGTTCATGGATGGATTGACCGGACCTCGAACGGCTGACATCTGGCGCTCGCGGAGCCACTGTTTTACGGCGTCAAACATCGCGACTGCCGTTTGCTGGTCGTCTTCGCATTCGAAAAAGCCAAAAAAGCCACGCTGCTCCTGGAAACGGCGGTTGTGAGCGTGATTGATGATCGCGGCGATGCGGCCAACGACAGCGCCGTTTCGCTTGGCTAGAAACGTTTGGATCTCGGCATCATCATAGAAGGGGCTATGCGTGTAGTTGAGCATCTCATTCTGATTGCCAAGCAGCGGCGGAATCCAGTGCGGATCGCCCCGATAAATGTTCCACGGTAGCCGAACGAACTGCCGACGCTGCCACCACGTGCGAACCGGTTCCACCAGCAGAGAGCTCATTGCGCGGGATGCCTCTTCTGTGTTGCCTTTCCGTGTTGCCTTTTTCGCGTCGCCTGGCTTGCCTGCTACTCAATCAGCCCCGTCTCCCGCCCCGCTCCGGCGAGGACGCGCAGTGCAAAATCCAGCTCCGGCTGGCTGTGCAGCGAGGAAACGCACGTTCTCAATCGCGGCGCATTCAGCGGAACCGCTGGGAACGCAACCGGCACCACAAACAAGCCTGCCGCTCGGCAGAGCTGGGTCATTTTCAGCGTTAGCGGTTCATTCCTGGTCATGATGGGAACGATCGCCGTTTCGGTTTTGCCAGTGTCAAAGCCCAAAGTCTTGAGACCTCGCATGTAGTATTCGACGTTGGCGTGCAGCCTGGCGACTAATTCCGGCTCGCGTTCAATGACTTCCAGAGCGGCGTTTGCTGTCGCGGTTGACGCCGTTGGCAAAGCGCCGCTGAAAATGTAGCCGCGGGCATGATGCTTCAGGAAGGTGACGAGTTCCTCTCGCCCCGCTATGAAGCCGCCGCAACTAGCAAGTGTCTTCGAAAGCGTGCCCATCTTGATATCAATGGCGTCGTTGGGCAAGTCGAAGTGCTCCTGAATGCCGTGGCCTGTACTGCCGAGCACGCCCAAGCTGTGCGCTTCATCCACCATTAACAAGGCGTTGTGGCGCCGGCACAACTCGACGACGTCTGGCAGATTGACAATATCGCCGTCCATGCTGAACACAGCGTCCACTACGACCAAAGTCCGTCTGCCGCCGGCCTGCTTGAGCTTGTCGCGCAGCGACCGCATGTCATTGTGATCAAAAGCCAGGAATTCCGCTCCCGACGCCCGGCAGCCGTCCACGATGCTGGCATGATTCCACGCGTCGCCGATGACGCAGCAATTGAAATCGACGAGCGCCGAAATCGTGGCTAAATTGGCCATAAAGCCGCTGCTATACACAATCGCGGCTTCGGCGCGCATCCAGCGGGCTAATCTCTTTTCTAACTGGCAATGCAGAGTCGTCGTTCCCGCCAATAAGCGGACGCCATGATGCCCCGTGCCGAATTTTTCCACGGCGGCGATGGCTGCCCGCTTCAAATGCGGATGGCCAAGCAGTCCCAGATATTCATACGACGACAGCATGAGCATCCGCTGGCCGTCAACTACGACCCACGCGCCGTCATGCTCGGAGATCACCGGCTCAAAAAAATAGCTTCCCTCGTCCTTCAAAGACTGCACTCGCCCGTTCAACAGTCGATAGTGATCCAGCAGGCGGTCGCGATCCACAGGCAGTTCTTGCTTGTCGGAATGCGCGATGAATGCCGCCGTGGTCGCGCCGGCGCATTTTGTTACGCTGGTGCAATTCGTTGCCTGAGCGGCAAGGGGAAGGCCATCTAAATAGCCTGCGAGCTCGGCAATCGTATCCAGGGCATAGATGGCGTCCGGATTTGCCCGCTTGCCAGTCACCCGCTCCAATTCACAGTGGATCGAGGCAATACCCAGCGAGTCAATGCCGAGCTGCGACAGCGGCGCGTGATCGTCAAGATCATCGATATCATCGACGGCAAGTTCTGGTTCTTCGCGCAGAAACGCAATGATCTTCTGTTTGATCAAGGCCCGCGTTGGGCTTGCCGTTTCAGCGGGAAAACTTGCTGTCTCAAAGGCCCGAGCGGAACTGGGAGGCATGGTCGCCGCCTTTATGTCGGGAGCGCGGACCGCACCCCTGGCAATGGTAATGAAAAAAGTGCCAATCTTTCAACCATGCGCTAGCATAGGCGATTAGCACGTGAATTCTGCCAAAATTCACGTCAGACTTTTTCAGTCCAGCCAGAGACTCTACCCAGGCAGCAAAGTCGTCTGCGGTTGGGGGAAGTCGTCAATGCCCGGCAGCAGCTGCGCCCCCCCCGTGTGGCTGGCGTGCGCGCCGGTGCCGCGTCCGATGCCGGCCAAAACTCGGGCGACCCGATGTTATATATTGTTAATCGTGGGCGATTTCCAGCGCGTGGGAGAGTTCATGGCTGCCTTGAAAGCAGAATTATCTCGTCGCCAACTGCTGCGAGCCGCGTTCGCCTTCGCCGCCGCTGGTCTGTTGCCGCCAGATCCAACTGGCATCCCGGCGCAGGAACAAAAAGCTGCCGTAACTCTTCCGAACAACACGCCCGAAATTCTGGTCAGCGATCCACGCGTGACTGTCACGTTCGGCGATGAACGTTTGGTCCTCGATGACGGCCTGCAGCCCTCCATGCTCTGCACGAAGGATGGCACGCTCGTCGTGCAATCGCAGTTGTCGAAAAAGCCTCTTCCGCAGGAGCGCATTTTCTATCCCTATGCGTTGGAAACGGTCGTTTCTCGCGATGGCGGCCAAACCTGGAATGAATTCTCGCTGAAGCCCGGCGACAACGGCGTCAACATCGAAGGTGGCATCGTTCAACTCCGCGATGGCGCCATTCTCGCTTTGGAAACCTATATCACTCCCGGCGAAAATCCGGGCGAAGGCCGCGGACTGTTGTATTCGTCGAACGACGATTACCGCACGCTCCAAGGCCCCTTCGAAATGACGTTCGACATGCCGGGGGCCAATTTCCACGGCTCCAGCGACGACGGCGGCCGGCCCCATGCCGCCATGCGTCTGCACCGCCGCATTATCGAACTGCCGGGCGGCGACCTGTTGACCACCATCTACGGTTGGCTGGAAGGCGACAACGAGCCCTCGGGCTACACGCCCACGATGAAAAAAACCCGCGTGATGTTGCTTCGCTCCACCAATCGCGGACGACACTGGAAGCTCATTTCCACCATCGCCGTTGACCCGAAGGTCGGCACCGAAGGTTATGACGAGCCGGCGCTCGTCCGCGTCTCGCACGGGCCGCATTCCGGGCGCTTGATCTGCCAAATGCGCACGGGACGCGAGCTGCGCGAGTCGTTTTCCGACGATGAAGGACGCACCTGGAGCCCCGCTCAGCCGCGAGTCTTCGCCAATCTAAATGTCTATCGCACGGAGCTCTGGGCCGATCTGTTTCGCGGTTTTCGCCGTAACGGCCAGCTCATTGAGGAAAACCCAAACGAATACATCGGCGCCGTCGTCGATCCCGATCTAATTGAGCTTCGTAGCGGCGTTCTGGTCGCCGCGTTCGGCGTGCGTATTCCGCCCCGCGCCTGCTGGACCATTCCCAAACATCCTTGGAACGGAAACTATCTCGCCTTCAGCCTGGACCACGGCGACACCTGGAGCCACGTGGTGCGACTCACGTCGGGCATCTTTACGACGCACTACATGGCCGTCGAAGAGACGCCGCGCGACAACCACCTCTTTGTCGTCTATGATTTCGGGCACTGGCGTTGCAAAGAAGGCCGCTACACTTACGGCCGGCCGCTGGAGATTGCCGTAAAGTAGGCCGGCGAGTCCCTTCGCCGGCCAGCCCCGTCAGTCGATCACTGATTACCGCCACTCAAGGAACCATTCGTGCGTTTCAGTCGTGTCAAAGCCAAACTCCTCCGCAACGAACCGGCGCTCATCACCTGCTGCCATCTCATCGACGCGACCGTCTATGAGCTCGTCAGTCTGCTCGGCTTCGACGGCATTTGGCTCGATCTGGAGCATCATTCCACGAGCGACGAAACAGGCGCCGCGCTGATGCGCGCCGCCCGCGTTGGCTCGTCCGACATCATTGCCCGCCCGGCCAAAGGCGAATTCATGCGGATGGGCCGGTTGCTCGAAGCTGGAGCGCAAGGAATTATGTATCCACGCTGCGAATCGGCTGAGGAAGCGGCAGAGGTCGTGCGCTGGGCCAAGTTCGCGCCGCATGGCGAGCGGGGCGTCGATGGCGCCAACGGCGACAATCCTTACTGCTCGATGCCGATGCCTCCGTATCTGAAAGCCGCCAACGACAACACGCTCCTCATTGTCCAACTCGAATCGCCCAAGTCTCTCGAACAAGCTGAGGCTATCGCCCGCGTCCCCGGCATCGATGTGCTCATGCTCGGCCCCGGCGACTTAAGCGTCCTCGCCGGAATTCCCTATCAATTCGACAATCCCATTATCTCCGACGCCTACCGCACGCTCGCCGCTGCCGCAAAAAACGCCGGCAAAGCCTGGGGCACTGTCAGCGGCAACCCCGCACACACGCAACAGCTCTTCGACCTCGGCGCCAAATTCATCTGTCACGGCTGCGACCTCATCATGGTCAAGCAAGGCATGGAGCAAATCCAAGCGAACTACGCTCCGCTTGGCTTCACGTTTGAAAATCGCTTGGCCACCGAAGCCGCGAAGCTCGCCGCCACCTACTAACGAATTTCAATTGCCGAGCGATTGAGAAATCATGTTATCAAGCAGCCTCAAGACCGATTTCGACCGCGATGGCTTCGTCATTGTCCGCAATTTCCTGCCAGCGAACGAGCTGAACGAATTGCAGGACCACCTGAACGGCTACATCCGCGATATCGTCCCCACGCTGCCTCCCTCCGATGCCTTCTATGAAGACCGCGGCCGCCCCGAAACGCTCAAGCAATTGCAGCGCATGGATTGCGATCAATTTTTCGATGAATACAAGCAAAACCATCGCTGGACCGAACTTGCCGAAGCCTTACTCGGCGAACCAGTCGCCGCGGATCCGCCCGAGTGGTTCAACAAGCCGCCAGGCACGAACCATGTCACGCCGCCGCACCAAGACAATTATTACTTCTGCCTTGCGCCTCCCAGCGTCCTCACCATCTGGCTCGCCCTAGACCTCGTCGATGCCGAAAACGGCTGTCTGCGCTATGTCGCCGGCTCCCACCTCGCTGGCTTCCGCCCCCACGCCAAATCCAAAATCCTTGGCTTCTCCCAAGGCATCACGAACTACACCGCCGACGATTTCACCCGGGAACGCGCAATCTTGCTTCAGCCCGGCGACGCCGTCGCTCATCACGGCATGACCATCCACCGCGCCGACGCCAATCATTCCGCGACTCGACACCGGCGGTCCTTCGCAATGGTCTTCAAAGGCGTTTCTGCCAGTCGCGATCAGGAAGCCTACCAGCGCTATCTGACGTCTGCCCGCGAGCAACATCAAGAACTGCTGTCGCCGAGCGCGTGGCCCAAATAAGCATTTGAGATATCGGCCAGAGCTCAGCTTTCACGGTTTATTGTAGCCGGCGACGACGCACCGCTTGTTCCGCAATGTCCAACGACAAAAGAGAAATGAGGTCGACTGGCGCGTTGTTGGCAGCCGGTTGGCTCGCGGCGTCGGATTCAGGTTCAGCCTCCGATTTACCGGGATGAGCATTGATGTAGTTGATGATTTTGATGACATCATCAGCCGCGATGTTGTCGTCGGCCGTGACATCAATATAAGGTGGCCCCGCGCCAAGATTGTCGGAAATGTGGCCGGAGCCCTTGGCATTGATGTAGTTGATCACCGCCACGACGTCGTTGGCCACAATAAATCCATCCGGCTGAACATTGGTCGAGCCCGTTACATCGAGCCCGACACGATTTCCGGCCTCGGCTGCATTGTGCAGCCGATGTGTTTTCGTAATGACGATATTGAATTGCTGCGAAGCGCTGGTGTCGTCGCCTCCTGCGTCGTCCTTGAGCGTCACGGTGACGGTGGCGGTCCCGTGGGCATTGGGCTTGGGCGTGTACGTCAGGTTCCCCTGCGAATCGATGGCTGGCTGCACGGAAAACAGATCGTGATTGTCGTTGGTGACCGTGAAGTTGAGCTTTTGGCTGGTCTCAAAGGGCGCGCCCGGGTTGATATTTTGTGCCCAGCCGACTTCCGTTTTCTGCAAGGCGGGGCCGTGCGTCTGGGGATTCTCGTCAGCAGCGGTCGATGATGCGGTGAATGGGTCGAAGCTCGGCGGATCGTTGACCGGCGTGATCGTTGTGCTCAGCGTTATTTCATTGACATTGTCGGCAAACGCACCGCTACCGCCGATGCTCGCGCTGATGTCCTGGATGGACTCACTGGAATTGAAGCCGCCGGTTCCATCCCAGAGCCGAGCCGTGAGTGCTCCGGGGATGCCGTTGAAATCCGGGCTCGGGAGAAAGCGAATCAGGTCGTTGGCGGCGAGCAAGACCACGGCGGTCGAGTCGGCGAACGTCGGGAGATCGGTAAATGCTCCGGCGCTCACGCTGAACTGCCAGGTTCCTTGAGCCGCGGTGGCAGCGTTGGCAATGAGAGCGACGCCGCCTGCAGAGATCGTGGCGCCGTCCACATCGTGAAACACGCTCCCGAACAGGTTGGAAACCGAATCACCCACAGGATCGATTGAATCTTCGAGCACCGCGCTTAAAGTCGCAGTTGCGCCCGTTCGCACGGGTGCATCGTTGACCGGCGAAACGATGATGCTGGCGCTGTCGGTGATTGTGCTGAAGGCAGTGGTTCCCCCGCTGGTGGTGGTGGTGGCGATGCTCCCATCGGCGCCGCTCGTCCGGTCCCACGCCCGGAACGTCACCGCGTTGGCAAAAGTGCCGTTTAGGTTGAGCCCCGGCTGGCAATAAATCCGGTTATCGCCATCGGCGGCGAGCAGGCGGGCGTTGGCCGTCGAGACCGTGCCGGTTGAGGTCCAGGTGGCGCCCCCATTGAGCGAGTAATAGCACGTCAGATTGGAATCGACGGCAGTAACGGCGATGCCAAGCAGCGCGCCACTGTCCAAGTCGAAAACATTATCGACTTGGCCCGCTGGGATTGCAAAATCAACCAGGTTAGCGATAAGCGTACCCACGGCGCCGCTAGGCGCGCCTGGGTCCTCACTTACCGCGGCAAGACTCGGGCTTTTCGTAAAGTCGAGGATTGGGGCGTCGTTGACCGCCGTCCCGGTCATCGCTTTGGTGCCCGTGACAGATGCGGCGACGCCGTCACTGATGCTCGTGGCGATGGTAAAATTGCCGCTAAAGTTCGACGTGGGCGTGAAAATCACTCCCGCCAGCAGATTATTGACATCGGCGATCAGACCGGAGGCGGTCCACAAACCTGTTGCCGCGTTAAACGTCGAGGTGACCGCGCCGGAACTGCCGGTGCTTAGGCTACCCACGCTAGTACTCGACAGCGTCAGTTTGGCGGTTGTCGTGGTGTTGTCCACATCGCTCACCACAATATCGATCAGGTTCAGCGAAGCGTCTTCGGTATAAGTCTCGGCGGCATTGAGGTTGGTCGCCGTCGGCGCGTCGTTCACCGCCGTCCCTGTCATTACTTTTGTGCCGGCAATCGCCGCGGCTGTGCCGTCACTGATGCTGGTGGCAATGGTAAAGCTTCCGTTGAAATTTAGCGACGGCGTAAAACCGACATTGGCGAGCAGCGTATTGACGTTGGCGATCGCGCCGCTGGCCGTCCAAACGCCGGTAGCTGAGTTGTAGGTTGCAGTAACCGCGCCCGACGTGCCAATGCTCAAACTGCCGGCGCTGGTGTTCGACAGCGTGAGCTTGGCGGTCACCGCCGCGCTGTCCACATCGCTCACCACAATGTCGGTTAAGCTCAGCGCGACATCCTCGGTATACGTTTCGGCTGCATTCAGATTCGTCGCCGTCGGCGCGTCGTTTACCGCAGTGCCACTAATCGCCTTGACCCCACTGGCGGTGAATTCACCATCGCTGACGCTCGCGGCGATCGTCAAGTTGCTGTTGAAGTCCTTAACCGGCGTAAAAGTTAACCCGGCCAACAGCGTGTTCACGTCGGCGGTCGCGCCGCTGGCCGTCCATACGCCCGTAACGGCGTCATACGTTGAGGTCACCGCGCCCGATGTCGCCGTGCTCAAGCTGCCGGCGCTGGCATTCGACAAAACCAACGTGGCGGTCAATGCGCTGTTGTCTATATCGCTCGCCACGATGTCGATCAAATCCAGCGGTGTGTCTTCGGTGTAGGATTCGGCCGCACTCAGATTGGTTGCCGTCGGCGCGTCGTTCACGGGGGTGATTGTCAGCTTGATCGTATCGGTCGCAGCAGAGAAGGGTGTGGTTCCGCCAGGCGTGAAGACGCTGGCCGATTGGCCATCGATGTAACCCAATTGATCCCAAGCCCGAAACGTGAGTGCGGCTGCAAACGTGCCGTTCACGTTCGGCGTAAATGCAGGCACGCAGTAGATCCGGTTGTCGCTATCAGCCGCAATCAACTGCCAGACGCTGGAACTGCTAATGATTGGAGCCCAAAAGCTCCCGCCGTTGAGTGAGTAAAAACAGATCAGCGAATGGTCCGTGTCCCCGACTGCAATACCCAACAGGGCGCCACTATCCACGTCGGTGACATTATCAAGTCCACCGCTGGGCGTCGCAAAGTCCACCAGGTCCGAAACGAGCGTGCCCACCGCGCCGCTGGGGGAAAAGCTCGAGTCCTCAAGTATGGGGGCCAATGCTGGCGACTTGCTGGCATCGAGAACAGGCGCATCGTTGACCGGGATTCCCGTCATGGCTTTCGCGCCCGTAGTTGCAGCGTCGATGCTGCTGGCGACGCTGGTATAGATCGTAATATTTCCGTTGAAGTTCGCTGCCGGCGTGAATGCCACGAGGGCCAACAGCATATTCACATTGCTGATCGCCCCGCTGGCGGTCCAAACGCCGGTGACGGCGTTGTACGTCGAGGTGACCGCTCCCGATGTATTCGTGTTCAAGCTGCCCGCAGCGGGATTCGATAAGGTCAGCGTCGCCGTAACTATCGTGCTGTCGATATCGCTCACGACGATGTCGATCAGCTGTCGCGGCGTATCTTCGATGTAGCTTTCTGCCGCATTTAAATTGGTCGCCGTCGGCGCATCGTCGACCGCCAGAACCTGGAGGCCAATGCTATCGGTAGCGGTCGAAAAGGCGGTGACGCCGCCATTGGTCGTCGTGCTGGCCGTCCCGCCGTCTGTCCCCGTCGCCTGGTCCCACGCGCGGAACGTGACTGCCGCTGCAAACGCGCCATTCTGATTCAGACCGGCGTAGCAATAAATCCGATTGTCGCTATCAGCAGCGATGAGACGAGCGGACGTTGTCGAAACGGTCCCCATTAGCGACCAGTTATTGCCGCCATTGAGCGAGTAGTAGCAGGTCAAGCCGGAGGCGACGCCGATTATTGCCACGCCTGGCAGCGCGTTGGCGTCAACGTCGGTGACGTTATCGAGCTGGCCGCTCGGAACCGCGAAGTCCACCAGGCTTGAAATCAGCGTGCCCACAGCGCCGGTCGGTGCGCCAGCATCCTCGTTCACATCAGCCAATGCCGGGCTCTTCGTCGCATCCAGTATCGGCGCATCGTTAACCGCGATGCCCGTCATCGCTTTACTACCCGTGGCGCCCCCCACTCCATCGCTGACACTCGTAGCGATCGTGAAATTGCTGTTGAAGTCGTGGACTGGCGTGAAAGTCAGGCCGGCCAGAAGCGTGTTCACATTGGCAATCGCGCCGCTCGCTGTCCACACACCGGTGCCAGCATTAAAGGTCGAGGTGACGGCCCCCGACGTTGCGATGTTGAAACTGCCGGCGGCGGGATTCGACAAGGTGAGCGTTGCCGTCACCGTGGTGCTATCCACAGCGGTCACCACGATATCAACTAAGTTCTTCGCCGCGTCCTCTGCAAAACTCTCAGCACTATTGAGGTTGGTCGCTGTCGGCGGGTCATAAACGGGCGTAACGGTGAGGCTAACGCCATCGGACGCGCTCGAAAACGCCGTCGTGCCGCCGCTCGTCGTCGTATTGGCCACCCCGCCATCCGCACCACTCGTCTGATCCCACGCCCGGAACGTCACCGCGGTCGCAAACGCGCCGTTGACGTTCAGATTTGGCTGGCAATAAATGCGATTGTCGCCGTCGGCGGCGATCAGAGTCGCAACACTTGAAGAGGGGAACATCGCCGACCAATTACCGCCGCCATTGAGTGAGTAGTAGCAGTTCAGGTTGAAATCGACACCAGTTACCGCAATACCAAGAGCAGCGCCGTTGTCCACGTCAGTTATGTTATCGAGCCCGCCGGGCGAAGCCGCAAAATCAACCAGATCGGAGACCAGGCTGCCCACCGCGCCAGTCGGTGCGCCCGGATCCTCGTTCACGGTGGGTAATGTCGGGTTCTTCGTCGCATCCAATACCGGCGCATCGTTAACCGGAATCCCAGTCAGCGCTTTACTGCCGGTCACGACAGCCGCTCCATCGTCGCTGATATTCGTCGCGATTGTGAAGTTGCCGTTGAAGTCCTTAACCGGCGTGAATGTCAGGCCTGCCAAGAGGGTGTTGACATCGCCGATAACCCCGCTGGCCGTCCACACGCCTGTGCCAGCATTGTAGGTCGAAGTGACGGCGCCCGAGGTGCCGGTGTTCAAACTGCCGGCGGCGGCATTCGACAACGTTAGCGTGGCCGTCACCGTCGTGTTATCGACATCGCTGGCCACAATGTCGATTAAGTTTAGCGCCGTGTCTTCTGTGAAAGTCTCAGACGCATTCAAATTCGTTGCCGTGGGGGCGGTATTGGCGGGGCCGATGATCGATTTGCTACCCGTCGTCGTTGCCGTTCCGTCGCTGACGCTCGTGGCGATCGTAAAATTACTGTTAAAGCTCGGCGCGGGGTTGAAAAGCGTCCCGGCCAGCAGCGCGTTGACATCGGCAATGGCCCCGCTGGCCGTCCATACGCCAGTGGCAGCGTTGTACGTCGAAGTAACTGCTCCCGATGTGCCCGTGGTCAAGCTTCCGGCTGAGGGATTCGACAGCGTTATCTTGGCCGTCAACGTAGCGTTGTCCACATCGCTCACGACGATGTCAATCAAGTCCAACGGCGTGTTTGCCGTGTAAATTTCGACGGCATTCAGGTTCGTCCCCTGCGGCGCGTCGTTGACCGCTGTCCCCGTCATCGCCTTGCTGCCGCTGACGGCGGCGCCCAGATCGTCACTAACACTCGTGGCAATCGTAAAGCTGCTGTTAAAGTCCTGCGCGGGATTGAAAATCACTCCCGCCAGCAACGTATTGACGTTGGCAATCGCGCCGCTCGCCGTCCACACGCCGGTGGCGGCAATATACGTCGATGTAACCGCTCCGGATGTGGCCGTGCTCAAGCTGCCGGCAGCCGGATTTGAGAGCGTCAGCGTGGCAGTCACCGTCGCGCTATCCACGTCGCTCACCAGGATGTCGGCCAAGTTCCGCGTCGTGTCTTCGGTATAGGTTTCCGCCGCACTCAAATTGTTCGCCGTCGGTGGATCGTTAACCGGGGTAACCGTGAGACTAACACCATCCGTCGCGGTCGAGAAAGCCGTGCCGTCCCCGGCTATCGTGGCATTGGCTGTCCCGCCATCCGCGCCCATCGTTAGGTCCCAGGCACGAAACGTGAGCGCGGACGCAAACGTGCCATTCGCGTTCAAGCCAGGCTGACAATAGACGCGGTTGTCGTTGTCGGCCTCGATCAGGCGAGCGCTGGCCTCCGAAACGATGCCAAATCCCGTCCAAGTGCTGCCGTCGTTGAGCGAGTAATAGCAGAACAGGCTGGAGCTAACCGCGGTGACCGCAATACCAAGCTGCGCGCCGTTGTCGATATCCGTAACGTTATCGAGTTGGCCACTGGGCGTCGCGAAATCCACGAGGCTAGAGACCAGCGTACCCACTGCGCCGCTAGGAGCGCCAGGGTCCTCGCTTACGGTAGCCAGCGTCAGCGTTTTGGTTGCATCGAGTACCGGGGCATCATTGACGACCACAGTGAACGTCCGCACCAAAGTGTCGTTCCCGCCGTGCAGCGTTCCACCATCGTCCTTGAGCGTGACCGTGATAACCGCGGTGCCAATTTGATTTGCCGCCGGCGTAAACGAAAGCGAGGCTGTCGTCTGAGGATTCGTGTAACTAACCGTCGGATTCGGGATTAGTCCCGGATTGCTCGATGTAGCCGTAATGCTGAGAATTTGCGTTTCAGGCCCGGAAGAAACACCCGTTAAATTCACGGTCTGCGTCGGCGCGTCTTTGACAACGGCGATTGGATCGGCAATTGCTGCCAGCGTGGGAGGCTGGTTGATCGGGAAAGGTTCCGTCGTGCCAAAATCGAGGCCCGTTGCGTTCTGGGTGTAGTCCAGCGTGACTCGACGCGCGGTATCACCCACCTGTATTCCACCGAGCGCGAATGCCGCCGGCGTCGTCGCGCTGTGGAACGAGCGCAGCAATGTTCCAGTCCGCGAATAGACGTCGATCTGCCCGTTACTTCCACCCGAGTAGCCCGCAAAAATCTCTTGTCCGACGGAGGTCAGTCCGTATGGATTACTCGTCTGCAACTTGAACAGATTGGAAGCCGCCCCCGTCGCCGGATCGACGGCGAAAATATTACCGAACAGATCCGTGCCGAGAATTCGGTCTGGCCCAGTCATTTCCCCCAGACCGTCCTCGACGAAGCTGACGCCAGTAATGGAAACAGTACTGACAATCGCATTTGCAACCGGATCGAAGACTTGCAAAGACGATCCGGACATTTGGAGGATATACACCTGCCCATCTAAAAACGCCAATTCCTGATAGCTGCCCGACGGCAGAGTGGTCTGTCCTAAGATAGCCCCCGTATCGGGATCGAGCTTGTAAAGAATGTGATTGTCGTTCGATAGGAAGTACAGCGTTTTCCCGTCGAATGCCAGGCCATTGAAGATTTGGCTCCATAGCGGGGGAGCAAATGAATTGAGAATGGCGCCGCTCTGCGGATCGAGCTCTACAATTTTGTTTTGAAAAACATCCGTGACAAACAGCCGCTTCACGGCGATTGCCGGGAAAGTCTGCTGGTAGCTCGCCGCCACGCTCGCCCGTACCACGTAATTGCCAATGGGGAGCCCGGGAAAAAGGTAGCTACCGTCGCTTCCGGTCATCGCCTTCGGCTCGCCAACATCAAACTGGCCGTTATCGTTCAGGTCCAGGTACATCGCGAAGCCGACCTGCGGGGGTGCGCTTGCCTGACGAACTCCGTCACCGTTTGTATCTTGCCAGCGTGTGCCTCCGATACTTACCAGTGTAAATTGATTGCCAAAATTAACGTCTGTGACCGCTTGTCCCGCTGCTAACGTCACCCGCTGGGCGCCGCTCGTGTCGCCCCAACCCGCCGTTTCCTTAGGGCTGAACGACGGGCTGCTTAGCGATCGCAGCAGCTGATGCGTAGTTCGGCTAAAAACGTCGATCTTGATCGGCGAGCTGTAGCCGACGAACACCTCGTCGCCAATCGACTCGATGCTGCTGATGCTGTTTGAGCTGCCGGTGGCAAATGAGCTGACTTTTAATCCAGTCGTAGCATTCACAAAAGCAACGGAACCATCCGTTGTGGCCGCCACCAGCTCGCCGGTCGAGGCGTTTCCCAAACCGTGCGTCGTGAAAAACAGCGAGTTCACGGAATCCAGGTCATAGCCGGTTGTCACGGCATTCGTGGTGGGATCGAAAATCGAAACCACACGGCTACTCCAGTTCAGCACGTAAACCTTGCCGCCAAGGCTCGCAATGCCGCCGTAGAAACCGGAAGCGAGAACGGTCGAATCCAGAACGGCGCCGGTGGCCGGATTCAACTCGTAAAGCGTGTCGTTGCTGTCGGAGAGGAAAAAAAGGGTTTGTCCGTCGAAGGCCAAACCGACGTCGCCCGACGAATTGGCGACGGGCGGCGCGAAACTGCGCAGCTCTGCGCCCGATGTCGGGTCCAACTCGACGATGCGATCCGGACTCGTCGAAGTATCGACGGCAAACAGCCGCCGACCAGAAACCGTAGGAGACGTGTTGCGATAGTTGAGCGGCACCTCATCGCGGACGACATAGTTGCCCGCATCCAGATTGGCAAACGAATAACTGCCGTCCGCCGCGGTTACGTTCGTCGGCTCTCCCGCGTCCAACGCGTTGTTGTCGTTCAGGTCTAAATAGACGGTTACCCCGCTTAGGCCCGACTCGCTGCCGCCGCGCGAGCCGTCGCCATCCAGGTCGTTCCACACGGTTCCCGCAATGCTGGCCGTCCCAGTTAGCAGCGCGCGGGGCTCGAGGCATTCCGCAACAAGCGGCCTGAAAAGGTGCAGCCGTCGGCGGCGAACCTTTGCCGCCGCGCGCAGCCGAGCGCGCCCGCTGATCAGCGAGCCAGTTTTCGCGGAAAGGAAATTGCCACGATCGAGGTGTAAGAGGGAGAAGAACCCTTGCCGTTTTCGCGTCAACTCCGCACCTCAACGTCGCTGTCAAGCAAAATTCAGTGGACATTCACGGTACTCGACGCCCATCCAATTGTCGAGCATTCCGCGATTCTTAGAGCCTATCCGAGAAGTGATCTCGACGCAGTTTCGCCATTCCTCGTAGATTCAGGGATTCCCTTGTCCCTTGTTTTAGGAGTGCCGGCATGGAAGCCACTTCGCGAAAGGCCTATCTCACGGATCTCACCGACGCTC
>DASXLL010000044.1:0-105310 GCA_036496265.1 Pirellulaceae bacterium | reverse complement strand
GCGTTTGGGGCCGTAGGCGGAACGGCTGTCTCCGCGATCTTGTTCGTGTTGGCAGCTTGTTTTTTGGTGAGAGAATCCCGCTGGACTCGATCACTTCGCATTGCGGCCGTAGTCCTGGGACTATCGGCTTTGGTTGGTCTGTTAGTGCCAGCGGTGAAGGCCGCACGGGAAAGGGCTCGTGGTGTGCATTGCGAGAATAACTTGAGACAGATTGGGATCGCCGTGCGTAGCTATTGGGATTGCCACGGGTGCTACCCACCAACTTGCACCTATGACAAGTCAGGCCGGCCGCTGCATAGTTGGCGTTTACTGATCCTACCATTCCTGGACGCCACGTTGACTTACAGCTACTGGAACTTCAACGAGCCATGGGGTAGTCCGAACAACTTGAAACTCTTGGCTGATCGCAAATCTGTGTACAAGTGCCCGACGGACCAGACTGCTTGGGCACCGAACTCCACGACAACGAGTTATGTGGCAATCGTTGGCAGGAGGGCCACATGGCGGCATCGCAATGCCGAGAGCACCGATCACAAGCTGCACCATCAGGCGGCCGAGGCATTCCTGGTGATCGAAATGGCCAATTCGGGCATCCAATGGACCGAACCGAAGGATATAGACCTCGACGATATCCCAGCGCTCATGTCCATAGCGGCGAAAGCCGCACATGTGCGCGATCACGATTACTTTTCGTGCAAGACACCAGGAGTAAACGCTGTACTTGTCTACGGCGACATGGTCTTCACGTTCCCGTGGGATTCCAGGACGAGCGTGCTGACGGGCATCTTGCCCCCCGAGGTGCTACTATTGCCTCCCGAGGAGCGAAGAAAAATCGAGAACGCTCGCGCCAAATACGACCCATACTCTGAACTCCGCCGGGACGAATTGCGCGTTCATTGGCCTCACCTCGTCGGGCTGCCCGTATGGATCGTGGCGGTTGTGTTGTTGGCTTACCAAGGTGTCGTTGCGCCAAGACGTTGGGGCGTGTGATACAGCATGGTTCCTCAATATCCCGACGCTTGCTCAGAAGATATTCAGTTTGAGAACCGGCCAGGAGCCGCCGCCGCGCCAGTGTCACAACTTTGCGAAAACGCAGGATCAATCCATGAATAAGGCAGTTCGTCTGCGGTTCTGGTTTCGCGCGGCTCTGGTGGGAGTTGCGCTAGCGGTACAACATGGCTGTGGGTGGAACCAAGGCATGCCGGAGGAAAAACACATAACTTGGGATTCGCCCAAGATGCACGAGATCGAAAGGCAGTGGCAATCGCTGCAGGATGCTTATGACAACAATTCCGAGACGATTCCTGGAAAACCCGGAAAGGATAAGTATGCACAGCTCGAGAAAATGGTGAATAACCTGCTTAGAAAAAATCTCTCTGATCGGGAATTACGCAAGTTGGCTGGTTCGACCGGAACGATACCAGACCTTGGCTTTGGCCATGAGGTAGTCGAGTTCATGGTGCGTTATTTCACGCGTTCAGGAGATCGAGAAAGTCTGATAGCGTTGTTGTCCAAGCGATGTCCCGGCCGAGTTGGATTTTACGATACCGTCGAGTTCTGCTTGACACATCGGGGGCAGAGACTGAAGGACCCAATTCTGATTCTTGGCGAAGCCTATTCAAAGTGTCAGGTGCCCGCGGCACGCCACGATCTTGCCGCTGCCGTTCGGCGCGGCTTCGGTGGCCTCGGAATTCGCGGCCAGGATGATGCTGAGTACATTGAGAATGCCATGCAGTGGTACGAGAAAGAAAAGGACCACCTGGTCGTTAATCCCAATTACTGGCGCAACGAGATGCACTTTCCGCTGGAAATGTATGAGATGAATCCGAAACTCTATGATGAATTTCCATCTCAAATCAAACGAGAACTCTTATTCGAGAGGAAAACTCCTTCTCAAGGATTGCCGAAGCCCAACGCGGAATCCGGACAAAAAACTTCGCGCGAGACCTCACCTCCTTGAAGCGGGCAAAGGAATAGCTTCGTAGACAACCGAACGGGGCATCAGCCGGGTGTTGAAATCGACGGCCTCAACGATCGCCAAGAGCGGATGAAGCGGTTTTGGGATGAAATCCGTGAGCAGTCTGACCGTATAAACGAAGAGATGAAACGGGGAAGGCGGCAGTCCCAAAAAAAAGCTTGATTGAATGCGACTGGGTGCCGCGGAGTGATGGCGCTGGCCGTGGTTCGCTGCGCGAACGAGACATCAACAGGCCCTCCAGAAATGGGACGAGCCCAGAATAATGGGCCATTTATTCACGACGCAAGCTTTTTGCGATTGTCTTTGACAAAACCACCTGCGCCGCCAGTTAGAATCAGGGGCATGTTCTGGGAATACTTCGTGAATGCCCTGCGTCGCGGCTACGTGGTCGTACCGTATCCCAATCCGCCGCCTGAGTTCGTGGCCATCCATGTCTCATGGGTGATCGGAGCGATGCTGGCGTTTTACGCCGTCTGCTTCTATGCGTGGTATCTGTCCAGGGCTCGTCGCGCCAAAAAATCTGGCTAGCTCGCGCCCACTCGGCTAAATTGATTGCCTCGATTCCAGTCGGCATTGCTCCAGCGTGCTGAGAAGTGATCATGGGCGTACACTCCGCGGCATGAAGTCTTGTACGTGAAGGGCCTGGTGACCGTTTCGTTCAGGCACTGGCGGCAAAGCAAATGAGATACCGTGTGTTTCAATTTGAGAACGCCCACACATGAAATCTGAGGAAAATTGAAGGGCTGCGGTGTGGCATTGCAATTGCATCCCTGTTTTGTGCTTACCTCACTTCACGCCGTTCAGGGAGGCAATAGCTATGACGTACACCGAAGCAAATCACCTGAGCCGTGCCATAACGAATTGCGTCCGGCGTTGCTCGCAGAGCGCGGAACCGTACCGGGAGTTATCGGATTTCATTAGTGCGTTGCGAGCGGGCGGTGTCTCGGAGCATTATGTCCAGGCGATTAACAACGCGGCCTTGCGCGGTATTGCGAGCATGATGGTTGCCAATGCGACGGGACCGTCGGCAGTCCCTCCATCCGCAGCGATACCTACCGTTCCGGGACACGGAACCGTTGTGGCAGCGACCTGCTACATCCTTCAATAAAACGCCCAGAGCGGGCTCAATTGCGGGCGGTGTAGCGAGAGGTTTCTCCTGCGCTTTCCTCATTGCGCGAGGCGGGTTAACTGCCGTCCGGCTTCGCCATCGACCGTAGCCGACAGTGCGGTGCAAGTAACCGCAATAGAAATCAGCGCGGCGGCTGGTGCTGATACGCCTGCTCGGCTGAAAGTCATTCTGTCACTTCACGGAGCTGGTTTTAGGGAATGAACGAACGCTTCGCAATGGAAACTGTTGCGCGGGAGGCGAGCGGTAGCTGTCTAATGAATGCCCCACGGGGACAAGCCCCGTGGTCGCAGGAGATCGGTGACTTGCGATTTCTATTTCATTTGGTTACCTGAATCGGGAAGTCGTTGGCGGCGCCGGGTTTGACTTCAAATTCCAGCCCGGAAGTGCTGAAGTTGGTGAATTTGTTGTTGAAGGGGACGATGTAAGGGCCTTCGGCGTTCACCATGGGCGGCGGATTGACGATGACGTTGTACTTGCCGGGTGGGACACCGTCGCCGGGCTTTTCGGTGCTCATCCGAAACGTTCCGTCAGGCCCAACGTCGCCGCGGGCCGTGAATTTCTGTTTCTCGGCGCCACTTTGGAAGACAACCTGACTGCCGGCGGCGGGTTTGCCGTCCGGTAAGGTCACTTTGCCATGCACTTGCGCCATTTTGCTGCCGCAGCCGGCGAGGCACGCCACGATCAACGTCACTGAAAGGAGTCGCGCCAATGTCATTGGCTCACCTGTAGGTCAGAGATCAGAGATCAGAAAAACCGGTGGGCTAGTAATCGCCGATGGTGTTTCCATCCATGCTGCCGCAGAGACTGCCGAGGGTGATCGTGTCCATGGATGTCCTCAGCACCTGCGTGCTCGAATCGCCAAATAGCATGGGTACGATGCTCGGGTGCCAGCTGCCGAATTGGTTGCGGTAGATATCGTTTTGTGTCAGAGCGAGCGGCGCTAGCGGGCCGCCGATGCGGCCGACAGAAAAGGCATTGCGGCTGGCCCAGACGCAAAAATCGCTGCTGTCCATTACTCCGGGCTGCTGCTTGAAGGAGCTTAGATTGACGTGCTTCTCGCCGAACAGAATCGTCTGACTCAAGCCGTCGCTAATCTCGGGGAATCGCTTGCCGACACCGTATTTTGAGCCGCTAGTTTCATTCAGCCAGAACGGCCCGTCGTTGGTATTGCCGTTCGTATTCGTGCCATAGTTGGCGGCGTAATCGGAGCAAATGCCGCCGACGCCGCCGTCATTCGTACCGCCCGTCGCCGACAAAAAGCCGACTTTGCGCCGCGTCGGGCAGACGAAAATCTTGACCGCCATATTCATCGCGCCGGTCGCTTGAAACTGCGTGCGGTTGATGTTGTTGATGGTGATGTTGATGTTCGTGGAAACGTTCTCGCTCGATGGCGTGTACATCGGGAACGTGCTGGAGCCATTCGCAATTGGTGTTGTGAACAATGTTTGCAGATTTTTTTGCTCGATGAACGGCAAGATGAGCGGCGCCCAAGAAATGCTCTGGGGCCGGCCGCCGGTGCGGGCAAAAGGAAGCACGCCGAACTGATCGTGATGGCTGTGCAGCGATAGGCCGATCTGTCGGAGATTGTTGATGCACTGGCTCCGCCGGGCGGCCTCGCGCGCCGTTTGGACGGCCGGCAAGAGGAGAGCCACGAGCACGCCGATGATTGCGATCACGACGAGCAGTTCCACCAGCGTGAACGCCCGTCGCACGCTGGCTCTAAGTCGGGCGCAGATCTGCTCCTTGAGATCCACAGAGAAATCATCCACCGAAGCACTCCGGGACCAAGTTTGGTCCCGGCTGTTTTGTAGGAGAATGAACATGCCCACTCCAAAAATGACAACAGGAGTTTCTACCGCGTTGAGCTCGCAACCCATGCCGCCGTCACCGCTTCCCACGTTGTTCCGATGCGGATTTCGTCGATGGCTTGGCGGGTGTGGCTGTTGATGTGAATTTCGAGCCAGTCGAAGACCAAGTCGCTTTGCACGGGTGCGCCGACGGCGGTCCATGTTGCCGGTTCTTGGCCGTCCACCGGCTCTTGCGGCCCGTAAATCCGCAGAAACGCCTGATCCGGATAGGCTCCGCTCGCCGCAACTTTTGTCACGAGCAAATACGTCTCGCCATAACTCAGCGGCAGCGGCATTCGCCGGCCGATCCGCTCTAGGTGCGTGAACAACTCGTTGGTGCGATCGACGCCGAAATTCAGCCGCTTGCGCAAATCGATCGTTGCATCACGCTGATCGCCGGCCAGCTCCTGAGTCTCGCGGAGCTGAATTGAAACGTCGGCCAGCGGATCCAGCGGCGGCCCTTCGCGTCGTAACAAAAAGCTGAAGTAATAGACGCCGTCGGCATCGAGGCGGATTGGAGTCGCCAGCCGCCGAAAATACTTGGCGAACCCGATATGCTCGAAACTACCCCCGATCGATGCAGCGGGTGTCGATTGCCGCGTTAGGCTGTGCTCGACATCGAGTGCGATGCGGTCGTCATGTCGTTCATTCGGCGCTCGGGCGAAACCGCCGCCCCAGGGGCCGACGAATCCCGCGCCGCCGGAAGCCGTGTCGTCGGCCAGCGTCGTTGCCGCTGCGTAGTCAAATCCCTCGTACGCCAAGAGGCCGGTCATGGCATGAGTTGGCGACTGGGGCTGCTGCGGCAACTGGCGCACAAATTTTTGCGGCATCATATCCGCGGCTTCGCCGGCTCTTTCGGCTGAGCCGACGAAAACGCGTGCTTCGCCGGCCTCGAGCACTTCGGCCACAACAGGCTGCACGCTGCTTTTTGCGAGGCGCTGCACTTCACCGGAGAAAACGTGAATTTCTTCGCGATCTTTGGCCACTTCTACGGCGTATTCGGTGCCCAGGTCGATTAGCACCGCAGTCGGCGTGCTCAAACGAAATGGCGCCGACGCATCGTCTGCACGGAACACGACCTTGCCAGAAATGATCTCCGCGCTCGATTCGCTTTCGAGCCGCAGCCGCGCCGGCCCCTCGACAATCAGCTCAATGCCGCCGTCATACGCGAGGCGAGCGACTCCTTGACGCAGCTCAAATTCGCCAGACAGTACGCGCGAGCCGCTGTGGTAAGCTTGCGTCGCAGCGCCCCACTGGGCGTCGACGGTCTGCGTCAGCGTGGCGACATAACTTTTTGGCGCGCTTTGGGCGGCAATCGCCGTTTGCGGCATTTCGCGAACCGCCGGCGCACGGATCAACCACTGGGCCAGCACCGTCGCCGCCATGCTCGTCGCTGCCACTGCCACATATCGCAGGGTGGATTGCGACCACCACTTTCGCTGCACCGGCGACGCATTTGCACTCGATCGCGAGCGCACTTCACAAGCCTGCGAAACATCTTCAGCTCGAGCGGCCGCCTCACTCCCCAGCGTTAGCAGTCGCGCCTCCACATCCATGTATTCCGCATAAATTCGCCGTGCCTCTTCATCGGCAAGCAATGCCTCCAGCCGCGCGGCCTCCGCATCGTCTAACCGCTCATCGCACAACCGGGCCAGCAGCTTTAGCAACTCAATTTGATCGCTGTCTTTCATTTGATATCGACGAATCAATCTGTGTTAGGACGGTTGGCTGAAGCGGCTCGGCGCGCGGCTCCCAGCGGCAACAGCCTCGCCCTCCAATTTTCGAGCGGTCAAGTATTTCCCGGCCTCGTGCCTGCTAGTGCCACCCAATCCGTTACTTTTCTCAAAAACCCCTGGCACTCGCCGCCTGCCCAGGCTGGAATACGGTGATGGACGAGGCGGCGTCAACATTCAGCGAACTTGAGTCAACCCCGGCGGCAACCACGGACCGCGACGAGTTGCTCGTCCGCCTACTGCTGCGGCATCAGGACGACCTCTTGCGCTATATTTTTTGCCTGCTGCCCAATCGCGAAGATGCCAAGGATGCACTGCAAGAGACGAGCATCGCCATCTATCGCAAATTTGCGGCTTACGACGACAACAAGCCGTTCCTCGCCTGGGCCTTTGGTTTCGCGTACCTCGAAGTGCTCAAGCAACGCGAACGCAAAAGCCGTGAGAACCGTATTTTCAATGACGAACTACTGGGCCTCCTCGCTCGGGAGCGGGCCACGCGCCAAGAGTCACTCGACGCGCGCCTGCAGATGCTCGACGCGTGCCTTAAAGAGCTTCCGGCCGCGGATCGCGAGCTGATTCAGCACCGCTACGTTCTTAACTGCTCGATCGAGGCGCTGCTTACCCGCTTCAAGACGAGCCGGCGCACGCTCTTTCGCAATCTCGACCGCATTCGCCGGACACTTTTCGCTTGCATCAATCGCAAGGTGCAGACGGCGTGAGTGAGCGCAACGGAACGCAAGATGAAACGCAAAGCGCGTCGGTTGCGTCAACGTCGCGCTTGTTTCGAAGTTGTCGCGGCGGCCTTTGAATCCGCGACACGGTACTCGTCGAAGCTCACGGTTTGAAATGTGGCGATCATATCGCCGGCCCGCTCGATTCGTTTGCGATCTTCACCCGAGAGCGTCCAATTGAAGCGATGCTCGCTTTTATGGTCGAGCTTTTTGCCGAGGGGCGTCGAGGGAGGAATGGTACGCACGATTTCAAACGGCAATAGGCCCGCCTCGACGAGCTCCTTATTCACTGCCAGCCGGGCACTCGGCGGCAGGCCATTGCCGCGCAGTGAATTCAGCCGGGCACACCAATCCGTGAAATAGCGATAATTCTTCGCGGCATCGGGGATGGGCGCTTTCAGGCCTACGACGGTATAGCTCAGCGGCTTCCCCACCATGCGCAGCTCTACCATCGCCTGACCGCTCCGCGTTATTTCCTCGGTCTCCGTCTCAAACTGCGGAGCAGCGCAAAACGCGACCAGAGTGTTCTTTTGTTGGGCGGCATAATTTTCCAGCCCAAAGGCGACGTCCATGACCTGCTGAGTGGCGACAACGGCTTTGATCTTTTTCGTCTCATCGAGCAGCGTGAAGCGGCCATGCCGAGAATCGAACACCGTCGTTTCCGACGGAGCAGTCAATTGAAAGTCATAGACGGTGCCGTCGGCGGCAAAGATCGTTAGCTGCTCGAGAATGGGTTTTTTCTCGTCGTTTTTGAAGACTTCGGTATCGACGCGGAACTCCAAGTCGTCGGCGGCAGCGCCAAACGCAAGAGCGACAATCGCCAAGCAGGCGAATCCATTTGCCAACGTTCGCTTCGAAGCCGTCATGACTATAAACTCCACATCCATTCGCCCAAAAACCTGCCGACAAGCGGGCGGGAGATTAGCAGAGCGCGCGTCGGCGGTCTAGGCGAATGGTGCTAGCTGCGTGAAAATGAACGCCGACCTAGGATTGTCGCAAAAATCGAATTTTCGGAGCTTGCCGTTATGTTTCGTTTCTTCGTCGCTCTTCTTCTAGTTCTCTCCGGCACCTGTTCACTAGATGCCCAGGACAAAAAAGTCCTCAAGGCCGGCGCGTATGCCATCAATATCTCGCCGCTGAAGTATCCGGTCATCATTAACGGCGGCATGACCGAACGGACGGCTGATAAGTTGAACGATCCGATTCATGCGCGGTGCCTGGTGCTCGACGACGGGACGACGCGGGTGGCGATGGTGGTGGTGGATAGTTGCATGATGCCGCGAGATTTGCTGGATGAGGCGAAGCAGACGGCCAGCCGGGCGACGGGGATTCCCACGAGCCACATGTTGATTTCGGCGACGCACACGCACTCGGCGCCGAGCGTGCATGGTGCCCTTGGAAGCGATAAGGATGAGGAGTACGCCCGGTTTCTCGCTCCGCAGATCGCAAAGGGGATCGTCGAGGCGAACAATCGCCGCGAGCCGGCGCGGATTGGGTGGGCGTTTGGTAAGGACGAGAAAAATGTGGCGTGCCGGCATTGGGTGATGAAGCCGGGGCAGGCGGCGACGAACCCGTTTGGGGGGACGAAGGATGACACGGCGCAGATGAATCCGGCACCGGCCAAGATGGCGGAGGCGATCAAGCCGACTGGGACGCCGGACCCGGCGGTGCCGGTGATTTCGGTGCAGCGGCTGAACGGCGAGCCGCTGGCGCTGTATTCGGCGTATTCACTGCACTATGTCGGCAAGACACAACCCGTGTCGGCGGATTATTTTGGCGTTTACTGCGATGAAATTGCGAAGCGGCTGAATGTGGCGAGCGGGCGGTCATTCATGGCGGCGCTAGCCAATGCGACGAGTGGCGATACTTGGCTGATGGATTATTCGAAGCCGCGGCGAACGGATTACACGCTGGAGAGCGTTGCCAACGATGTCGCGACGGCGGCGATGGAAGCTTACAGCCGCATTCAGTATTACGATTGGGTACCGCTGGCGATGGCGGAGTCGCTGCTCGAATGCGGCGTGCGCATGCCGGGCGCGGAAGAGATCACGGAGGCCAGGGAGTTCGTGAAGAAGTTTGAGGGCCGTAAGCCGAAGGATGTGCCGGAGGTTTATGCTCGCGAGGTGATGTTGCTGTCGCAGATGCCGCCGACGAGAGAGTTGAAGATTCAGGCGATTCGCATTGGTAGTCTTGGAATTGGCACGATTCCGAACGAGACGTATGGCAGCACGGGGCTGTATATCAAAGAACACAGCCCACTGAAGGAAACTTTCGTCGTCGAGTTGGCTAATGGGTGTGAAGGGTATATTCCGCCGCCGGAGTTGCATCCGCTGGGCGGGTATACGTGTTGGCGGGCGCGGACGGCTTGTTTGGAGCCGCAGGCGGAGCGAAAGATAAGGGAGAGGGTGTTGGAGATGTTGACGAAGGTGTCCAAAGAAAGATCTAACGAAGATTCTGTAAAATCGCGGTAGGCCAAGGAAATTCCCCGGAGTAAAATGGTCAATATGGACCCCAAAGAACTTGCTGGCGCCGTACGTCGCCACCCGTTTACGCCTTTTCGGTTAACTCTTACCGAGGGCAGCGTCTATGACGTCCGCCACCCCGAATTTTGCATGGTGGGGAAGCGCTCGGTGATTATTGGACTATCGCCACTTGACGAGACGCAGGAGCTTTTTGATCACTCGGTCACGCTCGATCCGCTGCATATTGTCAAGCTCGAACCGCTCGATGTGGCGGCGCCGCCTAAGTCAAACGGTTCCCACTCGTAGCGATTCTGAGTCGCCTAAGCTGCTTTACCGGCCCGGTTTCGCGCTGCGAAAATACTCCTGCATCTTTTTGAGCTCGTCGATGTCGAGGCCGGGGGGTTTGGCGTCGATGAGGACTTGGAGGTCGGAGATGGCGGCGGCGGTGCGGCCGGTTTCCCAGCGGCAGATGGCGCGGAGGCCGCGGTCGCGGGGGAGAGTGGGGTCGATGGCGAGCATGGCGGATTCGTAGCGGAGGAGAGCTTCGCGGTCCGGCCCGGTTTTGGGATTTTGGGCGTTGCTGATCAGGTTGAGCAGTATCCGCTCGAGAATCTGACGATCGCTCACGGCGTCGAAATGCTGCGGCAGTGGCACGTCACCGGTGATGGAAGCGATTTTTTTCTCCGCCGCCGACCGCGACAGCGGCGCCGCTGATTCGAAGACGTCGATGAGCTGCGGCTCGCCGGCTGTGGGCACATGACGCACGACGAAGTGGGCGGGGAGGCCGACGCCTTCGATTTTCAGCCCGATTCGAGCGCCAAGCTCGATGTAGAGCACTGACAGCGTGATCGGGAGGCCTTCGCGGTCGTCGATGACGCGGTTGAGATGGCTGTTGGCCCGGTGGTAATAGTCGGTGCGGCTGCCGTGAAAGCCGTTGTCGTGGAAGAGATATTCGTTGAGGGCAGCGAGCTTCTGCGATTCAGTAGAGTCGGCGGCCAGCTTTTGATTGATAGCCTCTGCCATGCGATCGACGTGCTTGACGTAGGCATCGATGTCCAGGTCTTCCTCGTCCAGGCGAGCAATCGTGAGCGCGGCTCGGAGCAAATCGGTTTTCGCGACGTTTGTGCCGGCAAAGCGGGCAAGTTTCTCGCAGATCGCAGCCGTGTTCACGTCGGCTGCCAGTCGCTTGAGCTCGGCGGCTTGCGATTCGAGGTCGGTCGCGCGATTGAGAAGCACGTTGCGGGCATCTTCAGGCCGGTCGGTGGCCAATTCGCGGACATTTTCGTCGTCAAGCTTCGCCAGCGGAGGGAGCGACTTGATTTGATCGTTCAATTTCGCCAGTTCGGCCGCATCCGGCTTCGCGGACGACAGTTCGCTGGCCACCGCGAATAGTCGAAACTCAGCGCCGGTATTGCGAAATTTGGCGAGGCCGACACGTCCTTGGGTAAAGCCATCGTCGCTCGATTCAATGACCAGCTCGTCGTTGACA
The DNA here is from genome assembly GCA_036496265.1 of Pirellulaceae bacterium. GTDB lineage: Bacteria > Planctomycetota > Planctomycetia > Pirellulales > Pirellulaceae > CAYLLN01. The sequence goes on along the minus strand of DASXLL010000044.1, from coordinate 93,941 downwards.
AAACATTGCAGCTTGCCGCGGTCAATGCGGACCTTGAGGCGATTCCATTCGCCAGGGCGATAATGGTCCGATGGTTTTTCCGCGAGCACATGCCACGAGAAGACATCGGGACCGTCAAAGCGGGTGAGCCGCAGGCGGCCATTCGACGGGTAAAAACCGTAATGCTTGTGATTGCCGTCGCTGTGAAAGATAAGGCCCGCCGCGCCTGTTTCATCGTCGAGCTTGACGGTGACGGCCAGGTCGAAGGGCAATTGCGGTGGATCGATTTTAGAGACTAGAAGCGATCGACCGCCGAAGCCGGCACCGAGGCCATCGACCACGATGCGGCCGGCACGCTGCTGCCAGCGAGCGCCGAAGAGCGGCTCCCACTGCGTGCGATCGATTGCTCCGATTGTCAGCCAGCGGTCCATGGGCACCGGATTCGGCTTTTCTCGCAGGGATTTCAGGTCGCTGGCGGCGACGGCGAAGCCCAGATTTTCGGTGACGGCTGATTTCATCGTGACGATGCCGAGCACGCGGCCTTGCAAATCGACAACGGGCCCGCCGCTATTGCCTGGTTCAACGGGAATGGCGAGTTGGAGCATATTGCGGCCGTCGATTTCGCGGAGACCGCTAATGACGCCGGTGACAACGCTGTGCTTCAGGCCTTGGGGATTGCCCATGACGACGACGGGCTCGCCGGCGACCGGTTTGTCGTCACTGATTTCGAGGGCTGGCAGATCGGTTTTGTCCACTTTCAGGATTGCGAGGTCGAGAGCGCGGTCGGATGCGTGGATGGCGGTCACGGCGAGTGATTTGCCGTCGGCTGTCTGGACGGAAATCGGGCGAGCTTCACCGATGACGTGCAGATTCGTGGCGATCAGGCCGGATTTATCGATGACAAAGCCGGTGCCGAGACCTTGTTGATTGCCATCGCGACCGGCGTAGGTGATGACGACGATCGAGGGCCGGAGTCGCGCTGCCAAGTCCTTAGTGGATAAAGACGGCGTCTCTTCGGCGTGAACGGCCAGCGCCAAAAGGAAAACAAACGATGCGTATGCAAGCCGCGGCATGATCGTCACGCGAAGCTGGTCGGGCTAAGCGGCCTTTTTCGCTTTACCTTTGTTCTTCTTCGCCTTCGCGGATGGTTCAGCCGACTTACGGTTGGGGTCAAGAGCTTGAAGGGAGCGTTCGGAGATGCGTTTGACGTATTCGCTGGAGTCGGATGTGCCTTTCTCCAATGTTGCGATGGCGGGGCGGGCGGCTTCGCCGAGTTTTTCGAGGGCCGTAGCGGCTTGAATACGGGCTGAGTCCTGCGGATCGCTCATGGCGGCGATAAGCACGGGCAATGCTTTCTCCGGCTGACCGACTAGTCCGAGCGTCTGCGCCGCGGCGATGCGGGGTGCAGCCGATTTGTCTTCCAGCAACGGCGTTACCGAGTTGGCGACGGCCGTTTTTCCGCCGTCTTTGGCTGGCAGCTTGTGGGCATAGCCGGCGAGGCCGAGGACGCCCCAATAGCGGACGGTCGGATCGTTGTCATGGATCAATTTGATTAGTTCGGCGAAATAAACCTGATCATTCGGGCTGCCGGCGCGCTCCGTCGCGATCTGGCCGAGCGCCCAGGCGGCATAGCTCCGCTCGGTCTGTTGTGAACCGTTGAGCATCTCGCTCCATTGCTCGAACGAGCGGCCGAGGAAGTCGTCGGCGGCGGAATACCGCTCGATCGAAGCGAAGAGAACCGCGAAGAGAAAAAGGCGACAGGCTAGGATTCTGCGTGACATCGTGGTGTAAACGATTGTTAGCGGTTCACCGGGAGCAGGTTTGCTCCCGGCTGTTGAAATGGGCCGGTTACTCGGTGTCTTTTTTCTGAATGTCGATGCGCCGCTTCCAGGTCGCTTTACGCTGTTTGGCATTTGGATGATGATGCGGGGCGAGCTCTTGGGGCGGCCGGTCCATGACGCCGCCGGGGAGGCGGTCGATAAGCTCGATCTTAGCTGCTCGTGGGCCTTTCCGCTCGGCGAAGTTTTCGTTCTTGTCGCGTGGGGCGAATTCAAACTTGACGGGCTGGTAGATTGTCAGCCGGCGAAATGTCTCGTCGCCGATATCAACGGCGTGGAAATAGACGTCTTTGCCGCCTTCGTGGGCGATGAAGCCGAAACCGCGGTCCGGAGCGATGGTTTTGATCGTGCCGTAGAACATGAAAGTAGTTTGACTCACGATCACGGCCTTGGCCAGCGGCGGCCCGTTGCACCAGGCGGCTTCAACGGGCATAGAATGATGGCAGGCGAGAGGCAAAGCAGCCGCGCTGGGCTGCAAAGGATGGTTCCTATGACACACAGCTACTTGATTGCGGCCCGTCGAACACCAATTGGAAAGCTTCTTGGCTCGCTGTCGAGCATTGCGGCGCCAAAATTGGCAGGTGTTGCGATCAAAACAGCGATGGCGGATGCCGGTGTGCCCGCAGATAGCGTGGATCAAGTCCTCCTGGGCAACGTGCTTTCCGCGGGGATCGGCCAGGCACCGGCGCGACAAGCGGCATTGGCCGCTGGAATTCCTCCGTCGGTCGGCGCGATCACGATCAACAAAGTGTGTGGCAGCGGACTGGCCGCGGTGATGCTGGCCGATCAGGCGATTCGCGCAGGGGATGCGAAGCTGGTCGTCGCCGGGGGCATGGAAAATATGAGTCTTGCGCCGCATCTGATGATGGGGACGCGGGCCGGCTGGAAATTGGGCAACCAAACCGTGTTGGACTCGATGATTCACGACGGCCTATGGTGCGCCTGTGAAAACAAGGGGATGGGCGTGTTGGCGGATTACACGGCGGCGAAGCACCAGATCAGCCGTGGCGATCAGGATGCATTTTCGGTCGAGAGCCACGCGCGGGCTATCGCAGCACGTGAAGGGCACATGTTCGACGCCGAGATTGTGCCGATCAAGGTCAAAGGCAGCAAAGGCGAGGTGGTTGTCGATCACGATGAAGGCCCGCGAGCAAATTCTTCGCTGGCGGATTTGGCTAAGCTCCGCCCGTCGTTCGGCCCCGAGGGTACGGCGACCGCTGGAAACGCCTCGCAGATCAGCGACGGAGCGGCGGCTGTGCTGGTCGCCAGCGCGCCAGTTGCAGAGAACGTGAAATCGTCTATCAAGACCCGAGTTGTTGCATCGGCCACACATTCCGGTGATGCGAAGGAGTTGTTTACTGCTCCAATCAGTGCAATTGAGGCCGTGCTCGCCAAAGCGAAGCTGACGGTGAGCGACATCGATTTGTTTGAAATTAACGAAGCGTTCGCGGCCCAGTGTCTGGCGTGTGCGCGAGCCCTGCGCATCGAAGCGGGCAAGCTCAATATCAACGGTGGGGCAATTGCACTCGGCCATCCGATAGGGGCCAGCGGGGCGCGCGTCTTAGTAACGCTGCTGCACGCACTGGCCTGGCGGAAGCTTCGTTATGGGGTTGCGGCACTATGTCTGGGCGGCGGCGAAGCAGTCGCGATGGTCGTCGAGCGGGTGGAATGATGCGGCTGTAGATCGGGGCGGCAAATTGAACAGGAGGAAACAGAGTTAACAGAGTGGAGTCACCATTCGGCTCTGTTTCGTTCGTTTCTTCCTGTTCCAGGCTCTCCGCTCAGCCTGTCTTTGTGAAATTCGCGAAGTCTGCCAAAATGATCGTTACTATTCGGTCAATGTATTCATTCAAGGGATTGATGGATGAGAATTGCTGGGATGCTTTTCGCCGCTCTATGTGCGCTGGTGCTAGGCGTTGGTTGCCAGAAGCCGGAAGGGACCGGCGATCCGCCTAAAGAAAGCCGCGACGAAGGCAAAACGGCTTCCGTCGCTAAATCCACAAAACCAGCCGCAGATTTGTCAGCAAGCGAGATTCTCAAACGGCTCCTGGCAACCTATCGCCAAGCGAAAACCTACAAGGATAACGCGGTGGTCCGGCTGGCGTTTCGGCAAAACGGCCAGCCGGTATTTCAAGAGCAGCCGTTTGCTGTTGCATTCGAGAGACCGGATAAGCTTTCGATCACCGCGTTTCAGGCCACTGTGAAATGTGACGGCAATCAGCTCAAAGCGCGGATCGAAGATGCGGCGTCGAACAACGTCGATAACCAGATGGTCGTGCGGTCAGCCCCCAAGCCGCTGAAGCTGAAGGACTTGGCCGGCGATGAGCTTCTCTACGAGACGATTAGCAGTCGCTTGCGACGGCAGCCGGTGCAACTGGAGTTGCTCTTGGAGGCGGGCGGACTGGTGGCGGCGTTTGATGCGGATGTCGCATGTCAGCGACTGGCCGATAAAGAGCACAACGGCCGAGTTTGTTTTCGCGTTGAGGTCCCGTCACCCGGCGGCGCATTTGTCTTTTGGGTCGATCAGCAAGATTTTCTGCTGCGGCGGTTGGACTATCCGGCAGCCGCATTAGTTTCTGACCTGGCCCACGATCCCAGCGTCAGCCAACTCGAATTATTTGCCGATTTCCGCGACGCAGCGATCAACGCGCCGATCAATCCTCAGCAGTTTGTGCTCGACGTGCCGCCGAATGCTAAACAGATGAAGGCGTTCACTCGGCCGCCGCCGCCGCTGCCCAGTGATCTGTTCGGTCAGCAGCCGGCGGAGTTTTACTTCACGCGGCTGGACGGCAAGCGACTCATCGAAAAGGATCTCGCCGGCAAAGTCGTCGTCCTCGCTTGGTATCACGACGACCCGGCTTGCGAGGCGACACTGCAACAGGTCGCAACTGCGGCTCAGCGGCTGGCCAAAGAAGAAGGCGTCATGTTTTTTGCGGTGGCGACCGATCCAACGGCTGTTAGCAATGATGCGCTGACAAGGCGACTGGCCGAGTGGAAAGTTGAGCTGCCAGTCGTGCGCGATCTGGAAGCCTTCGGCGACAAGGCATTTCACATCGAGCTGCAGCCGACGATTACCGTGCTGGATAAACGCGGCTGCGTGCAAATTTTTCAAGCCGGAGGCTCGCCGGAACTGGCCGATCAGCTGGTCGGCATCGTCGAGCGGCTGAAGCGCGGCGACGACCTGGCGGCAGAAATCGTGGCCGAATATCGGCGCGAGCGGGAGAAATATGAGCAGCTTTTAGCGCGCGGCGGCCCGGAGCCGGGAGAACTCGTTGAAGTGCCCGAAGCGGTGATTCGGCAGCGAAGTGAGCCGCAGAAAATCGTCGTTAATCCACTGTGGGAATGCGCAGTGGCAGCGGCTGGCAATTTGACGGTTGGCTCGCCGCCTGATGGATCCCAGCAGTCTTTTGTGTTGAGCGGCGGCCGATCCGCGATCGAAATTGACGGCCAGGGCAAGATTATCAACCGCCATTCTCTCGAAATTCCGCCGCAGACAGTGATAACGTTCGTCCGTACGGCAGCCGACAAAAGCGGCAAGCGATTTTTTGTCGGCAGCTCGCCACTTGCGCCGCAATTCTTCTTGTTCGACGATCGCTGGAAGCTGCTCCTGGCGTTTCCACCGGCAGATCAAGCGCCGCTGGGTGTCGCCGATTTAGCACTCACCGACTTAGACAACGATGGCAGCCTCGATATTCTCGTGGCCGCAGCGGGCGGGGCGGGTGTGGTCGCTTTGTCGCTGCAAGGGGACGTTCGCTGGCGGAACGGCACCGTTCCGGCGGCGCTTTCGCTGGCTGTCGCTCTGCCCGATGATTTGGGATCGCGCATGATTTTCGTGAGCGGAGATGAGAAGGGCGCGATCGGACGGATCAACCGCTTTGGGAATGGCGAGCCGCCGGTTAGCGTCCGTAATTGGCCGATCGCCCGAATCCTCGGTGGTCAATTTTCGGCACCGTTGCAGGCCAATTTTCTAGCACTGGCCACCAGCGATAAGAACGAGCCGTTTGCCGTCGGTCTGTCTGATGAGTTATCGGAAAAATGGAATTACCCGCTGCCGCTCGGCGTGCATCAAAACCCCATCGAGCCCGTGGCGGCCAGTAAAGTTTTGTCGGGACATCAGGGCGAATTTTGGATTGCCGGCCCCGACGGCTCCGTGCATTTGATTACAGCCGACGGCCAGCTCTTTGATTCGTTTTTCACCGGATTGCCACTGACCGGAATCGCGGCGACGAAAATCGGCGAAAAAGCCGTTCTTCTGCTTTCCAGCGGCGATCGGGTAGCGGCCTGGGAAGTCTCGGTTGCCGCTCCGCCAAAACGCAGCCGAGATTACTGAAACTGCGCGACTGCTTGACTTTGGCCTTGCCGGGACATCACACTACGGGCGCAATCTGAGGCTTCAAATCCAACTCCCAAGTGACGTTGATCATGAAAACATCCATCCGAACGTTTGCCGCTTTTCTCGTCCTGATTCTTGTGATTCTTCTGTCCGCGGCGAACGCCCAGCAAAAAGGCAAAGGTAAGGGCGGCGGCGGAGGTTTTGGCGGGGGCATGTTCGGCGGTACGAATCTCGTGACGCTCGCGGGTAACGAATCGGTTCAAAAGGAACTGGGCGTTAGCGGTGACCTGAAGGACAAATTGAACTCATTGCGAGATGACCTCAACGCCGCGCGGCAAAAGGAATATCAGACCGCCAGCATTAACCCGCAGGATTTTCGAAACCTGACGCAAGAGCAGCGGCAGAAGATGAACCAAATCGGCAACAAGCTGAACGATGAATTCGATCCGAAGGTCAAAGCGTTGCTTTCAGCCGACCAAGTTAAACGTCTGCAGCAAATCCAACTGCAAGCGGCTTGGCAGAATCAAGGTCCGCCGGCGCTGCTCCAGGCCGATGTCGCGTCGGAGTTGAAGCTTTCCGACGAGCAGCGGCAAAAACTGAATGCGCTGACCATGGAATATACTCAGAAGCAGCGCGAGCTGTTTGCAGGCGGATTCGATCAGGCCGCGGCGGCCAAGATGCGCGAAGAAAGGACATCGAAAGCGATGGAAGTGCTGACAGCCGAGCAGAAGGAAAAGCTGAACTCGCTCAAAGGGAAGCAATTTGACGTCTCGCAGCTATTCGGCGGATTCGGCGGCCGGCGCGGGAAGGGTAACTAGTTCGCTCTTTCATCGGCTTGAATTGCCGGCGTTCCGAGATTCCGAGTAAAATGGGGAAGGAGGCTAAGCCAATGACTACGGCTCTTCAATCCCCCTCATTAATCAACGACTTCGCCGATTTTTTGCGGCGGGGACCATCGGAGCAGGAGATAATCGCTTGGCGCCCTTCGGCCGTCGTGGAGGAGCGCTACATCGAACTCACGGAAAAGAACAAAGAGGACGAGCTTTCCCCTGACGAAGGCAACGAACTGGAATCTTTTTTGAATTCCGAGATTTTGCTGAGCTTGCTGAAGGCAAGATTGCGGTCCGTCGGCGCCAGATCATGAATAGGAGGCATGTTCCCAGCCGTCTCCGCAAATTGATTCGTGACCGAGCTAATGGGCGCTGCGAATACTGTCTCCGGCACGAAGACGATAGCACGGTTCCACATCAGCCAGACCATATCGTTTCGAAACGTCACGGAGGGGAAACTTCGGCGGAGAATTTGGCTTGGGCGTGTGCCGTTTGCAATTTGCTGAAAGGACCCGAGGTCGCTGCCATTGATTCGATCACAAGTCAGCCAACGCGAATGTTCAATCCACGACACGATCGTTGGGATGATCATTTTCGGCTTCAGGGCGGCAAAATCGTGGGAGTAACGCCGGAAGGGCGTGTTACCGTCGTTATGCTGCAATTCAACCGAGACGATTTGATGGCACTGCGCGAGACCTTAATATCGAGTCACCGCTATCCATAACTGCTCCTATTTATGGCCAATACGGAGTTTCTGCCATGTTGAGATGCCGAACCGCGGCGATCGTTTCGCTGTCCACTTGCCTTTGTGTCACACAAGTTGCTTGGGCTCAGTTCGGCTTCAGCGGACGGACGAATAGCCTTGTTTCATTGGCCAGAAATGAGGCCGTGCAGAAGGATTTGGGCGTCGGCGGCGAGATCGGCGGCAAATTGAGTGAGCTATATGACTCCTATCGCAATGCGTCGGATCGCGAGTTCAAGGCCCAGGGCTTCGACAACGACGCGCTTCGTGATCTGCCGGCGCTGGAGCGAGCCGCCGAGATGCGGAAGGTCAATGAGAAATCATCCGAGGTGAATCGCAGTTTGACCGCCAAGTTCCTGCCAAAGCTGGAAGAGCTGCTGAGCAGCGAACAGATTGCTCGGCTCAAGCAAATTCAGCTGCAAGCCTCCGGAATCGAGGTCTGGCTGGAACCGCTGTTGTCCAAGGAGCTCGATTTGTCCGATGCGCAGCAAACGCAATTAAGCGAGTTGCGAAACGAAACCAGCCGTCGCCAGCAGCAGCTGGACGGCGATTTTCAGCAACGGTTTGCTCGCATCCGGGAGATGAACGTGGAACGCGACGCCAAGGCGCTCGAAGTTTTGAACGACGGTCAGAAATCCAAGCTCGCGGAGCTCAAAGGGAAGCCCTTCGATGTCAGCCAGTTGAGTCTTCGCCGCCGAGGCAACAACTGACCACTTATTTTGGCCCGGCCGCAATAACCTCCGGCGCTACGTCGGCCGCATACTTCTGAAAATTATCGCGGAATAAACCGGCCAGATGCGTGGCTTTGGCATCATAGGCTGCAGTATTTTGCCACGTGTTTCGCGGCGTCAAAATCTCAGCGGGCACTTCGGGGCAGGAAGCGGGAATCTCCAGCCCGAACACGGGATCGGGATGACTCTTGGAATTCGTTAGTGCGCCCGAATGAATGGCATTTACAATCGCCCGTGTGATTTTCAGCTTCATTCGCTCGCCAGAGCCATAACTGCCGCCGCTCCAGCCAGTGTTGACGAGCCACACATTGGCCTGATGCTGCTTGAGCTTTGCCGCCAGTAGCTCGGCATATTTGGCCGGCCGCCACATCAGGAACGGGCCGCCGAAGCAGGGCGAGAACGTCGCCTGCGGCTCGGTGATGCCCATCTCGGTCCCCGCGACCTTAGCCGTATAGCCGCTGATGAAATGGTACATGGCCTGTGCCGGCGTTAACCGGCTGACCGGCGGCAAAACCCCAAAGGCATCGCAAGTGAGGAAGATCACGTCAGCCGGATGCTCGCCGAGGCACGGAATTTTCGCGTTGCGAATAAATTCGATTGGGTAAGCGCCGCGCGTGTTTTCTGTAATTCGCGGGTTGCGATAATCGACGTGATGTGTTTGCTGGTCATAGACGACATTTTCGAGCACCGCGCCAAACCGGAGGGCCTGAAAAATCTCCGGCTCCGTTTCCGGGGCGAGATTGAGGGCCTTCGCGTAACACCCGCCTTCGATATTGAAGATGCCCGTATCGCTCCAGCAATGCTCGTCGTCGCCAATTAAGAGCCGAGTCGGATCGGCCGAAAGCGTGGTTTTGCCGGTGCCGGAAAGGCCGAACATGAGCGATGTGCGGCCTGTCGTTTGATCGGCCGTCGCCGAGCAGTGCATCGAAAGAATACCGGCCTTGGGACCGAAGTAGTTCATCATCGTGAACACGCCTTTTTTCATCTCACCGGCGTATTCGCTGCCGAGAATCACCATCTCCCGCGATTCGAGGCACAGGTCGATGCTCGTCTTCGACGTCATGCCGTGCGTCCGCTGGTTGGCGGGAAATTCACCCGCGTTGTAAATGACGCCGTCCGGTTGGCCGAAGCTCGCCAGTTCCTCGGCCGTCGGCCGGATTAGCAGGTTGTGCATGAACAGGGCATGATACGGCCGCGTGCAGATAACCCGCACCTTCGCCCGCAGCTTCGGGTCCCAACCGGCATAGCCATCGACGACATAGAGCCGCTTCCGAGTGTTGAAATAGTCCTTGGCCCGTTCGAGGTTGATGAGAAACGTGTCGTAGGCAATTGGAATATTGACATTGCCCCACCAGACATCATTTTTCGAATCGGGATGCTCGACGATGCGTTTGTCTTTCGGGCTACGGCCGGTTTTGTCGCCGGAATAGGCGATGAGCGCGCCGGTGTCCGCGATGTCGCACTTCTCGTCCTCGCGGATCGCCTCGGCATACAGGGTCGCGGGGGCCAGATTCCGGCAGACAGCCTTGACGGTGATGCCGTAGCTCGACAGATCGAAGTAGTCGGGCAACGGATTCGCGTGCAGCGAGGGATCGGGGGCGCTCATAAGCAATGTTCCAAAAACAAGACCGGGCCATCCGCCGTCGTGACAAGTTATCTGCTCCCGGCTAGAAAGGAAACGCCGGATTCACTGATTGCGAGGAGCATTATGACGAGCATGTCTATTAATCGCCGACGAATGACGCGGCGCGCCTTATCGCTGGTTGCGCTGGTCCTCGTTGGCGTGGGCATCGCCACCCACGATCTTCCAGCGTTAACCCAGGACACCGCCGCCAGCGTTCGTCTGACACTCGACTACGGCGACGGGGTGCAGAAATCGTTCACGGCGCTGCCCTGGAAAGAAAAGATGACCGTCTTCGATGCGCTGCAAGCGGCGGAGAATCATCCGCGCGGTATCAAGCTCGCGTTCGTCGGCCGCGGCGAATCCGTTTTTATCACCGCGATCGACGACAAAGCAAACGAAGGGGCGAATGGCCCCAACTGGCGGTACACCGTGAACGATCAGCCGGCGCGATACAGCGCCGGCGTCATGGAGCTAAAAGCGGGCGACGCGGTGGTATGGCGCTTCGCCAAATAGCCGCCGCTACTTGCCGAACCGCGGCTGACCAAAAACGCTGGGCTGCGGCCGCGGCGCGGGCTTCGAAGCGGCCTTGCCCGGCACAACAGGCCTGCCTTTGGCTCCGGGCGGCCCTTTTTGCGGCGCGCCTTTGGCTCCCGCTTTCGCTTTACCAGCGGTCGGCTCATCCTCGGTGCCAGGAGCAGCCCCCGGTGGCGGCGCTCGCCGTCCAACGACGGCCTCCAGCGGCTTCAAATCGCGGCGACCATCTTTAATGAGCTGATAAAAGTCGATATCGGCGCCATCGACCTCAATTGTCTCCGCCAGCTTGCGAACGGCCCAATAGACTTCATCCACTTGTGCCTTCTCGGGCTTCGTCTTAGCGACGGCGTACATGCCGCGTTCTTTTTTCTCTTCAGCGCCCTTGGTGGTTGTGGGCGTCGTCGTTTTCGTCTTCGTTGAGTCGGCAGAGCCGGTCGAATCCGTTTTCTTGGGCGGCGGATGATCGTCACCACCTAAGAGACCAAGCTGCACGGCGTACAAGCTCTGCCGCAATCGCCGTCGCAAATACTCGACCTCAAAATGTTTTGGATCTTGCATCGACGGGTCCGAAGCTCCGAGCTCGCCGCCATAACCATCACCCATACCAGGAGCTCCGGCCGTCGGCCGAAGCGGCGCCCGCATCCCGCCGGGCGTGTCGCCCATGCCTCGACCCGGTCCACCGGGCATGCCGCCCGGGCCGGCCGCATAACCGGCTTCGCCTTGGTAACTGCCAGCCAGCCGAGCCTGATGCTCGAGCTCATCTTTGCGATACGTTTCAGCTCGTGTCAGTTCAGTATCGCACGCCTTTAGCGCCAAATATCCAAGTTCCTTGGCCGTCGCCACCGCGTCGATCTTGGCGGGCGCTTGCAGCGACATCCGTCCCATCGCCGTCGCGACGGCCAATCGCAGACTGGTCGCATCCGCTTCATCACGCAGCAGCCGCTCCATGACCGCGGCGATCTCCGGATCGGCCTTCGTCAGGCACGCTGCTGCCAGCCCCTCGACGGCCCGCCGCCGCATCCACAGATGCACGTCTGCCTCGCGGCCAGCCGGCGACTCTTTCATCTCCGCCAACGTCGTCAGTTCCTTGATAATTGCCGCTCGACCATTCGCGGGCATCGGCTGCTGCTTGTAGTTGTCCCACTCCAGATTGCGAGCCAGACCCAGGAGCGCCGCGAGCTTGATTTCATCGCGGTCGGCTTTCTGATGCTGCTGCAAGATAATTGGCAGCGCGGCTTTCGCCGGCTCAGGCAACGTTGGCGAGGTGCCAACATTGTTCGCTTCGACATCATTGAGGCTGCTCAGGATCAGCATCGCGTTGTAACGAGCCTGGGGCCGATATTCCTTGTCCTGCACGATCTTGGTCATCGCCGGAATTGTGAAATCGACGACCTCTTTATGCACGTCATGGCTTTTCGTACTGGCTAGGTCGCGTAGCAAATCCTGCCGTTCCTTTCCAATCGTTCGCAGTCCCTCCTCAGTCGTCATCATCGGGTACACAAACGACACGAAGAAGCTGCGAAATAGCTGCCGCTGTGCGGGTTCAGCAATTGACTGTGATCCCGCGAACACGGATCGCACAATGGTGCGGAACTTTTGCTCGTCCGGTCTTTTACGCCACTGCGGATTGGGAACCTGGTATTTGAAGCCTCGACCCTCGTCTTCTTTTTCTTCCTTAACCGCAAGATCAACCGCCGGCGCTTGGGCCACGATCATGCGGACGCAGAGGCCTAGGGCCGCGACGACGGCGATCTTGGCCGCCAGCTTCGGGCCGGTTCGCCACCTCGCAACGTTTGCTTTCCGGACTGCGATTTCCATAGCTATACAACTCCTACCGAGTCGCCGCGCAAGTGCCGCCCCTTCGGCAATCGCACGGAACTGCGGGATCATGATTCATTATTTTGTGGGGCTATTATCTTTTGGCCACCGGTATCGGGCCCCTACTTTGGGCGGCGCTGCCGCCCCGTGGGTCGGACCGCCGTCGCGCGTTGCCAGGGCGCAAGCGCCCGAGATAAGCCAGATTGCCAATGGCGAGCCACCCTTAAACCTACCTATCAGCGACAGCCCCAGTCAATCAAACGACGCATTATACCCTGCTCGGCCACAGAATTCTTGCCTTACGGCTTGGTTTTGGCCCATTGCTTGTCCAGTCGCTGCGGCGAAACAGGGATGCTCGTTCCTAACTCCTGGGCAAACAGCGAAACCCGCAGCTCCTCGACCATCCAGCGAACGAGCGGCATTTCCGGGTCGTCGATCAGCCGCTTGCGATGATCGGCCAGCCGCTGTTGGTACTCTTTCCACCGCGGGACAACCTGGTCATGGGCCTGGCGATCGCGCGGGATGCCATTCGTGCCGATTTTTTTGAGCCGCAGCGATATCGATTTTAGATAACGCGGCAAATGGGCCAGCCACTCCCAGGGAGTCGTTGCCAGAAAATTGTCGGGCAGCAGCGCGGCGAGCTGGTCGTGAATATCGTCAAGGGCATATTGCCACGTCGGCGGCCGCCGCTGCTCGAGCGCCAGCCGCACATCGTAATAAGCCTCGAACAGGGCCTGCACGACCTTGGTCACTTCCTGCACGGCCGGCAGGATGTTCTTGCGGCCGACCAGGCGCTGCGCTTCGAAGGAATCAGCGTCCCGCGGAATCGTGTTGTTCGAGTAAAACGCTCGCGCGGCGATCAAGTCGATTAGTTGATCTTCGATCGACCGGCTGGCCGCCAACGGCGCGGCCCAGAGCCGAATTTTCTCGATGTTCGGCAACCAGCGGGCCTGCGTCTTCAGCTCGCGGTGCTCGGCCAGCACGAATAAACGCAATATGCCAAGCCGAGTTTGCCGCGCGGCCTCGACCGCCGTATCCAGCACCCGCAGAGATGCGCTTTCGCCCGCATCAAGCAGCGCGGGAAACTTCGTCAGCTTCACGCCGCCGACAACCAGCTCAATTTTTTCCGGCAACGGTCCGAAATCCCACTTCATCAGTCCATCGCGATGCCATTGCGCGGCCGCACGCGGAGGAGGCGCAGCCGTTGCGTCCTGACCCAAATGCTCCCGAATCGTGACGAGATCACGGCCGTCCACAACCGTGCGGCCACCATGATCCACGACGCGGATTTTCATCTTCAAATGCAGTGGCAGCCGCTCCAGGTCAAACATCTCCGGCTGAATCCGCTCACCGGCGATTTCTGTCAGTGCCTGAGCGACCAGTGGCAAAAACGGCCCCGACGCGAAAGTCAACTTGTCGGCGATTTGCTTCGACACTTCCGGCGCCGGTCCAAAGTTTCGCCGCACGGCTTTGGGCAGCGACCGAATAATCGCTTGAATTTTGTCGGCCACGAGCCCCGGCACGAGCCAGCCCAGCCGCTCTTCTGAAAGTTGCGCCAATCCCTCCCGCGGCACTGTGACCGTGACGCCGTCTTCGGGTGCGCCTGGCTCGAAGTGATAAGCCAGCGGGAGCTTCGCCTGATCCAGGTCCAGAACATCGGGAAATTCGCCCGCCGGCATTTCCGAAGGCTGCGAGCCGACGAGGTCGGCTTCGGTCATGAACAATATGCGTCGATTCTGCTGCTCGACTTCTTTCCGCCATTTGTCGAGCGAAGGATTATCGACAACAGCCGCCGGAATTCGCGCGTCGTAGAAGTCATAGACGAGCTGCGGATCGACAAGCAGCTCCCGGCGGCGCGTCTTGGTCGCTTTGACTTCCAGGCTTTCGATAAGCTGACGGTTCTGCCGAAAAAAATCGCCGCGCGTGTCGTAGTCGCCTTCGACGAGCCCGTTCTGAATGAACAGCCGCCGCGACGTGCGCGGATCAACGGACGTATAACGCACCCGCCGTCGCGGGATGATTGTCAAACCCAGCAGCGAAACCTTTTCATACGCCATCGCGCCACCCGCGCGGCGATCCCAATGTGGGTCGCTGTAGCTCCGCGTCACCAGATGCGAGGCCAGCGGCTCGATCCACTGAGGATCGATGCGCGCGACGGTCCGCAGATACCGCCGCGCCGTTTCCACCATCTCTCCGGCCATGATCCACTTCGGCTTCGTCGCCGTCACGCCACTGCCCGGCCACAAGAAAAACTTTCCGCCGCCCGCCGCCGTGTATTCGTTCGTCTCGCCGCGATTGGCAACGCTGGAGAGAAGTCCGGAAAGGAGAGCACGGTGAATTGCTGCGTAGGCAGGAATTTCCAATGGCGAACGGGAGGCGTGGGAGCCCGGGTGCTGTGGATTTGCAGGTGATTCCGATTTACCGGGATGCTTACGCATCCCGCTCGCCGTTGAATCCCATTTACGCCTCCCAAGCGTCAATCCAGATTGCTTTACCATCTCCATCAACTGCCGATACACATCCTGCCATTCCCGCAGCCGCATCTCCGACAAAAAATTCTGGCGGCAAGCTTTGCGAAACTGCGACTTAGTCGTGCTGGTCTTCACCTGCTGAATAAAATCCCATAGCTTCAGCCAGCCCAGAAAATCACTGTCTGGATCAAGCCACTGCGCGTGCGCCATGTCGGCTTCCTGCTGCCGGTCGGCCGGACGCTCGCGCGGGTCTTGAACCTCCAATGCAGCGGCAATAACCAGCACATCCGCCAGGCAATGCTCGCGGCTGGCCTCAATAATCATCCGCGCAATTCGCGGATCGGCCGGCAGCCGGGCGATTTGGCGACCCAGCGCAGTGAGTTGCCGGTTTTCATCCACGGCTCCCAATTCATACAGCGTCTTATACCCATCGCGAATCGCCTCGGCCTTCGGCGGATCGAGAAACGGAAACTCGTCGATCAAGCCCAGATCGAGCGCCAGCAATTGTAAAATGACGGACGCCAAATTCGTCCGCTGAATTTCCGGCGACGTGAAGCGCTCGCGGCCGAGATAATCGTCTTCACTGAACAGCCGCACGCAGACGCCCGGACCAACGCGGCCACAGCGTCCCTTGCGTTGATCGGCCGATGCTTGAGAGATCGATTCAATTGGCAGTCGCTGCAATTTGGTGCGGGCCGAATAGCGGCTGATCCGCGCCGTGCCCGTATCGATGACATACCGGATCCCTGGCACCGTCAGCGACGATTCGGCAACATTCGTCGCCAGCACAATGCGCCGGCCGCTGTGCGGCTGAAACACCCGGTTCTGCTCGGCCGTCGATAAACGGGCATAGAGCGGCACAATCTCCGGCTGTCCGCCCGGCAAATTACGGCCGCGGAGGGTGTGGGAAGCTTCGAGAATGTCGCGCTCGGTTGGTAGGAAGACCAGCACATCACCGCCGCCCAGACCACAAACTTCTTCGACCGCATCCGCCACGCCGCGTATGGTCTCGACCTCTTCACCGCCGTCTTCGCGAAACAGCGGCCGATAGAGGACTTCGACAGGATAGGTGCGGCCGGAAACTTCAATGATGGGGGCAGGCCCGCGATCCGTTTTGAAATGCTCCGCGAATCGGGGCGCATCGATCGTCGCACTCGTGATGATCAGCTTTAAATCAGGCTGTTTCGGCAACAGCCGATGCAAATAACCGAGCAAAAAGTCGATGTTCAGCGACCGCTCGTGAGCCTCATCGATGATGATCGTATCGTATTGATTCAAAAACCGATCGTGCTGTGATTCGGCCAAGAGCACGCCGTCGGTCATGACCTTCACAAGCGTGCTGGCTCCCGTGACATCCGTGAACCGGATTTTGAAGCCGACTTTCTGGCCAACCGACGTCCGCAGCTCTTCTCCCAGTCGCGACGCGATCGAACGGGCCGCAATTCGCCGCGGCTGCGTATGCCCAATCATGCCGCTGACGCCGCGACCGATTTCCAAACAAATTTTTGGCAACTGCGTCGATTTGCCGCTGCCCGTTTCGCCACAGACGACAACCACTTGATGATCGCGAATCGCCGCGGCAATTTCCTCTCGCCGCGCGACCACCGGCAGCGACTCGTCATATTCGAGCCGCGGCACCAGCGATTGCCGTTTCGCGCGCCGCGAGTTCGATTCATCAAGCTGCTTCAGTAGCTTTTCGAGTTTTTCATCCGGCGCCCGCCCCTGCTCCTCATCCTGCCGCACCGCGCGCAGCAAATTCCGCAGCCGAAAACGGTCGGCTTGCATCGCCGCCGCGATACGCGATTCAATATCTGCAAAAAAGGACATCGCGGCGGAAACACCAAATCACAAGCCACAAATCACAAACAATATCCAATAGCAAAGGATAATCTTACGCTTTAGTTCTTCATTGGTATTTTGGACTTCGAATTTGTTTGAGATTTGATGCTCGGTGCTTGGTCATTTGATCGCCGCGGGTTGCGATAAAGTGTTTCGGACAATAGCTCGGGCGACCCACGCGGCCCTTCGTAATGCCACTGGCGATGTGTAGGGACGTGATCATCGTCGAGCGGCCACGGATCGAACGGATCATAGCCCAACGCCGCCGCCAGCTTACTCGAATCCATCGTCACATCGCCCGCCCGCGGCGGCATTGGCCCAGCTTCAATCCGCGGGCAACCATGCAGCAAATCAGGATCGTAACCGCCGACGCGATTTACGATCTGGGCAATATGGAAGAGGCTCAGTCGCCGCCGTCCGCCCGCATGAAATAAGCCGATAATCTCCGGCCGAGAAAGCACTTCAGCCAGCAGCGGATTCATGCAATCCGTGTACGTTGGCGTGCGCACTTCGTCGTAATACAACGTCGCCGGTTTGTCCTTCTTAAACCGGCTTTGAATCCAGTCGATCGCGCCGGCATGGCCGTTGAAGCTGACGCCCATCGGCAGCGAGATGCGAAGGATAGCGTGATTAATGGGCGACCTCAAAATAATTTGTTCCGCAATGGCCATCGTTTTGCCATAGACCGTAACCGGGTCGATTGCGTCTTCCTCGACGTGCCCGCCGCCGCGCGTGCCCGAAAAAACCAGGTCGATCGATAGATGCACCAATCGCGTCTCGCGGCCGCGGACGACATCGAGTATTGTCGTCACGCTGTCGATGTTCACGCGCTCGGCCATCTTCGGAGCGAGCTCGCAGGATTTGAGCTTGCAGGTGCCTTCGCAATTCAGCACCGCTGCAAACGGATGCTTGTCGAACAGCCGCAATAGCCCGTCGCGGTCATCACCATCGCAGGCGACGATTCCTTCGCCTTTCAGCGGCCAGTTGTCCTTCCGTCGGATGCCGATCACTTGCTTGCCAAACTTGCGGCGGAAATAGTGAAACGCGTTGTAGCCCGCGACGCCCGCGACGCCGGTAATTAATAGTGGCAGTGGCGGCGCGGGATTGCGGATTTCGGAGCGCACGTTGCGGATGCTAGCCAACTTTGAACCTGGAATTGTGGGTGAACTGGAGCTTACCGCAACCGTAGCCCTTTCGGTAAGGCCTCGCCAAACACCTGGCGTTGTTCTTCGCGATCGAGCTGGCCACCTTCATGGATGAGCTGTTTGGGGTGCTCAGAGCCGCCGCTTTGATCGAGCCATTCCATGACTCGCTGTCGCCAGTCCTCATCAAGATCGCGAAACCGATCATGCGTCCGACGCGCGATATTTACCGCGGCAAATTGCAACATCGAATTTTCGGCGCCACCCGCTGCAACCAGCTTTTCGATCCAACCCGCGGCTTCCCCCGGTGGCACGACGGTGTTCAGCGGCCCATACGCCGGTTGGCGGGCGCCAATGCGTCCCAGTGCCCACAGCACCGCCGGCCGAATCGCCTGCAATTTTTTTCGCGGCATCAAGTCGAGCAGCATCCGACCAACTTCTACCTTCGTATCTACCGCGAGCAACTCGAGTGAGCCCAGGAGGCGCAGGACCTCCAGACCTTCATGCGGGCTCCACGTTGGCTCCGTCGCTTTGCCACCGCCAGCAAAACGCTTATGCAGCGTTCGCACCGATGATAGGAGCGGCTGAGCGAGCGCCCGCTGCTGGCCGCTTGTCAAACCGCCGGAGATTCGCCGCCATAAAATGAGCGACTCAGTCCTGCTGGTCGCAGCCGAATGAGCCAACTTGCCTTGTACCGCTTTCCACGTCTCCGCCACGCGCCAATCATCGACGGCCAGTCCATAGCCGGGCCGGAGCGTGTAGCCCAACAAATTCAGCCAGCGGGCCTCATGCGCCGCCGACTTCCGACGGCCGGGCTCGAGCTCCATCAGCATTTCCCAAATCCGCCTGAGCAGCGACGTGGGCCATTCGTCACGCTCGCTGCCGATTGCTTCCGCCAACTCCTTCATCAGCAAATTCGGTGGCGTCCAACCGTTATCGCCAAAAACACTCTCCAGCACCGCGCGGCAAGCGGCGGCAGTCTCTTCATCGACAAAGCCCTCGCTTTCGGCCTCCGATTCGTGCGCTGCGACATCCGTCTGCGTCGCCGAGCGAACATCAAATTGCAGTCGCCAACTCCGCTCACCGCCGATTTCGCTGCACCACAACTCCAGCGTCCCGATTTCCGTCAGCTTGGCGTTCAATCGAACTGGCACAGTGCCCCGCTCGCGGCGACTGCGTGTCTTCAGCGCCGTCCGAATCGGCGGCAGCGGGGTCATTCGTTCTGGATCAAGCGGGATCAACTCTCCAGGCCGGTCCGTCAAACGCACGCTGGACGTATAGAGCGGAAACTCGACCGGCTCCGACACCAGCAAATCAAATTGGCGATCCGCCAACTCAATCGTTTGCCCCGGCTCGGCGTTTCCAGGAACAAGGCACAGCGCACTGTAGGGAACGCCCTCCGTGGCGTTCCGCTGCCCGACGAGTTCAGCCTCAACACCGATGTAATACGTCCGCGCCAACGACGCCGCGATTTTTACCCCCTCGCCGCGACGAACCATCCCGTAATACGCCGCCCCGCGCGCCACTGCCAAATCGAGCCGATCATTGTCGAGAACAATGGGGGTTCGGGGCTCGGCGGTCGGGACTCGGGTATTGGCGAGAGGATACTGAAACCACCCGCTGAGCGAATCAATCAGCCGCTGCCGCAATATCGCCGACTCGAAGACACCACCATTGAACAACACAATATCCGGCCGGGCCGAATCGCTCCCCGTTGTCTCCTGTCCCCTGTTCCCTGTTCCCTGTCCTTCTGAACCCTGAACCCCGCGGGTACTCCCGCCGGAATACCGGCCTGAACCCTCCTCATCTCCCGCATTCCGATGCGCCGTGAGAAATGCCGCCAGATTTCGCGTGATCGCTGCGTCGGCAGCGAACGGTAGCCCAAACTCTTGAAAGCCGCTTCGCCGCGAGGCGGGTTTATCCGTCAGAGCTACTCGCGGCATAAAACCTTCAACCAGCAGTTCGCGGACCTCGCTGCGAGTAATTTTCGTTGACAGCGAGCTGCCGATGAGCTGCGAGCCGCTGCCGGGCACCGTGATTGCTAGTTGGTCTGGCGCATCGTCAGATAGGAATTGTTCCTTTGCCTGCCGGCTGAGACGCAACAACATTTCCCACTGTTTGGGTTGCAAAGTAGCCATCTCGCTCCGCGAGATGAGCCCCGGAGGGCTGGGCTCCTCACGCGGAGCGTGAGGGCTACTAGCGAGCTTCGCTTCTAGGTGCCGCGCGAGCGCTAAATCCATATTGTCGCCGCCGAGCAGCAAGTGATCGCCGACAGCGACGCGATGAAACTGAACTTTGCCGTCCGCTGCGCGGCGAACTCGAATCAGCGTGAAGTCCGTCGTGCCGCCGCCGATGTCGCAAACCAAAATCGTCTGCCCCGGCGAAACGAGCGACTCCCATTTATCTTGATGCTTGTAGATCCAGGCGTAGAACGCCGCCTGCGGCTCTTCGATCAGCACCACTTTCGGCAGCCCCGCTCGCGCCGCTGCTTCAATCGTTAGTTCACGAGCAATTTCATCGAACGACGCCGGCAGAGTCAGCACCACATCCTGCCGCTCCAATGGCTCGCTCTTGAAGCGCTCGTTCCACGCGCCGCGAATATGCGCCAAATACCGACTGCTCGCCTCGACTGGCGATATCCGTTCCACATCGCTGGCCGCATGCCACGGCAACAAATCCGCCGTTCGATCGACGCCGCTATGGCACAGCCATGACTTCGCCGACGAGATCAGGCGCCCCGGCGTCGCCGCGCCATAGTCCCGCGCCATGAAGCCGACTACGAAGGGGCTCGGGGTTCGGGGTTCGGGATTCGGGGGCTGAAAATGAAAACTCGGCAGCGTATCCCGCTTTTCAATCTGCCCCGGCGCGACCAACTGCGGAATCTCCAGCACGCGAACTTTCCACGGTCGCTCCTGGCAATCGACGTAACAAACCGCCGAGTTCGTGGTGCCCAGATCGACGCCGACGACATAGCGGCTGGGCAATTCCTCGGTCGGCAGCTCGGCGGACGTTGCAGACATTGTCGAAATCTTTTTAGTCCGCGCGACCGCGGGCAAGCGAGACGCCTGCCCTACGAATCCGCATCCTTCCGAACGCTGAATTCCAGCTTCCAGCGATTCGCCGATTTCGTGCTGTGGCACCACAGTTCGAACACGCCAAGCTCGGTGATATCGCTGTGAAACCGGACGGGCACGAAATCATCTTCGATCGCATCGTCCTTCGGCAAATTGGCTTCCAGCGAGTCGCTCTCGGCAAGCTCATCATCGGTCCAGCGGCCGAGCATGTCGCCGGGCTTATCGTTCTTGCGAATACCGGAGCTAAAAAACCGAAAAGTGGCCGGCTCACCGACGACCAGACCGAAATCGTCGCTAGGAACATCGATATTCGTGCCCTCTTCCATGCCGAAAGGCACAACACATAGCGCCTTCAGCGGCCGTGGCGCACCGGGAATCGCCAAGCCGGAAGTCTCAATGCCCACGTAATACGACCGCGCTGTACCACCGCGAATCCGGACGCCGCCATGCTGCTTGGCCCAGCCGTAATAGGCTGCGCCACGCGCGACAGCATGATCGAGATCGTGTTCCCCTTCCAGCGGCTTCGGCGGCGACGATCCACCGGTCCAACCGCCCAAAACCTCCAGCAGCCGACCGCGGAAAGCATCCGCCTTGAACACGCCACCATTGAACAACACGTGCGTCGGCCGAACTGGCTCGTTTGCCTTGCCGTGAGCGCTCAAAAAGGCCGCGAGATGCTTGGTAACGCCCGTATCGGACTCAAACGGCAAGCCAATCTCTTGAAAGCCTGATTGCCGGCGACGCGTGGGGCGATCGGTGGCCTTACAACTCGGGAAGAAACCCTCCATGAGCAAATCCGCAGCCGCTTCGCGCTCGATATCGACCTTGACGGTCCCCCCGATCAACTTGCTACCGCGGCCCAAGACGCTGAGCGGATGTTTTTTCGGCCCCTCCGCTGAAAGAAGCGATTCTTTCGCCATCCGGCACTGATGCCACAGCGAAACCGACTGCCACGGATCGAGCTTGATGCTTTTTTCGGCGAATTTGCCGGCCACAAAGTGAGCCAATGCCAAATCCATGTTGTCGCCGCCGACGAGCAAATGATCGCCTACCGCGATCCGCCGCAGCACCAACTCGCCAGCCTCCTGATCGACTCCGACGAGCGTTAAATCCGTCGTTCCGCCGCCCATGTCGCAAACGAGCAGCGTCTCGCCCACTTTCAATAGCCGCCGCCACCGCTCGCCCGTTGTTGTCAGCCACGAATAAACGGCTGCCTGAGGCTCTTCCAGCAAAATCAGGCTCGCCGGCAGTCCCGCCGCCAGCGCCGCCTCTCGCGTCAATTCACGAGCGGCTGCATCAAACGACGCGGGAACTGTAAGTACAACGACCTGCTCCGCGATCGGTGATTCTGGATGAGCATGTTCCCACGCCGCAATCAGATGCTCCAAATACCGCCGCGACGCCGTCACCGGCGAGACCTTCGGCACGGTCCCCGCCGCTCCCCACGGCAAAATCGCTTGATGCCGATCGACCTTGCTATGGGCCAGCCACGATTTGGCCGCCGCGACGGTCCGCTCGGGTTTCTCAGCCGCTTGCTGACGAGCGAATTCGCCAACAACTGCCTGCGCCGATTCAGCCCATGGGAGCTTGAACGCCCCGGCAGAAGCTTCATGCTCCTCTGCCAAATACAAAAACGACGGCAGCGTCGTCCGGCTCTCGACAACTCCCGCCGCCACAAGCTGCGGAATCGGCAAGAGCCGCACCTCCGGTTTGTCACCCGCCAGCGGCGCGTAGGCCAGCACGCTGTTCGTCGTGCCGAGGTCGATTCCGATGACGAAAGCAGCAGACACGACTAAGCAATCTCCACTTCCGCCGGTGCGATAATTAGGGCCGCATCTTTCGAACCGGTCCATTCCGGCAGCTTCACGGTCGTGGCGTGCCAGCCAGGGTGAATCAACTGTCCATGAAACGGCCCACTGCCCTCTACCCGCCCGCTCAGCTTATACCGCCCAGGGTCATAACCGGCCGGCACATCGCAATCGGATCCCTCCGGCGCATCGGCCAGCAATTCCAAGCCAAAAAACCGGTCCAGGACCTTTTGACAGTCACCAAGGACCGTCCGAGCTGCAGCTCCAATCTGCTCATCCGAAAAATTCGCCAGCGGCTGCTTGACTAAATCCACAAGCCGAGCCTCCCGTTGCAAGGCCGCCAGTAGCGTTATCGCCTCGCTCCGAGCCGGCGGGGACACAACCGGCCGAGCAATGTCGCGTTGCAGCTTCTCAACAGCGTCGCTTTTTTGCAGCGCAACGCCGCTTAAAACGGCCTTAATCGCCGCCGATTTCGAGCCATCCAAGAGCGAGGCGAAGAACGCTCGGAAAGCCAATACGATTCGACTCATCTCATTGCCACGCAACTGTTTATGTCGCAGGTATTTTTTAGGATTTTTGGCAGAAAACCGTGACGGAACGAATCAGCTATCGCCCTCGTCTAATATCCGAAACCGCGCGGACCGTCGTTTGCAAAACAGCGGCACACGGCCTAATACAACGCCCCCGGCGTCCGGCTGTCAACCGCCCGGCACAATCGATAAGCCAGTCACGAACTGTCAAATCGACATGTGTCGCACAAGCGGCAAATGGTTTCCACCACGCGATTTACGCCAAAAACATGACAGCAATTCAGTCGCTTGTTATTCTGGAAGTTCGGAGGCGGACCCATCATCGCCTCACTTGTCTTGCGGGGAGAAGCGAGTCTCCTCTTGCTTTGGCGCCAGCACGACCCGGAACGCGTGCTGGCGTGACTCTCTCAGCCGTGTTGGAGGCGGTCTGATCGAGGTTAGCGTCGCCGCGTTCGCGGCCGCGCTGTGAGCCATTTTTGTATCCCGAGAAGAAGGCATTTGTCACCACCATGAGCAATCCTCGCCGCTCAATCATCCGGTCGTCACTTCAGCGCATTCGTCAACTTTGGCACCGCCGCGAAACCGCGCGTCAAGAAACGCGCAAGGACATGCGCCGCTGCCTCGGCTCGACGTTCGAGCTTCTCGAGCCGCGCATGGTGATGACCATTTCGGCCCCGTTGCCGCCGATTTTCGATTCCAACAACCTGAACAACGGCGCGCACATCCATCCGGTTCTGACGCTCATCCAAAATGGGCATCAGATCGTGATCCCGGCCGGCGTCGGCATGAACGGGTCTAGTTTCGCCAATCCGCACACGCACGACTATTCCGGCACGCTGCACATCGGTGAAAGCGCGACTGTGGGAACCGATTCTGCCGGAAGTGGGGCTCGAAACACCACGCTGAACGACTTTTTCAACGTCTGGAGCTCGAGCACATTGACCTCGGGAGCAGCGCTCAATTCGAGCGCGAAATTCGACACCAACCCCGCCGACGGGGCCGCGAATTTCATGGGCTTGACCGTCGATGCGAACCATGTCTTGCGGATGTATGTTCAGGAAGGCAACGGAGTTGATTCGGCGCCCGAGCTCGAATACGACAGCAGCTCATCGAGCAACGACCTCACGCGGCCCGAATTGTATGTCCCGCGCGATGGCGATCAGATCATCGTTGACTATGAACTCAAGACGCAGGCGGCTTTCGCTCCGTCGTTCGACACCATTAGCAGCCAGAACGTCCTCGGCGGCGCGCCTTCGTGGCTGGGCATTAATGGTATCGATCCCAATGGCGGCCCGTTGACCTATACCGTGTCGGTTGCCAATCCCGCGCTCCTCACCGCGACGATCCCGACGGGCAACAAGAGCCTGGTGCTGAACACCAGCAGCTCGGCGCTCGAAGGCGGCTTCGGCCAGATGACCTTCCAGTTGTTCGACAACCTCGCTCCCAATACGACGCAACATATCGAAACGCTGGTCAACGACGGCGAGTTCGCGAGCAGCTCGAGCAACTCCACCTTTTATCGCATCGCCTATTCCGGCACGACGCCGTTCGTCATCCAGGGCGGCCCTTCGAACTCCACGTCGTCGCTGGGAAAAATGGACGACGAGTTCAACACCGATTTACAGTTCACCTCGACCGGTCTGTTGGCGATGGCCAAATCGACCGACGACACCGGCGACGATCAAGTCTTCGTGACCGCCGGCCCGACCCGCTTTCTCGATTTCCAGCACTCGATTTTCGGCGTGCTAACACAAGGTGACGCGGTCCGACAGGCGATCCAAAACTCGCGCACCAGCGGCGACGGCGCTCCGCCCAATACGATCTCCATCACGGGCGCTCAGATCATTACGGACACCCAAAACGCGGCTCTGGAGCTGAAAGCCGCCGAAGGCGCCAGCGGTTCGACCACCGTCACGCTGACCGTCCAAGATCAGCAGGGCCATACCTACGCGCAGACGTTCAACGTCACCGTCACGCCCGACACGGCTAACAGTGCGCCGTTTCTCAATCCGATTACGCCGCCGGTGGGCAATTCCGGACAGCCGATCAACATCCAACTCACCGCTCAGGATGCTGAAAACATCGCGGCCGACCCCAACTTCTTCGACGCCAACAAGCCCGCTAACGAAACAACCAACTACACGTTGAACGTGAACAACAGCACGGGCCTGGTCACGGTCACGCCGCCGGCCGGCTTCGTGGGCACGTTCCACGTCACCGTGGGCGTCCGCGGCACGCAGACCACGACGACTGCCGACGCCTTCGACACACAAGACGTCCTCGTCACCGTCAATGCGGGGGGACCAACGTCCGTCGATCTCGCGACCATCAGCGATAGCGGCTCCAGCAACTCCGACAACATCACCAACGCTTCGTCGCTCGATTTCGCAATCAACGGCGTCACCGCTGGCGCTACGGTAAAGCTGCTCAAGGGCACGACCGTCCTGGCCCAAGGCGTTGCTTCCTCGAACACGATCACGCTGACGGTCGCCAATCCCGGCACGGCTCTCGGCCAAGGAGCCAGCGACATCACTGCCACACAGACCGTGAGCGGCACAACGAGCAGTGCCAGCCCCGCCCTCCATGTCGTGTACGACACATCCGTTCCGACTTTTTCCAGCACCGCCCCAACCACCGCACTCGTCGGCTTTGACCTGAATTACAACGCTCAAGCGAACGAGGAAGGCGGCACCAGCGGCCTGACCTATACGTTGACGAACGCTCCCACCGGCGCGTCGATCAATTCGACCACGGGTGTCGTAACCTTCTCGCCCACCTCGACCGCAAACCAGTCGTTCAACGTCGTCGCGACCGACGCGGCCGGCAACACCGCCTCTCAAGCGGTCAATCTGACAGTTGATACCGCCCAGGTCGATTTGACCTTCACGATCACCAAGCCCGACGGCTCGGCTATCACGACCTTGTCCGTCGGCCAAGACTTCGTGCTGCATGTTTTCGCTCAAGATGTGCGATCGGGCGCACAAGGCGTCTTCGCCGCCTATTTGGACGTCAACTACGACAGCACGAAGGCCACCGTCACCGGCCCGCTCACCTATTCCAGCACCTACAGCAACGAACAGACAGGCACGACGACCACGGCGGGACTGATCGATGAAGGCGGTGCCTTTGCCGGCAACACCTCGCCGCTCGGTCCGACAAAGCGCGAAGTGTTTAGCGTCCCACTTCGCGCTAGCGCCAGCGGCACTCTCACGTTTAGCGGCGATCCAGCGGACGGTCTACCGGATCACAACGTTCTGGTTTACGGCCAGGACACTGCTGTGCCCGCAGCGCAAATTCACTACAGCTCAACCTCCGTCGAAGTGGGTCCCACGTTCAACGCCGTCAACGATACCTTCGCGGTCAATCAAGACAGCTCCAACAACTCCATCAACCCGCTCGCGAACGATGCGAACGTCGGCAGCGCCACCAACACCCTGACGATCTCCGCCGTCGGCACGACCGACCACGGCGGCATTGTCACAATCTCGTCGGACGGCAAGACGCTGAATTACAGTCCTGCCGCCGCCTTCTCCGGCACGGAAACGTTCACCTACACGGCTAAGAATCAGTCGAACGAGACGCACACGGCGACGATCTCGATGAACGTTTCGACCGTGAACCATGCTCCGACAGCAACCAACGACTCATTTAACGTCAGCAAGAACAGCAACGCCACCTCGCTCGATGTGCTCGCCAACGATACCATCACGCCGGATACCGGCGAGACGCTGCGTGTGTCGGCCGTCGGCACGGGCAGCCAGGGCGGCTCGATTTCAATCGCTTCTGACGGCAAGAGTGTGCTCTACACGCCGAAAGCCAATTTCACCGGCACGGAAACGTTTACTTACACGATCAACGATCGGGCGGCCGGTGTATCCGGTGGTCTGACTTCCCAGGGCACCGTCACCGTCACGACCGGTGGCCTGGCCGCGAACAATGACACTTTCAGCGTGAGCACGAACGCCAGCGCGACGACGATCGATGTCCTCGCGAACGACACGCTCGATTCCACGACCACCGGCGGCACGCTCACCGTCACCGCCGTCGGCACGACCGACCACGGCGGCACCGTCTCCATTACTCAGAACAACACCCGCCTCAGCTACACGCCCGCCAGCAACTTCAAGGGCACCGAAAAATTCACCTATACGATCAGCGACGGCTTGGGCCACACCGCCACTGGCACGGTGACGATGAACGTTAACGGCCCGCCCACCGGCGCGACCGATACGCTCACGGCCTTCAAAGACACCGCCACGACGCTCGACGTGCTCACCAATGACACCTCCGGCACCACCCCGGCCGGAACGCTGACCATCGACTCCGCGTCGCTCACGCAGCCCGCCCACGGCACCGTCGCTGTTTCTACCGACGGCACAAAAATTACCTACACGCCGACGGCCGGTTACACCGGCGCTGACAGCTTCACCTACAAGGCCAAGGGCTCGGACGGCCAGCTCTCGGCCGCCACGACGGCCAACATCACTGTTCAAGACTTCCAGCCGAGCACTCTCTCCGGCTTCGTGTATTTCGATGTCAACAACAACGGCATCAAGGACGTGGGCGAGCTGCCAATCGTCGGCATTACGATCACCTTGACCGGCACTGCCACCGCCGGCACTAACACGACCGTCAATCAAACCGTAAAAACGCTCGAAGACGGCAGCTACAAGTTCGAAACGCTCGCTCCGGGCGCCTACCAGATCAAGGAAACTCAGCCGCAGTTCGTCATCGACGGCAAAGGCACTGCCGGCTCGCAAGGCGGCACGGTCACAACCAACCAAATCGCCATCACGAACATGGCGCAGAACACGACCGGCGCCAATAACAACTTCGGCGAACTCGGACGCCAACTGACAACCATCTCGATCCGCGACTTTTTCTCGTCCACATCGCGGAACTATGCTCGCGCCGCGTTCGATACCTCCGGGAATGAGCTCTGGCATACGGTCAGCGGCTCCGACTGGACGGGCACGACGAACGCTTTCACGCTGCAAAGCAGCCAGTCGCAAATCAAGTTCGACAGCACCAATTCGCAGTCGCAAACGACCAGCACCACGTTCGCGACGAATTTGCCCGTCTATCTCTCCGGCCAGGCAAGCGGCAGCAGCCTGTATTACATCCCACACAGCGCCATGGGCACTTCCGGCGGAAACACGGGCGCTCCGGTCGGCGTTGCCGATAGTTATTCCACCGCCATCAGCACCGCTCTCACCATTCCCGCGGCCAGCGGCGTTCTGAAAAACGACACCGCCGCCGCCGGCAAAACGCTCACGGCCAGCGTCGTCACGCAGCCCGGCCACGGCACGCTCACCCTCAACGCCGACGGCTCGTTCACGTACACGCCGACCACCGGCTTCACCGGCACCGACACGTTTACCTACAAGTCGAGCGACGGCACAAAGCAAAGCGCCGCCACAACGGTGACCATCAGCGTCGGCAGCGGGCCGCCAACCGCCGTCGCCGACGCCTTCTCAGCCACGGAAGACACGGCGCTCGCCATCACGGCGGCCAACGGCGTGCTGCACAACGACGTCGATCCGACAAATCACGCGCTGACGGCAACCATCGTCACCCAGCCGACAAAAGGCACTATCACCCTGGCTGCCGACGGCTCATTCACCTACACACCCAACGCCAACGCCAACGGCACCGACACGTTCACGTATAAAGCCAATAACGGCACCAGCGACAGCAACATCGCGACGGCTACCATCACCATCGCCGCCGTCAACGATACGCCGGTCGCCGGCAACGACAGTTTCACGACTACCAAGGACACCGTTCTGACCGTTAGCGGCAGCCCGAATCTGCTGTCCAACGACACCGACGCTGACGGCAACACGTTGACCGTCTCGACCACACCGGTCCAAGCGCCCACCAACGGTACGCTGGTTCTCAGCGCCAACGGCAACTTTACCTACACTCCCAACGCCGCCTTCACCGGCAGCGACACCTTCACGTATCAGATCAGCGACGGCACCGCGACCGCCACCGGCACGGTGACCATCACCGTCAATGCCGCCAATCACGCTCCGATTGCCACCGCCGATTCGTATAATTTCGATGAAGACGTCGGAGGAACGATTAGTGCCGCCAGCGGCGTCTTGGCCAACGACACCGATAGCGACGCGAATACGACGCTCAGGGCCATTAACGCCACCCAGCCCGCTCACGGCACCGTGGTGCTGAATCCTGACGGATCGTTCACCTACACGCCGGTCGCCAACTTCTTCGGCTCAGATCCCTTCACTTACCAAGCCAGCGACGGCAGTGCTCAGAGCACGACTACCACCGTATCGATCACCGTCCACGCGGTGAACGACTCGCCGGTTGGCAACCCGGATTCCTATCGCGTTACGCCGAACACGCCGCTGAACGTTCCCGCCGCCAACGGCGTCTTGAAGAACGACTCCGATGTAGACAGCCCGAATCTGACCGCGACGGTGCTCGTCTCGACGGTCAACGGCACGCTGAATTTCCATGCCGACGGCTCCTTCACCTATGCCCCCAATTCCGGCTTCACCGGCACCGATACCTTCACCTATCGCGTTTCCGATGATTCCAATCCACCCGGCCAGAGCGGCTCCATCACCGTCAATTTGATCGTCAACACGGCGCCCACTGCCCAAAACGATTCCTATTCGACGAATGAGGATGCGACGCTAACCGTCACCGCCAACGGCGTCTTGGCCAATGACAGCGACATCAACAGCGATCCACTCACCGCCGCCGTCATCACGCCACCAACCAACGGCACGCTCAATTTTAACTCCAACGGCACATTCACTTATACGCCGGACGCGGATTTCGTCGGCACCGATACCTTCCGTTATCAGACATCCGATGGCATCATCGCCAGCAGCCCCGCCACGGTGACGATTACCATCAACGCCGTCAACGACGCTCCGGTTCGCATCGCCGGCGACACCACGACCGTCAGCGCCGATGCCGACAGCGCCAATACAGATGCCGTCGGCCTCGGACTCGACGGCCTTGAGTACGGTCCCGGCGGCGGCGATGACGAAGCCAATCAAACGCTGCTCATCACGCTGGGAAGCATTCCTACGTTCGTGAATTTGTTTGAGGCCGATGGCACCACCCCGGTGAATTCCGGCGAACAACTCACCCTCGAGCAGCTTCAGGGACTGACGTACAAAACTCTCCCCGGCATCGTTGGCGGCGGCACGATCACGTGGACCGTTCGCGACGATGGCGGAACGGCCAATGGCGGCGTCGATACGCTGTCCGAAAACCTGACGATCACCGTCGGCGTGAACGATCAGCCCGAACGCATCACCGGGACGATCACGCCGGTCACCGTCGATGAAGACAGCACCAACACGACAGCCGTCACGCTCGACCTCTCGGATCTGGACTATGGACCCGGCGGCGGCGCGACGGAAGCCGGCCAAAACCTCACGATAAAACTGGCCTCCTTCCCGTCGTTCATCCAGATCTTCCAGGCCGACGGCACGACGCCCGTCACCGCCGGCGCGACACTGTCCCTCGACGAGCTCCAAGGCCTCACGTTTAAGACGATGGCCAATGCCAACGGCAACGGCATCATCACCTGGACCATCCAGGACGACGGCGGCACCGCCGACGGCGGCATCGACACGCTCACCGAGTCGCTCGCGATCACCGTCAATGCGGTAAACGATTCTCCGGTTCGCATTTCCGGTGCTCCGGCCTCGCCGAGCTTCTCTGAAGACACGGCGAACACGACGGCCGTGCCTGTCGGCCTCTCGGGTCTGACGTACGGTGTCGGCGGCGGCTCGGACGAGGCCAGCCAGACGCTCTCGATCCAAATCACCGGCGTGCCCGCGTTCATCAGCCTCTTCAAGAGCGACGGCACGACTGCCGTCACCGCCGGTTCCACGCTGACAGTCGCCGAGCTGCAGGGTCTTAAGCTCAAAACCACCGCGGACACGAGCGGCACCGGCAACATTACCTGGAACGTTGTGGATAACGGAGGCACGGCCCACGGTGGCGTCGATACCTTGGCTCAAACGTTGAGCGTCAGTATTAACGCGGTCAACGACTCGCCCGTTTTAACCGCCGGCGCGCTCCCCAGCCTGAGCGTGAGCGAAGATGCCTCGAACACCACGGCGGTCGCGCTCGGCTTGTCCGGCGTGAACTACGGCCCCGGCGGCGGCAACGAAGAAGCGGCCCAAACGCTGACTTACAAGATCACCGCCATTCCGGCGATGGTCGCCCTGTTCAAGGCCGATGGCACGACCGCCGTCAACGCCAACGACACGCTGACCTTGGCCGAGCTGCAAGGTCTCACCTACAAGACCGTTGCCAACGCCACTGGTACAGGCAACATCACCTTCACCGTCAAAGACAACGGCGGCACCACCAATAGTGGCACCGACACGCTGACTCAATCGATTTCCGTCAACATCTCGGCCGTCAACGATAAACCGGTGCGGACGGCCGGCACGATTCCCGATTTCCGCGTCCCAGCTGACGCCGCCAACACGACGGCTGTACCGCTGCTGCTCTCCAACCTGACCTACGGCCCCGGCGGCGGCGCCGACGAAGCCGGCCAGACGCTGACCTTCAAAATCACGAACATTCCCTCGTTCGCGCCGCTCTTTTTGGCCGACGGCACGACGCCGGTCACTGTCAATGAGACGCTTTCGCTTACTCAGCTCCAAGGTTTGACTTACAAGACGATCGCCGGCCAGGTCGGCGCGGGTGTTTACACTTGGACCGTGCAAGACAACGGCGGCACTGCCAATGGCGGCGTCGATACCCTGACCGAAAATCAGGTCATCACCGTTGGCGTCAACGATCCGCCCGCCCGCACGGCCGGCAACCCGGTTCCGATCAATGTCAATGAGGACAGCGCCAACGCGAACGCCGTCTCGCTGGGTCTGACGGGCGTCACGTACGGTCCCGGCGGCGCCGGCGACGAATCCGGCCAAACGCTGACCTACAAAGTCATCACCATCCCCGCCTTCATCAACGTCTTCAAGGCCGACGGCACGACCGCCGTCGACGCCAACACAACGCTCACGCTCTCCGAGCTGCAAGGCCTCACGTACAAGACCATCGCCAATGCCAATGGCGCCGGAACGCTAGCTTGGACGGTGCAGGATAGTGGCGGCGTCGCCAATGGCGGCAACGATACGTTGACTGAGACCATCGCGGTGGCCATCAATGCGGTCAACGATGTTCCCGCGCGGACCGCCGGCACTTTCTCGACTGTCAACGTGGCCGAAGATAGCGCCAACAGCACCGCCGTGACGCTCGGCCTGTCAGGCCTCGACTACGGCCCCGGCGGCGGCAGCGACGAAGCCACGCAATCGCTGAACTACCTCGTCACGTCGATTCCTTCCACGATCACTTTGTTCAAAGCCGATGGCACGACGCCGGTCACCACCAGCACCACGCTAACCCTCGCCGACCTGCAAGGCCTCAAGTACGAAACTGTCGCCAATGCCGTCGGCACCGGCAACCTGGTTTGGAGCATCAAGGACAGCGGCGGCACCGCCAATGGCGGCATCGACACGCTGGCGGAAACGCTTTCCGTCGTCGTCAATGCCGTCAATGATGCCCCAGTGCTCACCTCCACCGCCCCGACCAGCATCACCGCCGATGAAGACAGCGTGGCGACGACCCCCGCCTCCCTCGGCCTCACGGGCCTGGCTTATGGACCCGGCGGCGGCGCCGACGAGTCGCAGGAGACTCTGACTTACGAGATCACTTCCATTCCCTCATTCATCAATGTCTTCAAGGCCGACGGCACGACCGCCGTAGCCGCGAACGCAACGCTGACGCTCGCCGATTTGCAGGGTCTGAAGTATACGACCGTGGCCGACGCGAACGGCGCCGGTCATCTCACGTGGACGGTCAAAGACGACGGCGGCACAACTGGCGGCGGCGTCGATACGCTCGATCAGTCGCTGTCCATCACCATCAACGCCATTAACGACGCGCCCCAGCGCACCAATGGCACGGCAAACGACATCACCGTCTCGGAAGACGAATTCGACGCGACCGCTACGCCGCTCGGCCTGGACAGCCTGGATTACGGCCCAGGCGGCGGCGCCGACGAAGCTTCGTCGCAAACGCTCACGTATGTGATCCAATCGATTCCGCCACTCGTCAACGTCTTTCAGTCCGACGGTACGACCGCAGTCCACTCCGGAGACACCTTAACGCTCGCCGAGCTCAAAGCACTCACCTACAAAACCGTCCCGGACGCCAATAGCTCCGGCGATTTCTCGTGGATCGTCAAGGACGACGGTGGCACGGCTAATGGCGGTGTCGATAACTTGACCGAAAGCTTCACGATCCACATCACACCGGTCAACGATGCCCCGCACGGCGTAGCCGACGCCTACGACGTCGCGCAGGATAGTACGCTCACGGTTACCGCGGCCAACAGCGTGTTGAACAACGACACGGACGTCGAAGGCGACGCCAAGACCGCCGAAAAGCTCAGCGATCCCGTCAACGGCGGCACGGTCACGTTCTCGTCCGACGGAACATTCATTTATCAACCCGCAGCCGGCTTCCATGGCAGCGACAGCTTCACCTACCGGCCCAAGGACGCCGATCCGGGTAACGAAACGACCGTCATCATCGTCGTCCATGGGATCCCGGTGGCCACTGACGATGCGTTCACAACCGACCAAGACGTCGAGCTCGACACGACTGCCGCCACAGGGGTACAGGCCAACGACAATAGTCCCGACTCACGGCCGCTGACTGTCCACATTGTGAACACAACGGGGCACGGCCTGCTGACGATGAGCGATGATGGCTCGTTCACCTATACTCCCCAGGCCGGTTTCGCTGGCGACGACAGTTTCAGTTACACCCTGACGGACGGTGTTGCTACTAGCAATCAAGCGACCGCTACGATCCACGTTAAGGCACCCGGTGAACCGGAAGCAACGGATCTGGCGTTGCTGTCGCTGCTCGGAGCCGATGGCGAGGCCTTCAACAGCCTCACCGACAACGGCGTCAACAATTACCAAGACGCCGTCGATCAACTCATGGCTCAGCTTGGCAACTAGCTGAAACCAACCGGGTAAACACCAACAGCCGGGACCAAACTTGGTCCCGGAAATCGTGGGATAGGCTTCCAGCCTGCCCAGCATTTCACGGCAGGCAGGATGCCTGCCCCACGGCCTATTCGCCCTTTCTCAGCCGTTCAAAATACTGCTTGGCATTCTCCCGCTGATCGCGCGGGAGCGTCACGTCTTCCAGTGCGTCGGGCTCCTTCGCCAGCGAAGCGCGAATCTCTTCCTTGATCGCCTCTTGCGATTTGCCGGTCTTGTTGGGCCCACTGGCATCGCCGATGCGAACGCTTAGTCCTTTCTTCGCTTCAGCCGCGACCCGCGTGTCGTAAAAGCCCTTGTCCGTTTCTGATTCCTCGCGCTGACCGGAGCCTCGCCCTTTGTTGCGGGCGTTCTGGTTTTGACCTGACTTATCCGATTTGCCGTCGCCCTTGCCGCTCGTCTGACATTGAGCACAGCCTTCGCCCTGGCAATTGGGGCAGGTCATCGCATCTTTCGCGTCCGCGAGCTGGTCGAGCACTTCCTGCAAGTTTTCAGCTTCATCTAGCTGCTTTTGCACCTTCTCGAGATCCGAGGCCAGCTTGTCGAGCTGCTCGGCGGCTTGTTTCGTGTCGCCCTCTTTGATTGCCTGGCTCGCCTGGCCGAGCCTTTGCGCGAGTTGTTCCATCAATTGATTCTGCTGCTCGGCGTTTTGGTTCATCTGGTCGAGTTGCTGCTGCATTTTCGCCGCCTCGGCCACGTTTCCTTCCGCCAGCTTCTGCTCGATCTGCCGCTGCATTTGCTCCCGGGCTTCTTTCTGGTCCTGCACCGCTTGCTGCAGCTTCTCCTTCATCTCCTCGAGCTGCTTGGCAAGCTTTTCGGCGTCTTCCTTGCTCAAGGAGCCGTCTTTCAGCTCCTGCGTCATCTTTTTCATCTCTTCCTGAGCCTTGCCGAAGTCGCCTTGCTTGAGCGCCTCGGCCATCTTGTCGGCTGGCCCCTTGGCAATGTCCTTCAGCTTATCCAGTTCCTTCCGCATCTTCTCCGCGCCGCCCAAATCGTTCTTCCGCTTCTCGATTTCCTTCGCCAGGTCATTGATCTTGATTAGCGCGTCTTTGCGATCCGTCGTGTCTTTGCCGGCGAGCTTCTCCAGCTCCTTATTGACCTCTTTCAGCACATCCGTCTCTTGCAGGCCCTGCTCCTCGGCCTTTTTCTGACTCTCCTTGAGCCGCTCCTGCAGCTTCATCGTCGCCGTCTTGATTTGCTTCTTGATTTCCGGCTCAGTCTCCGACTTGGCCTGCGCTTCTTTTGTCGCGGCCGTCGGCATCAGCACCAATACGGCAATCGCAATCGCCGGTGCCAGCGGCAACAGCAGCCGCCACGTCGGCGACACGCGAAATTGCTCGCGAACATCGATCCGCTCGACGCGACGAATCGCGTCAGTCATCAGCGCCTGCCCCACATCGCTCTTTAGCTCGTCTTGCGAAAGTGCCAGCGTGCTCGACACGCGCTCCTTCAGTCCATACCGCCGATCCAATTCAATCGCCGCATCCAGCTTGCTGCGGCGGATGAGGTAGGTCCAAGTGCCGGCCAGGGCGAGCCCGAGGGCGATGCTGCCGCCGACCCAACCCCAATCCCAAGCGCGCTGCTCGATACTCAAAACCCAAATTCGCGGAATTGCAAGTCCGATTGCCGCGACCACGAGCGCGCTAAACAGCGACCAGCCAAAGACCCGCCAAAACTGCTCCAGCACCAGCCGCTGTTGAGCCCGATTCACCTGGCGTTTGATTTCTTCCATTGCCAGTTCCTTTCGCAGTAGGCACAGTGTAGCAGGCACACTCCGCGTGCTGTCACCAAAGAATTCGCCGCTTCCACCGCATTATAGGCCGTTGCCCAACCAACTTGCCAACGGTTCATTCCTTATGAGCTCGCCAGCGGTCCACCTGCCTTCCCCCGCCGAAAACCCCTCAGCCGGCGTCGTCATCTATGACGGCCACTGCAAATTCTGCACAGCCAGTGTCCAGAAGCTCGCCCGCTGGGACGCCAAAACCCACAAGCTGGCCTTCCTTTCCCTTCACGACCCAGCGGTGCGCGAACGTTTTCCCCAGCTGACTCACGACCAGCTCATGCAGGAAATGTACCTCGTCGATCGCCATGGCAAATTCCACCGGGGCGCGGAGGCATTCCGCTATCTAACTACTCAACTGCCAAGGCTTTATCTGCTCGCGCCGCTCATGTACATCCCCTTCTCGCTGCCGCTCTGGCGGTGGGCCTATCGACAAGTTGCTCGCCGCCGCTATGCGATTATGGGCAAAACCCACGAATGCGACGGCGACGCCTGCCGTATTCATTTTCGCTAAGTCGTTATCTGGACGTTGCTTAGTACGACTGCTACCGCTCGCCGAACGGCATTGAGCGGTTTTGCCCCAGTCCTCTATACTGCGGACGTAAGTTCAACGCGGCCATACAATTCCGTCGCAAAGCATTCCTCAACCCAGCCCTCTGAACCCTGAATCCTTCCGCATGGCCGGCTACTCCCTCACCCACCTCAAGCAGCTCGAAGCCGAGAGCATCCACATCATCCGCGAAGTGGTCGCCGAGTTCGAAAATCCAGTCATGCTCTATTCGATCGGCAAGGACTCGTCGGTCATGGTCCGGCTGGCAGAGAAGGCGTTTTACCCCGGCAAACCTCCGTTCCCGCTGATGCACGTCGATACGACGTGGAAATTCCGCGAAATGTATGAGCTGCGCGACAACTACGTCGCCAAAGAGCTGGGCCTGAAGCTGATCGTGCATGTGAACGAAGAGGGCCGGGCCAAAGGCATCAACCCGATCACGCACGGCAGCAAAGTCCACACCGACGTGATGAAAACCGAGGGCCTCAAGCAAGCCCTCAACAAATACCAATTCGACGCTGCATTCGGCGGCGCCCGCCGCGACGAAGAAAAATCCCGCGCCAAGGAACGCGTCTTCTCGTTCCGCGACCAGCACCACCGCTGGGATCCCAAGAACCAGCGGCCCGAGTTGTGGAACCTCTACAACACCAAGGTCCACAAAGGCGAAAGCATTCGCGTGTTTCCGCTCTCCAACTGGACGGAGCTCGACGTCTGGCAATACATCCACCTCGAAAAAATCCCCATCGTCCCGCTTTATTTCGCCAAAGAACGCCCCGTCGTCTGGCGCAACGGCATGATGATCATGGTCGATGACGATCGGCTGCCGCTAAATGCGGGTGAGAAGCCGGAGATGCGGCGGGTGAGGTTTCGCACGTTAGGTTGTTACCCGTTGTCCGGCGCTGTTGATTCCAACGCGACAACATTGCCTGAAATCATTCAAGAAATGCTCCTCACCAACTCCTCCGAACGCCAAGGTCGTCTGATCGACCACGATCAATCCGGCTCGATGGAGAAGAAAAAGCGGGAGGGGTACTTCTGAGCAACGATGACTGCCTAGCGTTTCTATGTCGCGCATGATCCAAGACGCCGTCGCGATTTCAGCAATTCATGTCGCGGATGATGAGTTGGTTAATTTCGGACGTAGTCATCGAGTTCAAATCGATCCCTCGACAGGACCGCGATCATACTGGTTTCGCTATGGCGACATTCGTGACATGACAGTTCCTCAAATCCAAGCCGCGATCGGCGGTCTCGCTTCCGCCGGCCAGCTTGGTGGAGCAAAGGTTATGCGGGTAAGCAGCCTGCCACCAACAGCGTTCCGGAATTGGCCTGGGTCGCGCTTTTTTAACTTGGACGAATTCACCCTCGATGTGCCGGTCGTGGTAAAATACACCATCGACGTTGATTGACGCCTTTAGCAAGGGGAAGGACGTAGCATGGATATTCGATTGGATGATCTTGTTGATCACAAGCGGATCGTTGCCCTCGACGCGACGCCGGTTCCTGCCCCTGCTCACTCGCCCTATCCAGGTCTGCATCTGCTTGTAAATTGCCATTATGACATAGCGATGGCGGAGAAAGCGGCTGCTGACTTGCTGGAACTCGGACGCGAGGACGCACTTCACGTGTTGAGCCGCCTGGCTGCGGGGTCAAGTGCAGCGAAATACGTATCTGTGGTGGTTACGATCTACGGCCATTTTCCCTGTCAGGGGGCTGATCGTCCGGCTCGGATGCGAATCTACCGCTTGAACGTTCTGACGGAAGAGTTGCTTGCGGCCGGCACTCCCATCACATCAACAGGCCTGACTGAAATGCATGCCGACGAGAGTTCCGAACTGGAGACAGTCTCCGAACTTCTTCACGCGGCCGCTCACTAGTATGCAAGGAGGCATAAGGAGATGAGCCATGAATTCACACTCGTTCTGACCGCTCCCGCAGAAACGGACGAGCAAGTCAATGCGTTGTATGACGCCGGTCTGGCCGATGGAACCGTTAGCACGTCCGGCGGAATCACTCGCATTGACGTTACCCGCGAGGCCGAATCATTGGAAACGGCCATCCGCTCCGCGATTGGCGAGGTCAATGCGGCTGGTCTCAGCGCTGCCACGGTTGAAATCGAGGCCGAACAAATCGTTCACCAGCCTGCGGTTCAGTCATAGCCGCGGAGCGGCTAAATGGTTTTTGTTTTTAATCATTGTCTGGGGCTGAAGCCCCAGGCTTTATTCCGTCGCCGCTTCGCGGCTAAGGACAGCGGATGTCTCACCAGAGTGCTTTAATCGCCACCGACATTAACCAATATCTCTCGCAGCACGAGCGCAAGGAACTCCTGCGCTTCATCACCTGCGGCTCCGTCGATGACGGTAAATCGACTCTGATTGGCCGGTTGTTTTATGAAGCGAAGATGATCTATGAAGATCAGCTTGCGGCGATACAAAAAGACTCCACCAAATTCGGCACCACCGGCTCCGGCGAAATCGACCTCGCCCTCTTCACCGACGGCCTCGAAGACGAACGCCAACAAGGCATCACGATCGACGTCGCCTACCGCTATTTTTCCACCGACAAACGCAAGTTCATCATTGCCGACACGCCGGGCCATGAGCAGTATACCCGCAACATGGCCACCGGCGCATCGACCGCCGATCTCGCCATCATCCTCATCGATGCCCGCCATGGCGTCCTCGTTCAGACCAAACGCCACAGCTTCATCGTTTCGCTGCTCGGCATCAAGCACGTCGTCGTGGCAATCAACAAGATGGACATCGTCGATTATTCGCAGGAAACCTACGACAAAATCCGCGCCGACTATCAGTCCTTCGCCGCCCGCCTCGACCTGCCCGACGTGCATTTCCTGCCGCTCTCGGCCCTGAAGGGGGACAATGTCGTCAGCCAAAGCCCTCGCATGCCGTGGTACAACGGCCCGACACTGATGCACCTCCTGGAGACGGTCTATATCGGCTCCGACCGCAATCTCGAAGACCTCCGCTTCCCCGTCCAGCATGTGCTGCGGCCCAATCTCAACTTCCGCGGCTTCAGCGGCACGCTCGCCTCGGGCATCATTCGCCGCGGCGACGAAATCATGGCTCTGCCGTCGCGGAAGACGAGCCGTGTTAAGTCAATTGTGACTTTCGATGGCGAGCCCGAAGAAGCTTTTTCGCCGCAATCGGTCACGCTGACGCTGGAAGACGAAATAGACATCAGCCGGGGCGATATGATCGTCCGGCCCGGCAACCTGCCGCGCGTCGAGCAAAAATTCGAAGCCACGATTGTTTGGATGTCGGAAGAGCCGATGGTTCCCGGCAAATCGTATTGGTTCAAGCAGACGACGAAGCTCACGCCCGGTACGATCAGCACGCTGCGCTACCAGATCGACGTCAACACGCTCCACCGCGCCGAGGCCCCGACGCTGAAGCTCAACGAAATCGGCCGCTGCGCCGTCTCGCTCAGTCAGCCGATCTGCTTCGACGGCTACCGCCGCAACCGGGCCACCGGCGCGTTCATCGTCATCGACCGGCTGACCAACGGCACCGTCGCCGCCGGCATGATTCTCGATCGCACGACCGCCGAAGATCAGCACGACAAATGGGACGAAGCCCCCGCTGCCGCCACGCTGCACGGCCAAGCCAGCAACGTCACCACCGACGACCGCCAGGCCCGCTTCGGCCAAAAGCCGGTCACCGTCCTGTTCACCGGCCTCACCGGCAGCGGCAAAACGACTCTGGCCTACGCCGTCGAGCGCAAACTATTCGATCAAGGCCGCGCCGTCGTCGTTCTCGACGGCCAGAACATGCGCCGCGGCATCAGCAAAGATCTCGGCTTCACTGCTCTCGAGCGCAGCGAAAACCTCCGCCGCAGCGCCGAAGTTGCTAAGCTTTTCAACGACTCCGGCCTGATCGTCCTCGCCGCCTTCGTCGCCCCCGAAGAAGCCGTCCGCCAAAAAGCCGCCGCCACCATCGGCGCCGACCGCTTCCTGCTCATCCACCTCTCCGCTCCCATTGATGTCTGCCGCCAACGCGACACCGACGGCCACTACAAGCTCGCCGACTCCGGCGAAATGCCCCTCTTCCCCGGCGTCACCAGCCCCTATGAGCCGCCACTTAATCCGGATTTGGTTCTGGAAACCGACAAGTTGTCGGTGGATGTATGCGTGCAGCGTATTATCGAGCTGTTAAAGAAACGTGGCGCGGTTGAGTGATTTAGCGTTGTTCCTCATTCCCCTGCCGTGATTTCAACTACCTGTCCAGGCACAGTGCTCTCGATT
This sequence comes from Pirellulaceae bacterium, assembly GCA_036496265.1. Lineage (GTDB taxonomy): Bacteria > Planctomycetota > Planctomycetia > Pirellulales > Pirellulaceae > CAYLLN01. The sequence continues at coordinate 52,976 of DASXLL010000044.1, read as the reverse complement.
GCGGCGAGAACTTTTGGCATTAGTGGCAGCAGGTCCTCGCGGGCGTTGCTGACCGCGATCAGCACAATCAAGGTGATGGTTGATTGAGCGATTTTTTGCTGAAATCGAATGTTACGATCGACCGTGACGAGCAGGTTGAAACCGGCCGCTGCAACGAGTGCAATCAATTCTCCATTCCGCTTGCCGGACCAGCCCAGGTCAACGACGGTCCGCACCTCATGGCCCGGGAATTCGTCCCGCAGGCGCCGCGGAACGCATTCATCAAGCACGATGCGCATAGTCGCTCATTGTCTCTTTCGACCATTCGAGCACCGCAATGGCTTGATCGCGACTGACGCTCGGGAAATCATCCAAAAACGATGGCAGAGGATCGCCCGCCTCTAAATAATCCCATAAGGTCTTCACAGGAACGCGCGTGCCGACAAACACGGGCACACCGCCCATAATTTCCGGATCAGAATGAATGACCTGCTCCAGCACCGTCATAAATCACCTCGCGATCACCTCTATCTTACTACAAATCTCGAACCACCTCCCGCCGCGGTACCAATCCGATAGCAATCGCTCCTCAACCCAGCCGCCCGGCTCCCCACCAGTTTCGCCCTACTTCACATTCTTCAGCAACATCTGCCGCAATTCCTCCAGCGGAAACGTGTCGTACGTGCTGAACGAATGCGCCCGCAAGTCAAGTGCCAGCGTTTTCGTGGTCGCCGCCGACTTCCCCTGTTGCTCTCGCTTCTGCTTATTTTCGTTGCGGAGCTTGTCCTTCTCGATTTGTTTCTGCTGCTGTTGCAGCAACTGATCCTGAATGTTGGCTCCGCCCAGTGCCTGCTGCTTCAATTGCTGCAGATAATTCCGCTGAGCCGTTGCGTCTGCCATTTGCAGGCGCACGTTGTCCATTTGCGTCTGATAGTTGCTCACGGTGTTCATCGCCTGCTGAGCGTTGAATTGGTATCGCTCGCGACTGGTGGCGTTTTGCTCGCGCGCGGCCTGAGCACGTTGCTGGTCGGCATTGGCCTGAGCTTGGCCGGCCTGGTTGGAAAGCGTTGTCAAACTGTTTTGCAGCAGGGTCTGGCGATTAACAAGTAGCCCATCGCGGCGTTCGATCTCCGCCAGTGTCTTCTTCAGTTCTTCCTGCAACTGCTTTTCTTTCTCCTCCGACTTGGCGGCATCTTTCTCTAGCTTCTCTTTGTCGTCGGCGAGCTTGGCAAGCTTCTTCTGTTTTTCGGCCTCGTCGTCTGCCTTGCCCTCATCCGTGGCCCCTGCCGCCTCACCTGTCCACTTTTGAAACTCCCCGATGACCACCGCCTTCGCTTCCTGAAACGCCTTGATCCGCGGCTCATCGAACCGCGCCACGACCGCCGCCTCCCACTTCTTCCGCATGCTCGGATCGACATTTTTCTCAGCCGGGCCTTCCAGAAATCCCGCCAGATGCCCTAAGAACGCTATCGCCTCCGCGTGTGCCGCGGGAACGGTACCGCCAGCCGTATTCGGCCCCGGGCCGACTGCCTCCGCCACGCTTTCGCCCGTTTCCATCGCCGCCACATAATTTTTCTTTACGACCTCAATCCACGCCTTCGCCCGCAGTCCAACCAGACGCGACCCTGCCGGCGGCTCGCATTTGAAAAATGTCTCCAGGCCATTCAGTGCCTTGTCGTACTGATTTTGGTTCATCAGCGCCAGCCAATGCGCCAGCGCCACGCGGAAATCGCCCGCCAGCGGCTGAGAATTCAAGTCACAATCAGCCACCACTTCCCTCGCCGCCGCCGTCTTGCCCCACCCCTTCTCCAACAGCTCCTTCGCCGCCAGCTTCGCCGCCGCCGGGTCGGCCGCCCGGGCATCACCGGCTGTCCCAACAAGCCCAACCAAAACGACCGAAGCCAGAATCGACCAAACCGGGCATACCATCCCTAAACTCCTCGCGCGGCAGCGGTTTAATGATTTGTTTCCAAGGCCCATAGCAACCCTGCCAATCATGATAGAGGAAAATTCGCCCAAAAAACAAAAATCTTCCAGTTCCCACGGATAAGGGCCAAATCAGGCCATGGCCCGACAAGGAAATCGGAAAGGTGGCCGCTTCTTATTGCCGCCACCGCTACGCCGCCGATAATGCGGCTTCATGTCGAACGTTTTCCGCAATTTGTCGGCAGCAGTAGGGCTTCATAATGCAGGCCGATTTCACGAAGCCGAGCAAATCTACCGCCAAATCATTTCGGAGCAGCCGGGGCAACCCGACGCGCTTCATCTTCTTGGCCTCGTCGCGCATCAAACAGGACGTTCTTCCGAGGCCATCAAGTTCATCCAAGAAGCGCTCGCAGTCAGACCCGATTTTCCGGATGCGCACTCCAATTTAGGACTTGTCTATAAGCAACAAGGCCAGCTCGAACTCGCTATCGAGTCCTTTCGCCATGCCTTGGAATCCCGGCCCGATTCAGCCGAGGCGCATTGCAATCTTGGCGTAACCTTGCTCGACAATGGGGACCCGCAAGGGGCGATCGAATATCTGCGTCGCACCGTGCAGCTAAATCCGCGACTTGCCGAGGCCTGGAACAGCCTGGGAATTGCTCATGGCGAGTTTCAAAATCTCGCCGAGGAGCGATCTTCCTATGAAAAAGCGCTAGAAATAAATCCGAACTTCGCGTCCGCGCATCTCAATCTCGGTTTGGCCTTACAAAAAGATGGAAACATTGACGACGCGATCGCTTGTTTCCATCGGGCACTTAATGCGAGGCCCAATTTCGCAGACGCCTATTTTGCTCTCGGTTTTGCCCTCCATAAGCAAGGGAAACTCGACGACGCCATCGCGGCTTATCGACAGGCGATCGCCATCCAGCCCAACTCCGTCCGCGCGCTAAACAACCTCGCGACGGTCCTCATGGATCAGGGCCGCCCGGTCGAGGCGATTGCCGCCCTCCGCCGTGCGAACGACCTGCTACCCAACTCAGCAGCGATTCTCTACAGCTTGGGTTCCGCGCTAAAGGCCGACGAGCAACTCGAAGAAGCCGCGCGCTGCTACCGGCGCGCGATCGAGCTCAAACCCGACTTCGCCGAGGCCCTCAACAACCTTGGCACGGTCCTTTCTGCCCAGGAATCGGTCGCCGAAGCCATGTCCTGTTTTCGGCGAGCAATCGAGCTTCGTCCGACCTACGGCGAGGCCCACCACAACCTCGGCAACGCCCTGACGGCCCAGGGACTGCTCGACGAAAGCGGCGAGTGTTACCGCCAGGCCATTGCACTAATGCCAAATCCCGCCACCCCCCTCTTCAGCGAATCCGGACGAAAACTTCTCACTGGCGACCTTGAGCACGGCTGGATCGAATATGAATCGCGCTGGGACACTGGTCAGATTCCCCGGCGATCGATTGCCATTCCTCGTTGGGAAGGCGAACGTCTCGAGGGACGAACCATTCTGTTACACACCGAACAAGGCTTCGGCGACACCCTTCAGTTCATTCGCTTCGCGGCTGTAATCAAGAATCTCGGAGCCACCGTCATCGTCGAATGCCAGCCGCAACTCGTACGACTCCTCGCCAGCCAACCTTCCATCGACCGCTTGATTGCCGAGGGCGATGCGCTTCCCGACTGCGACTTTCACGCCCCTCTTCTCAGTCTGCCGCGAATTCTCAAAACAACGCTCGAAACGATTCCCGCCGCTGTGCCTTACCTCTTCGCGGACCCAGCGCTCGTTGCTCATTGGCGTCACCACCTCAAGGATTTCCGCGGCTTTCGCATCGGTATCAACTGGCACGGCCGCGCGGGAACACATACTTCTCGCCGCCGAGACATCCCGCTCAATCTCTATCAACTGCTCGCTCAGATTCCCGGCGTTCGGTTCATAAGCATCCAAAAGGGCGCGGGACAAAATGAGTTGGCTGACGCAAGCCGCTACTCGGCTGCGGCCCGCCACCAAGCTGAGATCGCCGATCTCGGCGATTTCGACACCACCCACGGCGCTTTTATGGATACCGCCGCGATCATGAACAACCTCGACCTGATCATCACTTCTGACACTTCCATCGCCCATCTTGCCGGCGCCCTAGGGCTACCCACGTGGACCATTCTCCCCTTCGCCCCCGACTGGCGTTGGCTTCTCCGTCGCTCCGACACCCCGTGGTACCCCACGATGCGCCTCTTCCGCCAAAAATCCCTCGGCGACTGGGAAGGTGCCTTTTCCGAGATCCAAAACGCACTACGTCAGCTCCTTTCGTCGCGATGACCATCGACGGCAGCAGCGAAGTTATGATAGTGGTTCGAAACACATGCCCCGCCGCCGCAACCGGCCCCGCCCCTCATGAATCCCGACCCTGCCATTTCCGTCTGGATTCGCGAGCTGCAAGCCGGAAATCAAGACGCGGCTCAGGGGCTTTGGGAACGCTATTTCCAGCAGCTCGTGCAGCTCGCGCATAAGCGGTTGCCCAACCGATTGAGGCGGCACACCGACGACGAAGACGTGGCCCTCTCGGCATTCAAGAGCTTCTGCCGTGGCGCGGCCGCCGGTCGCTATCCACAATTGGCCGACCGCGAGGACCTTTGGCGGCTATTGGTAACCATCACGGCCCACAAAGCGATTCATGCCGCCCGCCATGCTCAGCGCTTGAAGCGGGGCGGCCGCGACCACGCCGTGCTCGATGAAGCTAGCGCCGAAGGCGCCCTGCAAGAGGTCATTGGCCGCGAACCCACGCCGCAGTTTTCGCTCCAAGTCGCCGAAGAATTCGACGAGCTGCTGGAAATGCTCGGCGACGCCACGCTGCAAGCCGTCGCCGTCGCCAAAATGGAAGGCTACACCAGCGCCGAAATCGCCCAAAAACTCAATTGCACCGTCCGCACCGTCGAGCGCAAGCTGCGACTCATTCGCCAGATTTGGGAAGAAGCGATTAAATAAGGAACGACGACTACTGCAACGTCAGCCCGGCGCGGACCTTTTTAACAAGCGCGTCAAACTGTGGACCGAACTTGTCGTCATCAGCCAGCGCTTTGAATGCTAGTTTCCTATGCTGCTCAAAGCGGTAGGCGGTATTCTCGCCGCGCTGCACGGCGAGCTTCAGCGCTCGCAGCGCCGCATCGAGCTGTCCTTGAATCGAGCGGGCCATCGCCAGCGTGACGAGATCGCTGCCGCCCAGCGTTTCCTCGGGGTTCATCGAATTTAGCCGTTTTTCCGCGTCCTGCGCGTGGCGACGGGCTTCATCGGCGCTGGCCGTGCCGTCCAGATCCAGCAATAGGAGGCTTTGAGCCAGGCCGCTGGCGCCACTTCCGGAGTTTTGCCTTTCGAGCCGGCCATAAATCTGGCTGGCCGCTTCGGCTGCTGCGTGAGCTTTCTGACGCAGTTCATCGGCCCGCTGCGGCTCATTCACTGACGCCATTAAATAAACTTCGGCCAGCGTGTTCCGCGTGTCGCCCAAATCGCTTTCGAACACTGCCACTTCGGGAAACGAATCGTGCAAACCCTGCTGAAAATCGGCCGCTTTTTCCAAGTTCTCAATCGCCGACTTTAGATCGCCCCGGTAGCCGCGTTCCAGTCGGCCGAAATTCGCGAGTGCCCGAGAATATTGAAACCGATGCTCCGGATCGCTCGACATCGTCCGGTAGAGCGTTTCTCGATATTTTTTCGATTCTTCGTAAGCCTGCGCCGCCTTCGGAATTTCGCCCTGGTAGCAATAGACGTCCCCTAGGTAACCCAGGCTCCGCGCCAAATCGCGGATGTGGTTGCGACTGTCTTCGCCGCTCGTTGTGGCGACAAGCTGCTCGCGAATTTTCTTGCTTTCCGTAAAGCGGCTTTCGGCGTCAATGAGTGCCTGCTGCCGCGCCGCTCCCTCGGCAGGTTGATTCAAGAACGTCTCGCCCAAGCAATGATAAGCCTCCGCCAAAAGACGCTGTACATCCTTGTCGTCCGGTTGCGAGGCGCGCAAACGCTGCAAGTTTTCAGCCGTAGATTCACAAATCCCGCGGGCTTCGCTCCACTTCTGTAAATCGATAAGCAATCGTCCTTGGTTGAGATGATTGTGCGCCAGCCGCTTATCGCGGTCGAACTTCTCCGTCATGCTCGCCGGCGATTTGCGGTAGAGCTCCTCAGCCTGCCGCAAATCGGCCAACGCAGAATCGAGATTGTTATCAACGACGTGGGAAATAATGGACCTGAGCTCGTATACGCGGGCAGTGTGAAACTGCATGCCTTCGGTGTCGGGAAAGTTTGCCAGACAGTAACTGGTGAAATTCTTGATCTTCTGTGCGATCCGCCTAAGATCACCGAGGTTGTTCATCTCACCGTTGGCAAATGGCTGGCAAATATCCTCGAACACGTTCAGGGCGGTTTCGAGTCCCTGTTTTTCGGCCAGGAACGTTTTCTTTTGGAAGTTCTGCGCTTGCCACATGCGGTCGATCCAGCCGGCCGCGACGAGGAACGTAGTCAGCAAGATGAACGCCGCCGCCGTCAATCCGCGATGCCGGCGGCCAACCCGCGACAGCCGATCGAACCAGCGGTCGGGAACCGCGGTGATTTCTTCGTCGCGCATCCAGTTGTTCAAGTCGTCAGCGAGCAACTTCGCGGTCGGATACCTCGACTGCGGCGCGAGGGCCATCGCTTTGAGGCAAATCGCTTCCAATCTTGGACAGACGTCTCGTTGCAACTTGTGCGGCGGCGGAAATTCGCCGCTGCGAATCAACTCGCGGACGTTCGGGTCGCGTCCGTTGAACGGCGACTGACCGGTGATGATTTCATAGAGCGTCGCTCCCAGACTATAGACATCGCTCGTCGGTCCGAGAGGCCCATCGGTCAGAACTTGCTCGGGGCTCGAATAGCCATACGTCCCGCCGCGCTGCCCGCTGGTCGAGCTCCCCGTCGCCGAATGCGGCCGCATCGTCGGCTCGTTGGGCGAAAAAAACGTGCTCGACCGCTCGAAATTCGTCGCCAAGCCCCAATCGAGCACGAAGGTCTCGCCATACTTGCCAATCATGATGTTGGCCGGCTTGATATCGCAGTGGACGACGCCAACGTGGTGGGCATAGGCCACGGTGTTGCACGCGTTGGCCAGGTGCTCCAGCAAATTGCAGAGCATCTGCCGCCGATGGCCGCCACTAAGTGCGTGTGGCATGACGGGCTTCAACTGGCCGCCGTGGTGATAATCAACAATCGCCTGCTTCAGCTCGCGGCCGTTGATCATCCGCATGACATAGAAAGGCCGTCCCTGCCAATCCTGTCCGATGCCATATACGGGCACGATGCCCGGATGATCGAGCCGCCCGGTCACCTCCGCTTCCACTTTGAACTGCGCGACGAGAGAAGGGTCCTTCTCGCACTGCTCGTTCATGAACTTGACGACCGTCTCCCGGTGCAGCGATTCATCGACCGCCCGGTACAATGCCCCCAGACCGCCGCGACGGAAAAATCGAAGCTGCTCATAGCGTGTCGACGTCGTCGCCGAGCTCGGTGTCGTGTCGCTGGGCGAGCTCAGCGGCGAAGTTTCGGCCAGGTCGCGCGCGAGCATCGCGACCACTTCATCCACAACGGCTGTCCGCTCCGGAAACCGCTGCCGGTATTCATCCGCGTTGACTTCCTCGCCCTTCTGCCGCCGCACATCCAACTCAATCGCCAACAGCTCGCGAAACGCGACTGCCTGGGTATCCGCCGGCAATTGCGCGAGGACCTCCTCGATTCGCGGCTGTTGCCCATTGAGCCAATTCCGCTCGAACTCATCACACTGCCGATCGATCGACAGCAAAGCCGACCCGGCCCGTCCGCGCGCGGTATTAGACATCGTACAGCGTGACACCTAACAAAAAAGAAACGCTAACCGACTTCTACTTTTTATAGTCAACTGACAGCCGGGAGGGCAACCGTTCCATTCCAAACTAAAGGGCCAACGCCACACCTTCTCCGACACAGTTGACGACAAATGGCCGGCAAGAGCTAGCGGCGTTACGGCCGATTATGGAAAAACAATCGACTCAACTCCATCTGCTTTTGAGAATCGACTCCAAATCTTGCCGCCGGAGCGTAAATTCCTTCAGGATGAACTGAAACGCCAACTCGTCGGAGCGTTTGGGGTCGTTGGAGGTGCCTTTCAGGCGGGCTTGTTCTTCGGCGTAGCGGGTGCGGATAAAGTCGCCGCGCGGATCGGCGGCCGGTTGAGCAGCGTCATCCTCTTCGTCGGCCTCGAGCACTTCGGCGGCCAGGCTGGCCAGGTCGATCGCTGAAGCTGCAGGTTTTGCAGCGGATTTTGTTGCCGCCGCAGCCGGTTGCACCGTGGCCGTTTTTGGCGCTGCGGCGGCGGGTTGAGCCAGAGCAGGTTTGGGTGCAATCGATTGTTTCGTCTGAGCGGGATCCAATCCGCAAATGTGGTTCCGCCAGCTATCGAGCTGCTCCGGCGTGAGCGAGTTTTCGCGCGTGATCTCGTGCAGCAGCTCTTTCGTCGTGCCTTCGACGCGGACGTTGACCGTCAGGCGACCGTTTTCCTCGTAGCGAAAGCGGACATCAATGGGCGTTTGGGCCGGAAGGCTTTCGGGCAGATTGCGGACGGAGCATTTGCCAAGCTGCGAGCAATCATCCGGCGACAAGCTCTCGCCTTCGACGATCTGCACGAGAATCGACCGCTGCGAAGCTTTGTGCGTCTTGAAAATCCGCCGCGCGACGATAGGCAGCGGCGTGTTGCGCGGGATCAGAATCGCGTTGCGAGGCCGTTTCGTGCGCGCATCGGTCGCGACGACGCCCAAGCTATGCGAATTGACATTGCGAATGCGAAACGACGGCGACTTGCCCTGATAGATCGATAGCAACAGCCCCGCGTGCAGTGCCGCGCCGTGAGCCACCGCTTCATCGGGCGAAACCGAGCAGTCCGGCTCTTTGCCGGAGATCCGCCGCAGCATTTCAAGCACCGCGGGCATCCGGCTGGAGCCGCCGACGAGCAGCACGCGATCGATGTCCGACCATTCCAGACCTGCCGCCTGCAGCGTTTGCCGCGTTGTGAACGATGTGCGATCCAACAGATCACGGGTCATGTCCTCGAGCTGCGGTCGAGTGACCTCAACCCGCACGGCGTGGCCTTGGTAATCGCAGGCAACCGTCGCCTTCGTCCGCGCGGAAAGCGTTCGCTTAGCGTCCTCGCATTCCCGCCACAGGCGACCATGGGCGTTCGCATCCTCGCGCGGATCGACGCCAAACTTTCGTATAAACTCCTCGGCGACAAAATCGACCAGGCGCTGGTCCCAATCCTTGCCCCCCAGCATCACATCGCCGTCGGTGGCCAGGGCATTGAAGTCTTTGCCGCCAATTTCCATCACCGTGACATCAAATGTCCCGCCGCCCAAGTCGTAGACGAGGATTTTCTTCCGCTCGCCGCCCCCCTCGCCAGGCTTCATGAACCCTTGCTGAAAGCCAAAGGCCACGGCAGCGGCTGTCGGCTCATTGATGATGTCCAGAACTTCCAGACCTGCGATATACCCCGCGTCCATCGTCGCTTTGCGGCGGACTTCGTCGAAATAAGCTGGGACGGTAATAACGGCCTTGCTGAACTTGCCAATTTGCCGCTCCGCGTCGATGCGGAGCTTATTCAGCACCCAAGCCTGCAGCGCCTCCGGCGGGAACCGCCGGCCGCTGAGCTGCTTGTGGAAAAATCGCATCCCCAAGTCGCGCTTCGCACATTCCGCGACAGCGTCCGCGTCGGTCGCGACCGCTTTGACCGCTTCCTTGCCGACGACGACATCCTCTCCCTCGAAAAACACCACGCTCGGCGTGATTTTGTCTCCCTCGGCATTAATCAGCGTCTGAGGTCGGCCCGTGTCGTCGAGCTTGCAGATGACCGAGAACGTCGTTCCCAGATCGATGCCGATCGCCGGATTGTTGTCGTTCGCAGAGGGCATGGGGCGTCGGCAAATAGTTAGGTTATGCTTCCAGCATAACTCGCTTCGCGGCCCCGCGAACCGTTATGCTATTAGCCTAAAGCATAATCTACGGTGCTAAGTACTCAGCGCGACATAACATCGGGTGATACGACGCGTCCGCACGCTCCCTCTCACCCACTCTCCCCCTCCCCCACTCCTCGCCATGAACCGCCAATCACTCCACTTATCCGCCTCTCTCATCCTGCTTCTGCCGCTCGCAACCCGCGCTCAGCAGCCACCCACCAAGGACGAAGCCGCCGCGGCGATGAAGAAGGCCGTCGCCTTCTTCTGCGACAAGGTTTCGGCTGACGGCGGCTACCTCTGGCGTTACAGCGAAGACCTCTCCCTCCGCGAGGGCGAAGAAAAAGCCACCGCGACGCAAGCCTGGCTTCAGCCGCCGGGAACGCCAGCCGTCGGCGAAGCTTTTCTCGCCGCTTACGAGAGGACAAAAGACAAGTACTTGCTCGATGCGGCCGTCCAAACGGCTCGTGCGCTCGTCAAAGGCCAACTCCACAGCGGCTGCTGGGCTGAATACATGGAATTCGACCCCGAGCAGCGGAAAAACCACGCCTACCGCGTCGATGGCCCGGCGCGCGAACGAGCGCGCAACGCTTCCACATTCGACGACAACAAGAGCCAGTCGGCGACGCAATTCATGATGCACGTCGATCGCGCACTGGGCTTCAAAGACGCCCCAATTCACGAAGCGACGTTGTTCGCGCTCGATAACATCGTCAAAGTTCAATATCCCAACGGCGCGTGGCCACAGCGGTTCAGCGCTCCGCCCAAAGCCGAAGATTTTCCGGTCGTCAAAGCCAATTATCCCGACGATTGGCCGCGAACATTTCCCGGCGTCAACTATCAGAGCTACTACACGCTCAACGACAATGCTCAGGCCGACGTCATCGAGACGCTCTTCGAAGCGGCTGATATTTACGGTGACAAGCGCTATTCCGCCGCGGCTGCCAAAGGCGGCGACTTTTTGATTCTCGCTCAAATGCCCGAGCCGCAGCCCGCCTGGGCTCAGCAATACAACGCCAAGATGCAGCCCGCCTGGGCAAGAAAATTCGAGCCACCCAGCATCACCGGCGGCGAATCACAGGGCGCCATTCGCATTCTCATGGACGTTTATCGCCACACCGGCGACAAAAAATACCTCGCGCCGATTCCGCTCGCCCTCGATTACTTGGAGAAATCGCAGTTCTCCAGCGGCCGAATCGCCCGCTTCTTTGAGCTGAAGACCAACAAGCCGCTCTATTTCACCAGGCAATACGAGCTCGTCTATACCGACAACGACCTGCCCACGCATTACGGCTTCATCACCACGTCCAACGTGCCCAAGCTCCGCGAGGACTACAACAAGCTGCTCGCCACCGATCCCTCCAAGTTGCGGCCCTCGCAAAAGCCCGAACAATACAAATCATCTCCCGCGCTCTCCTCCGCCGCCCGCGCCGCCATCGACTCGCTCGACTCCCGCGGCGCCTGGGCCGAATCCGGCCGCCTCCGTGCGGGCACGCAATCGCCGAATGATGTCAGCCGCGTCATCACCACCCAAACCTTCATCCGTAACCTCAATACTCTCAGCCGATTCGTAGCGGCGAATAACTAGCGGCCTAGATACCAATCCAATTCGCCACGCCCAACCTGAGAATGATCACGAGCGCATTAATCGCTTCTTGCTTGTTAATTTTGGATTGGCCGAGTTCACGATCGGCAAAAACAATTGGCGTCTCACTCATCCGCGCTCCCACCCGCTTCAGCCGCCACAGAATTTCTTCCTGGAACGAATACCCGCGGCTCTTGATCCTCGAGAAGTCCAGCTTTTTCAGCAATGAGACGCGGTAGCAGCGAAAAGCGCCGCTCGTGTCGCGAGGCTTCAGGCCGAGCAGACAGCGAGCATAAGTATTGACGCCCCAGCTCATCAGCCGTCGCTTGAATGGCCAATCCTTTGTGCCGCCGCCTGGGCAATAGCGCGAGCCAATAGAAACATCGGTGCCGTGCTGGTTGCCCTCACCGCCAACACCCTCCATCGCCGCCAAAATCGCCGGCACATGCCGCGGGTGATGGCTGAAATCGGCATCCATATTCAGCACGTAGTCGTACCCGTGCTCAATGGCGTACTTCATTCCGGCAATGGTGGCCGTCCCCAGCCCCAGCTTGCCCGCCCGGTGCATGCATTTGAGTCGTGGCTCGCTCGCGGCTTTCTCGTCGCACCACTTGCCCGTTCCGTCCGGGCTGTTGTCGTCAATCACCAGAATGTCTGCCTGCGGTGCAACCTGCCAAATCTCGTCCACCAGACGCGGCAGATTCTCGATCTCGTTGTAAGTCGCGATAGTTACAAGAGTCCGCATGCGATAAGACTTTAGGCTTTAGTTCTTAGGCTTTAGCAACAGAACGACGTTGAACATCACCCTCGAAAGACTAAAGCCTAAAATCTAAAGCCCTTTTCCGCGATACGAATCCGCCGTTCTCTGCAGCCCTTCGACAAATCCGACTGCGGGTGCATATCCCAGCACATCTTTCGCTCGCGAAATATCAGCCAAGCTATCGCGAACGTCGCCCGCCCGTTCCGGCTGAAAGTGCGGCCCCACCTGCGTTCCTAAAATCGAGTTTATCTCGCCCAGCACTTCCAACAACGAATACGCAACCCCACTCCCGATATTAAGAGTCTGCCCAGCCGCGCCCTCAGCCGCGGCCGCCAGCAAATTCGCCTGCACGACGTTCTCAACATACGTAAAATCCCGCGTCTGACCACCGTCGCCAAAAATCACCGGCTGCTTGCCCGCCAGAATCGCCTTGATGAACAATGGAATCACCGCGGCATAAGGTCCACTTGGATCTTGCCGCGGTCCAAAGACGTTGAAATACCGCAGGACGACGGTTTCCAAGCCGTAACTTTTCCAAAACGCCTGGCAATACATCTCGCCCGCCAACTTCGCCGCCGCATAAGGCGACAACGGCGACGGCATATCCGTTTCGCGTTTTGGCGCGCTCGAATGCGGCGGGTTTCCATACGCGCTGCTGCTGCCGGCATACACAACTCGCCGCACGCCAGCCTTCCGCGCCTCATGTAGCACAACGAGCGTCCCCGTCGCACACGCCGCGTGCGTCGCCAGCGGCTCTTCCAAGCTCCGCGGCACCGATGCTAGAGCCGCCTGATGAAAGACGACCTCACAGCCAGCGACAGCCCGCTGCATTGCCGCTTCATCACACACGTCGCCTGAACGCAACTCGACGTCGTCCGCAACCTCGGCAAGATTCTCAACTTTACCCGTCGAAAAGTTATCCAGCACGCGCACGCGATCGCCGCGCCGGACCAGAGCCTCGACCAGATGCGAGCCGATAAAGCCCGCGCCGCCGGTGACAAGATAATTGGGCATTTTGCCGCGGTGTTGAAAAAGGGGACCGGGAGCTCGCATGCCGCCTATGTGTTCGGCGCGAGTCCCCTTTTTCGACCAATCGTTACGTAGCGATGCAACCGAGCACTCGCGCCCCCGCCGCCCGCAGTCCGGCCAGCGCGGCTTGCGCCGTGTTTGTTTCCACGGCGCCGAGTTCCACTACAAGGTATGCCGCATCGCTGGCCTGTGCCAGGGCAGAAACGAAGTCATTATTCGCATTGCCGGCATCGATCAGAATGCAATCGAAATCCGCCTTCAATTGTCGCAGCGCCTTTTCTAGCGATTCCTCGGCCGCTGACCCCGTGGCCGGCGACATCTGTCCCGCCGGGACAAACGACAACTGCTTCGCCGCCATCGCCTGACAAACGCTTGTGATCTCCGCCTCGCCAGCGCTCAATTCGCTCCAGCCCGGACACCTGCCATATTCCAAGCCGTCGCTCAAAGCGCGGCCCGACATATCGCCGTCGATGAGCAACACGCGTTTGGATCTCTTCTCGGCCAGCACCATCGCGGCCTGCAAAATGGGCAAGTGCGATTCGTCACTGGCGCCAACGCCGACAAAAGCCAAAATCTTGCTCTCGGTCTGCTCCATGTCGCGAACCAGACGATCAACAAGATCAACCAGCGGCTGCGAGCGAATCCGATCGTTCAGCGTTCGTTTGACCTGCCGCTCCAAGTCGCACGGCGCTCTTGCGGCGCCAGCAGCAGGCGTTGTCTTTGCTTCCGGCTGGGCTTGAGGAATCGATGCGAGCGTCGGGACCGGCGACGCACCCGTCTTCGGCTGCCCCACAAAGGCAAAGTCAGCGAATGCGAAATCCGGCGCTGGCACAAATGCCGGTGAAGAAATCGGCGCTGTAGCGCCGCCCAACTCATGAGCCACAACCGCATCCAATTGGTCCACGACCTCAATAATTCGCGGAGCGACAGAAGTGGTGCTCGATGGATTGGCCGATGTCGTCGCGACCGTGGCTGGTGTCGCAGCGACAGCACTCCCCGCTGGCGATGCAGCAGCGCGATTCGTCTGCGGGCGAGCTTCCTTCGCCTCTAGGTTTTTCAGCGCTTGCAGCATTCGAGCCATAACTTCGTCCCCATCAACCTACTCACCTACTCACCTACTCACCTACTCACCTACTCACCTACTCACCTACTCACCCTCGTCTCTCCACTCACTTCGCCGCCTCTCGCAACTTGCTAAACAGCTGCCGGTACTCCATTCGCTTCGGCCGCGCGGGCGGCGTTGCCCTTCGCGGCTGCTCGTCGTCGATCACAATAATGTCGCGATCATCCCCCCCAACCGACTGCAGCGGCCGCAAAGTTGGTATGACCACCGCCGGCTCTTCAGGTAACAGCGGATCGCTCGCCGGCGAAAAATTCGCGTCGATCGAAATGCTGATCGGCGCTTCATCGATTTGCTGCATCCACGACATATCGGCAACCGGCGTGATCGGCTGGCTTACAGTTCGACCACTGTCGAGCGCAGCCGTGATCGCCGCCCCAATCGCTTGCCCCTCTTCGCTCGTCACTCGCTGCCGGCGGAGAGCCGTATCTTGCAGCGACGCATAGCGGTCCAAAACAACTTCCTCTTCATCCCACTGGCCACCGAACGGATCATGCGCCCCGTGGAAGAACAACTCAACTTCCGTTCCGCTCTCGGCGGCTGGATTGAAGTCTTCCAAGCCGTCACCCACAACGATGCCGCCCGTCATGGATTCAATGTTGAGCGTATCGATCGTGCGGCTAATCGATTCCAAGCTCGCCATCGCTGACGCAGCCAATTCGCTATTTGGCTGCTGATTGCCGATGCCTGTCCCCTGTCCCCCGTCCACTCGCCGCTCAGTCGTCACGTCAGACAGTTGCCCAAATTCAACAATGCCGCTCTGCGCTGGCGCATTGCTCCTCGCCGCCAGCGGCGTCTCAT
Source organism: Pirellulaceae bacterium (assembly GCA_036496265.1). Taxonomy (GTDB): domain Bacteria; phylum Planctomycetota; class Planctomycetia; order Pirellulales; family Pirellulaceae; genus CAYLLN01. The sequence continues at coordinate 37,787 of DASXLL010000044.1, read as the reverse complement.
TCAGCGGAATCGGCAACTGCTGCAAATCGGCCCACGCCTCCTCGATGCCGGCAGCGTCGATCTGCCGCTTGCGGCCGAGCGCCGCCAGCATCAGCGCGTGATCACAAACCTGGTTGATCAACCGCGGGATGCCGTCGGTCGCCGTATGAATCGCGGCCAGGGCATCAGCCGTGAAAATCCCGCCGGCGTTTGCTCCAGAGCGGCGAATCTGCTCCTGCACATAGTAAATCGTCTCATCGCGTCCCAGCGGCTGCAAATAACATCTCGCCGCGATTCGCTGATGAAACGATTCCAGCTTCGGGCTCGTCAGCCGCTCCTCGAGCGCCATATTTCCGGCCAATACGATGCGCACCCGGGCTTGGCCGTCGTGAGCCACATTCGTCAGCAAGCGAATTTCTTCTAAGAGCCGCAGCGGCAACGCATTCGCCTCATCGACGAGCAGCAGCAGGCCGTCCGAGGAGCCCGATCGCGGTTCCAGATGATCGACGAGGCTCAGCCGCAACTCGCCTTCGTCCATGTCGCGAAACGGCAGCTTCAGCTCGAACAAAATGTTCTGCAACAGCGCCCGCCGTGTACACAGCCGTGCGCCCGCCAAGTGTGCCACCTGAAACCGGCCATGGAAATGCGCGGCCAAAAGGTGCAACAGCAGCGACTTGCCGGTTCCCGCCGGTCCAATGATCAGCCCCGGCCCTTCGGCCCGATCGATGCACCGCACGAGCGTCTGCCGCGCGTGCTCCTGCGAGCCGGTCGGGATATACGCATCCGCTCGCGGCGCTGGGGTGAACGGGCGGTGCGACAACAAAAAATGGCTTTCGTACATAACCTTAGGAGGCAGGCGATCGCGCCCGCCGTCTGGTGTCACAGCCTTGGCCGCAGCGAGTTTCCCCGCGGCCCGAGCCGCGGCAAGAATCAACGCCGCACGAATTTTCCGTTGCATAGGAAGTAGCACGTTTTGCCCGCTCCCGGCTTCCTACCCAGGAACGCACCGCCTGTGGCACCCGCCTCGCGGGTCGGCTCCTGCCTTGCCTTTCGATCGCTTCGACTTCTCGTTCCCAGGGTCCTCCCGGAGAACGCGCTTCCGCGAGGCTCCCGCCTCGCTCCGCCAAACATTCGCTAGCACGCCGCCGTCGGCGCGAACCGCCGGCAGGCGCTGTCCCTTTCCATCGACATCCGCAGGGACGCGCCTGTAGCTCGACCTTACCGCTTCCGAAGATTCCACGGTCTACATAAACGCTGCCGTCATGGAGAAGAATTGCGTGTGGACGAAAGTCGGAAGGCTCAATCTCACCGTTTTCAGCCTTCCGCCGTCAGCCTTCAGCCTTCAGCCTTTTTTTCAGTGCCCAAACCGCCCCGCCACTTCCGACAGCGTCCCAAACGGATCGGCCACAACCTGCCGGGCTAGCGTGGGTTCGCAGAAAATAGCTCCGACACAGGCGAGAACCGCGAAACCGACGACGATTTCCGACGCCAAGACGACATAGTGCAATCGCCGCGGCGTCAGGAATCGCTGCCGCATTCGCCGAGCCGCGTCTCGCAATGCCAGAAGATTGCCAATGACGGGCAATTCCAGGCTGCTGGCCAGCACGCCCGTCGTATCGATTTTCGCCACGCAGCCATCGCCTTCCGCAGCGCGGAAAATAACGACGCCAAAGACCATCGCCAGCAGGGCCGCAAATAATATCGTGTGCGTCCGCGGCGTACCGCCAATCCGCGTTACGAGATGCGCCGGCGCGGCCGACCATTGCGACGCACTGCCTTGATTGGCAAGCTCTTGCATTCGATCGCTAAGCTTGTGCTCCGCTTCCTGCCGCTCGCGGCTCGCCGCCGCTAGTTCCTGCAAAATCGCCGCCGACTCATCGCCATCGAGCGATGTGGTTTGGCCAGCGACCGGTCCCCTCTCCCTCTGGGAGAGGGGCAGGGTGAGGGTCTTCGGATCATCCGAAGCGAGGTTATTCGTTGAAGATGAGGAAGGTGATTTTTCAGGCAAAACGCCCGACATCTGCCGAACTGTCCTCTCCGGCTTGGCCACTTCCCGGCTCTCATTGCTAATCCCAAGCTGTTGCTCAATTGCCTGGATCTGCGACCGCAGCGTGATCACGTCCGGGTGCTCGTCCGTGAAATTCGCAAGCAAGCTGGCCAATTCCAACCGCATCAAATGCAGTTTATCGAGCGTTTTTTCGCGCGGATCGTTGCCGGCTGTGGCCGCTCTTAGTGACGAGGACGACGCTGGGCCTACCAGCGATGCCGAGTCAGCTGGCGAGCGGCCGCTGTCAGTCCCCCGGTCATTTTCAGTTGTTACGGACGCCTTTTTCGCGTTCTGCTCCCCCGCCGTCTTCAATACCTCCGCCAACTGCCGCTGCCGCAAGCTTTCGAGCGCCAAATGCGCCCGATCTTCGCGCTCGTGAGCCGCCTGGGCCGCATTGCGAAGCTCGTTAAGCGTCGCATGCCGGTAGCCCTGCAATTGATCGGGCAAATACTGGAACAGGAACTTCTCCGCCAACGAATCAAGATGGTTCGTCGCCGCATGGGCCTGATTACCGACAAACGTCGCCCGAATCTGCGGCTTCGTCGAGATTTCCCCCGCCGCCGTCGCCACCGCCGCCACATGCTTATCAGCTTGCTTGATCCAGCCCACAGCCGCCGTAAGGTCGATTCCCTCCACCTGCGGCCCGCTCAAATGCACCTCGGCTAGATATCCCTTAAACGGCTCGCGCCACACCACCAGCGCCAAAATAAACACCGCCAGCCCCGCCACTACCGCCTGGTAGCTGCGCCTTACCACTGGCAGAGCACACAGCTCCACCGCCACGAATTCTTTGCCCAATTTGGACATCCGCTGTCCCCACCCAATTTCTTAGCCGGGACCAAACCTGGTCCCGGTACGTGGGGCAGGCATCTTGCCTGCCATTACTCACTTTCTCACTGCCACCTCTGTTGTGCGAGGGTCTCCCGACCCCGCACACACCTAACCCGCTAGCCATGCTAGCGCACCACCGCCCGACAATCCCTCATTTCCATTATCGGCCGCAAAACCCGCAAACTCGAACCAGCAAGCCTTCTCTATAATACCAAGGAGAACTGCGCCACTCTTTATCCGCGTCCTCCGCGCCATCCGCGGTTAATCTTTCCTTTCTCCGTTTTTACGTCTCTGCGTTAAATCCAAGCCGCGTTCCATTTCAGATGTTCCAAATCAAAATCTGCGGCATCACCACGCCCGCCGACGCCCTCCTCGCCGCGAAGCTCGGCGCCGACGCCATCGGCCTCAACTTCTACGAAAAAAGCCCACGCTACCTCTCCCAAGACCAGGCTGCGGCAATCGATACAGCCCTCGGTTTGAAGCCCGTCCGCATTGGTGTTTTCGTCAACGCGAATCGTGAAGCGATTTTTAACTGTGCCGCCCGAGTCACTGCCACGTGCGTGCAACTGCATGGCGATGAATCTCCCGACTTTGTTGCTGAATTGCGGAGAGATTTCGACCTGATGTCGCGCAGTCAGGCGGAACTTGCGAAAGCCGAGCCCTGGCATCACCGCTGGCTAGGCAAGTTCACCGACCCATCCGATCTAAAAAGCTTTCGCGTCATTCGCGCCTTTCGGCGGCGAGACAGTGATTTGAATGCGGTTAAGGAATATCTCGAGTTGTGCTCGAAACACGGCGGCCTTCCCCACGCCGTCCTTCTCGATGCCCATCAACCTGGCTCTTACGGCGGCACCGGCCAAACGCTCGACTGGACCTCAATCCGCGACCAGCGCGACAAACTCCTTGGCCTCCCCCTCATCCTCGCCGGCGGCCTCACCCCCGACAACGTCGCCCAGGCTATCCTCACCGCCCGCCCCGACGCCGTCGACGTCGCCAGCGGCGTCGAATCCTCCCCCGGCAAAAAAGACCCCTCCAAACTCCGCGATTTTCTAGCCGCCGCCAAAGAAGCGTTCGCCAAACTAAGTGAACCCAAGGAATGATTTGGGCGGGATACCAACCCGAAGCGTAAGCGAGAGATGACGGTCGCAATCCCATAGACCGTCCACGCCACGACTTGCTCGCTGCCGCCAAAGTCATTTGTTCTGAGGCCCAAAGGGCCGTAATTCGTCAGCCCAGGTCGTAGCGAGCGCAGCTCGCGAAGGCCTGGGTCAACGAACAAAAAATTGATCAAAAGCCCCAAAGGGGCGCGCTCAGCCTCTCGGAATCGCACAAAAACTCCGCACGGCAACGATTACCGTGCTGCCGGGGCCGATGGATCACTAGCAACAACGGCAATCGACGTCTTAGGCGCGTTACATTGCTCTGCCTGCGTTCCCGGATCAGTGACACGAGCGGCATCCTCCGGCCAACGACCGTTAATTGACGCAATCAGCTTGCGAATGTCGTGTCCAACTTGTTGAGACATCTGTTTGCGCACACGCCGCACTTCGCTGTAGCTATCCATAGACCAAATCCTTCCCTAAACGCGCTGAACCCGAACGGCTATTCCTACCGTTCAGCCGCCGCCGGCCCCTCTGTTGACAATGAATCGTGTGAGGCCGGAAGAATGGCCCCGCCCAACTGCTGCGCCTGGTTTAGCAAGGTCTGACGAGCGACGCCCTGAACAAACACAAGACCATTCTTCTTTTCTCTTTCCTTAATGTCCTGAAAAATAGCATCCAGATCGTAGTTGAACCGGGCTGCATGGACGTCACGTACCCTGCGAATTTCATCAACAATTGGATCGTTCATAGCTTTGACCCCGGCAATTTTTTACGCATCAGCCGTTGCCCTCATAGGCATCGCCGTAGCCTCGGAAATCCTCGCTTAGCCAAAACGCTTCGCCCCCCGCTCTCGCGAGGTGGTTCAAAAGCTCGGTGAATGACAACGCAATCACCGTACAATAGCCGGGTGAGCCATATGTCTCATGAAAGCAATCGTAACACCTACCAAGACGTTGCGGCAAAAGATCGATTCCCAAATAGTTGCCATCTTGAACGTGGGCCAGGGTATACCAAGAGTGTTCGATCCCAGCCGTCGTCGGCTTAGCCATAATCGCCTCACCGACTTGCACAAATTCTGCTGGTGGCAAGATGTGACACCGTGGGTCGTAGCCGTCATCGCTAAACAACCGAGCCTCGCTAAACCGCGAATAGAATTCGCTCAGATCAGGTGGCAACTGAAGGCCGCGCGGGATATTCGGAAAGCCCGTTGCCGGCCGAAAATGGCAATCGGGGCGACTTTGGAGTTCACGCACAACATCATCGAACGACATCATGTGATGGCTGCCTCACTTCACTTCGCCCCACTTGACCCCGCGCCCGGAAACCACTCCGTATGCTGCTCGCCTCCCCGCCCAAAAAAGGTCACGCACTGCCCGCGTAAAAGGGCGGTAGTGCCGCTTCACTTCCTTGTTCTTACTGTGGCAAAGCCAACCACAGCCGGACAGATTGTTCAATTAGGTTCATCTGGTCCGCAGGTAAATCACCGAGCTTCCGAATGAGCTTTGCTGTGGGATAGGTGCCGATCCCTTGCGAATCGAAAGCACCATCTTTCAACCATCGAACATGGGAAGCAGTCTCAAACCGAGTACCGCGGACGCTCGTCGTGTGTGGAATCACCGTGGTAATGGCCCGTTCATCGCCCGTGATTGGAACGCTGAGAACCAGGGCAGGCCGCACTTTGGCGGCATAGCCCATATCGACAATCCAAACCTCACCGCGTTTCGGTGTCGCCACTGCTGGCCTCCTCGGCGTCATACATCGAGAACAGCTCGGCCCCAGCGATCGTCAGTTCGTCGTCGGAAACTGGCCCAGCGTCACCCTCAGAAATACCAGCAAGTTCGACAATGACTGCGTAACGCTCTTGTGGGTCCAAAGAGAAAAAGGCGTTCACTAGCTGTTTAGCGTCGTTACTCATGATGAAGCTTTGAAAGCGAATGACTGAGCGCTCAATCGTAGCATATCGACGAGAATCGCCATTACTCGTACAGACCATCGCTACTCAGGGCGGAATCAGGCAAGGACACGCCGCAATCGAGTGCGGCCCCGAATAGCCTCTGCTCCCATTCATCGCGAGGTTCGATCGTGCGCCCTTGTGGGAGAAATCGATCACGGAGCGTATCCAGCGCCAAGATCTCTGGGGCGACTCCGCGCCGCCGAGATTGCTCCGCTAAGGCGGCCTCCAACTGTGGGGTTAGGGTGATTACCATCTCGGCCCTCCTCTCCATTTTCGATGCTCCAATTATACCTCGTACTTGTGGCCTTTACGCCAACCAGAACCAGGCCCGCCCACCCCGACGCCGTCGATGTCACCAGCGGCGTCGAATCGTTCCCCGGCAAAAAAGACGTCCGCGATTTTCTAGCCACCGCCAAATCCGCCATTTCCCCAAATTCGTAAATTGTGACGCCTTATCGCCGTTTGCGTTTCACCACCATGCTGCGCTCGTCGGAATGATATATCGCCCGGTAAGCAAAAATTCCAAACCCTAGTGAAATCAGACCAAAAGCCGACAGCACGAACCAGTTGAACGCCTGCTTGGGACGGGCGGCATCGGGAGCATCGAGCAGCCACTTCGGCAAATACTGAATTGGGATTTCTAAACCTACCGTTGCTCCGCCAGAACTACCGCCCAAGTTGTACTTACCAACTCGCTCGTGACCGGCCGCATCCTTGAATTTGAACTCCATGTGCCAGTAATCTCCACGGCGGCCCGGCGTCTTATAAACTTCTGAGACGACCGCTGTGCCCTCACGACCGATTGTCAGGAACACAAAGTCAAACCAGGAATAGATGCCCAGCCCGGCGAACAGCAATCCAAACGCCAGAACGGCTCGGTATTGGTAGAAATTCCATTCCCCGTCACTGCTCATAATTGGCCTACCTCAAAAGGTTCCAATCATACCGCATCATTTCGTCGCGGCCAAAGTAAAACGCACTGACATCCGGATTTCGTCGTCCTTGGCGCGTCTGTATACAATTGCTATTAGTCGATCGTTCTGAATGCTAACGAAGTCGAAATTGGAGACGTTGCGCTGATGTCAGCAGCATGGAGGTCAAGGCGCTAAAGCCTCGCTAAAGTTTAGCGCAGACCCCAACAATCCCCTCGCCGCAACCACCAGCCGTCACCCATCTTAGACAAATCACTAAAGCTCTCCGTAATGAAAAAACTTCAAACTTTAGCGCTTTCCCGATCACCGTAAGTCCGTAAAACCAGCCCTATGAGCCAACCCAAAATCCGCTTACCATCCTATTTGATCACCCCCCAATCCCGAGCCTCGATTCCCGAGTCCCAAATGTCCACTGTCCTAGATAAACACGTAGCCGAAAAGTCTGCTCCCACCAAAAACCGCCCGGTCACCGACTCGACCGCCAAGCTGCCCTACAAGGTCCGCGACCTTTCCCTCGCCGATCTCGGCCGCAAAAAGATCATGCTGGCCGAAAACGAGATGCCCGGCCTCATGGCGCTTCGCAAAAAATACGGCCCGACCAAGCCGCTCACCGGTGCCCGCATCGCCGGCTGTCTCCACATGACCATCGAGACGGCCGTTCTCATCGAAACGCTCATCGAACTCGGCGCCGAAGTCACCTGGAGCTCCTGCAATATCTTCAGCACGCAAGACGAAGCGGCAGCCGCGATCGCCGCCAAAAATATTCCTGTCTATGCCTGGAAAGGCATGACCAACGAAGAGTTCGATTGGTGCATCGAGCAGACGCTGCACTTCCCCGACGGCCAGCCGTTGAACCTGATTCTCGACGACGGCGGAGACCTGACCAACATGGTCTTCGACAAGTTCCCGCAGCTCGTCGCGGGCATCAAGGGTCTATCGGAAGAAACCACCACGGGCGTCCATCGCCTCGCTCAACGCCTCGAAGCCGGCACGCTCAAGCTGCCCGCCATCAACGTTAACGACTCGGTCACCAAGAGCAAGTTCGACAATCTCTACGGCTGTCGCGAGTCGCTCGCCGACGGCATCAAGCGGGCCACCGACGTGATGATCGCTGGCAAGGTCGTCGTTGTCGCAGGCTACGGCGATGTCGGCAAAGGCTGTGCCCACAGCATGCGGAGCTACGGTGCCCGCGTGATCGTCACCGAGATCGACCCCATCAACGCCCTCCAAGCGGCGATGGAAGGGTTCGAAGTCACCACGATGGAAGAAGCCGCCTCGCAAGGCAACGCCTTCGTCACCACCACCGGCTGCTGCGACATCATCCGCCCCGAGCACATCCAGCAGATGAAAAACGACGCCATCATCTGCAACATCGGCCACTTCGACATCGAGATCGACGTCGCCTGGCTCGAAGACCAAGCCAAAACCGGCAAGGCCAAGAAGGTCAACATCAAACCAGCCAACCTCGGCACCGTCGATCGCTACACCTTCAAAGACACCGGCCGCAGCGTGATCCTCCTCGCCGAAGGCCGCCTCGTCAACCTCGGCTGCGCCACCGGCCACCCCTCGTTCGTGATGAGCAACAGCTTCACGAATCAAGTCATGGCCCAACTTGAACTCTGGCAACACAGCGAGAACTACAAAATCGGCCTCTATCGCCTCCCCAAAAAGCTCGACGAAGAAGTCGCCCGCCTCCACCTCGACCACATCGGCGTCAAGCTCACCCAGCTCACCAAGAAGCAAGCCGACTACCTCGGCATCCCCACCGATGGCCCCTACAAGCCGGAACACTATCGGTACTAGGCGGCTTCAGTGAACAATCGTTAAGATGTCGCAAATTGCGACCAGTCGATGGCAGCGAATTTGCGCTCGCAATTTGTGGTATTCCCTCAGTGTCAAACGATTGGCGCTACTCATTCCTTTATGGATTTACTGAACAGAAGCCAACTGGTCACAATTTGTGACCAGTTCCCGTTCTCGGCAGGCATGTCATGCCAGATATCGCAGTCGTAAACGACGACATCAAACACTTGATCCTCGAAATCCGAGGTCAAAAAGTGCTTTTAGACCGCGATTTGGCAGCGCTCTATGGGTCAATGACAAAACGTCTGAATCAAGCGGTCCAGCGTAACATTGATCGCTTTCCCGATGACTTCATGTTTCAAATAACCGCCACGGAGCGAAAGGCTCTTTTTTCGGATGGAAATCGGTTTCAGCGTCTGAAACATGCTCGATCGCTTCCCTACGCCTTCACCGAACACGGCGCGATCATGGCAGCCAGCGTGTTGAATTCACCTCGTGCGGTTGAGGTAAGCGTGCTGGTCGTTCGTGCGTTTGTGAAGCTCCGAGCACTGCTCTTTAACCACAAAGAGCTTGCCAAGAAATTCCAAGAACTAGAAGGTCGGCTTGCCAATCACGATGTCGCCATCCATCAACTCGTGCAGGCCATTCGTCAACTTATGAATGAACCACCTGTGGCACCGAAGCCCAAAATCGGATTCCGCTAACTGGCAATTTCGCCCCATGAATAATAGTCCTGCCAATTGTTCATTCGCGTCGCCTATTCAGCATTCATAATTCAGCATTCCAATGCCCACCATCCAACCCTTCCGCGGACTCCGCTACAACCTCGGCCAGGTCGGCTCGCTCAGTGATGTGATCACTCCGCCCTATGACGTGATCTCCCCTGAGTTCCAAGACGAGCTCTACAAGAAGCACCCGGCGAATTTCATCCGCTTGGAACTCAATCGCGACGAGCCGGGTGACAACGAGAGCCAAAACAAATACACACGGGCGGCCAAGTTCCTGAAGAACTGGCGACAAGAAGGAGTGATGCAGGTCGATCCCGATCCGGCCCTCTACGTCTATCACCAAACCTTTCAGCTCGGCGGTCGCGAAGTCACTCGCCGCGGCTTCATGACCCGCGTGCGACTCGAGCGATTTGGTGAAGGCAAAATCTATCCACACGAAGAGACGCACTCTGGCCCTAAGGCAGATCGGCTCAACCTCACCAAGGCTTGCCGCGCCAACCTCAGCCAGATTTTCGGCCTCTATCCCGACCCAGAAAACGCGGCTCAAAACAAACTCGAAGAGGCAATCGCCGGCCAAACGCCACTCACCGCCACCGACCACCTCGGCGTCGTCCATCGCCTCTGGCCAGTCACCAACGTCAAGACGATCACTGAGGTCTCGGCCCTTGTTGACCCCAAGCCGCTCTTCATCGCCGACGGCCACCACCGTTACGAAACCGCCTGCAACTATCGCGACCTCCTCGCACAGCAAGGTCCACTCGATGCCAACCACCCGGCCAATTTCGTCCTCACCCAATGCGTGAGCATGAACGATCCCGGCTTATTGGTCCTACCAACTCACCGCCTCTTTCGCGGCCTGAAGCCAATCACCTCCGAACAACTCCAGGCCCGGCTGGGCGCTCACTTCGACACTCGCACGATCGCGAAAGGCGCCGATCGGGCGCCGTCGCTGTGGGAGGACCTCGAAATCGCGGGCGATCAAGGCCGCCTCGCCTTCTACACGGCGGAGGACGACACATGGACCCACGCCACAATCACGGACGAAGGCAAACACCGCCTGGCAGAAATTGCCGGTGAGCACAGCACGGATTGGCAAAGCCTCGGCGTCTCAATTTTGCATCGACTCGTCATGGACTCACTGCTGAAGCTCACCGACTTGCCCAAGCCAATGTACGTCCACTCCGCGGAAGAAGTCGCCGAGGCGCTTCGCAAAGGCGACACAGCCGGCCGCGACGCCACGGGTCAAATGGGCTCCGGCGGCCGCTTTGAACTCGCCTGCCTCGTCATGCCCGCCACTGTCCAGCACGTTCAAGCCATCAGCGAGCACAACGAACGCATGCCCGCCAAAAGCACCTACTTCTATCCGAAGCTGCTCGGCGGAATGGTCGTTCACCTGCTCGAATAAGCACCCCGACTCAATCCATTGCTGTAGGGAAATGTTCGCCTGGCAACTCGGAGGCAACAACCTCCTCCGATTTCGGCCACGGGGTTGGCTGCTCAAAACTACGCATGTCGAATCGCCGCGCATCTTCCGCCGGCGCACCGGCTCCTAGCATCGCGCCGCTCTCGGCGTCGCGGTGCGAACCGCTGCCCGTCGAGGATCGATGACCCGCGTGACGCCTGCGGCTGCAAACCGAATCGTGCGGCTCACGTCCGGTTTCGAGGTAGTACTTCATCCTCACCAGCAAATCCGTGAGAACGGACTTGGCGTCGATCCCAAACACACTCGCAATCGCATGACCAAGCGTCCCGCCCGGCGGATGGTAATGAAACGACATCCGCAGTCGCGTGCAACCATTTCCGACTTCCTCAAGAGTCAGATGCTTGTCGAACTTCATCACCGAACTCGGCTCTGACTGCGTTTCAATGAGGCAATTCTCTTTGCAACGGACAAATCGCTCCTCGAACCGCAGCGGTACACCCGCGATCAGCAGCGTCTTGGCAAACCTCCCATCGTCGAACACTTCGACATTCGTCACCACGTCACTAACACGCATCCAATTGTTGGGATGCGTGAAGAAATCGAATACCTTCTCCGGCGGCGCCTCGATGTCGAAGGTCTTTTCAACGTGTACGCCGCGCGGGCCGGCATCGACCGCCTTCGCAAACATGACAAAGCCCAGCGTGCCCCATAGCACCGCACTCGGCGACCGCCGGATCATACAGTTCGCCATCAGCGCCGTTCCGCATCCCGCGGAAAGCAATCGAGCTCCCGGCGACATGGCTAGCGGGCACTGTTCGGCCATCGTTGTGTGGCGCTGCGGCTGCGGCCACTCGCCGTTTCCCACAAACGACCCTGCTTCGTGCATAATCCCCCGCGTCCTGTTTCCCAAGTCACGAACCCCAGCATCCACAGCACACGACGCCTTTCGCGACATGCGGCGAATCTGATCCGCGATCAGCGATCGCCGCCGATTTCCCATTCGCGGATCCAAAAAATACAACGCTCCCGCCCCGAGCATTGCCCCAGTCACGAATGCTTTTGTGGTCTTCATGATTCTGCCCCTTTCGCCAAAACGGTCGAAATCCGCCCACTTGCTATCGAATGACAATGCAAGCGGCATACCCAAGACTAACTCGTTTCGCCATCTTGCCGGTTCCACGTGGAACGCTGGCGGTCACTTTGAGCAAAAGTGAACCTGCGCGTTCCACGTGAAACAGGTAAACTGCGACCGCTAAACCGTTTCACGTGGAACTACCGCCTCTAACGATTGTTGAAACGGCAACTCGCTCGTCGCGACGATGTACTGAGCTAGGTCGTTAAGTGCGAAATGGATTTCCACTTCACGCCATCTGCGGGAATCATTCGTCGATCTTGTGCAGGGAGGCACGTCAGCCGTGATAAGGGACCGTCGTCTGGGTCGTGGTCTTGCTGCTCTGCTCGGTACGCCCCTGGAGGCCGATCCCGTCCCGGCCAGCGGCGTCATTGCCCCCACGGGCACCAGCAACACTGATACAGCCCAAGCCCAAAGCACGAGCGAGGGAGTAACAATTGACGGCGGCCTCGATCTCAGTGACGCTAGCACCGCCGCGCTGGCCAGTCCGCAGGCAGCGAACGAAACCAGCGGCCTTGTACAACTACCACTGGCAGAAATCGAAGAGAACCCGTTTCAGCCGCGGCGTGAATTTTCGAGCGCTGAAATCGTCTCGCTCTCCGAGAGCCTCAAAGAGCACGATCTCCTCCAGCCCATTCTCGTCCGCCGCGTCAATGGCCGCTATCAACTCATTTCCGGTGAGCGGCGATTGCGGGCCGCCAAACACGCCGGCTGGACGACGATTCCCGCCCGCGTTCGCGAAGCGGATGACCGGCTCGTCGCCGAGCTCGCCATTGTCGAAAACTTGCAGCGCAAGGACCTGAACCCGGTTGAAAAGGCGCTTTCGTTCAAGCGGTATCTCGACGAACACCGCTGCACGCAAGACGATCTGGCCCAGCGGCTGAAAATCGATCGCTCGACAATCGCCAATTTGATGCGCCTCTTGGAACTTCCCGGCTGCATCCTCGATGGCCTCCGCCAAGGCACGATTACTGCCGGCCATGCCCGCGCATTATTGCCCCTGGGCGATGAACATCAACAGGTTGCTCTTGCCGAGCGGATTCAAAGCGAAGGCCTCAGCGTTCGCGAGATCGAACGGCTTGTGTCCGAGCAAGTCAATGAAGACGAGCCCGAAGAAGCCGACGTTTTGCCTGGTCCCGGAAGCAAGAAGCGAACCCAAAGCGACCAAGTCGCGTCGTTAGAGCAAGAGTTCCGCCACGCGCTCGGCTGTAAAGTCGAAATCAAAGCCAACGCTCGGGGAAAAGGCAAGCTCACGATTCATTTCCAAAACCACGATGAATTCGAACATCTTCGCGCCCAGCTCACCGACGCGATTGCCGGCGCCTCACGGCGCAACGCGGCCTGAATTGCAGATTGGTCATTCGAGCTTCCTCATTCGGCATTTTGGATTGATTCGGCCGCGAACGCGTCTCGCCAATCTCCCGGCGTTCACCTAAAATAAGCTGACCAACGGGGTGTAGCACAGCCTGGCTAGTGCGCTTGGTTTGGGACCAAGAGGTCGTAGGTTCAAATCCTATCACCCCGACTTGCTGAACAGATTTGTCAGCGCACTCGCCAATTCGGCATAGCGAAATTCAAAACGCTCGGCCGCAAGTCGCTTGGAAACGACGTACCGACCGTAGAGTGCGAGCTCGGGATCGGTTCTTAGCAAAAGCGGCGCGCCGATTCTGACCATCCAATCAAAGGCCGGCAGTCCGATCGGAACGCGGAGTGCCCGCCGCAGCTCCGCCATGAATTTCCATTGTGGCACTGGATTCGGCGAGCTGGCGATATAGGTGCCTTGCATGGATTGGTCTTCAATCGCCCGCTGAAACAGGCAATTGAGATCGGATTCATGAATCCAACTGAAGCCTTGCGTGCCCGAACCAATACGGCCAGCGAGGCCTAGCTTTGCCAGCACTGAGAGTCGAGCGAGCGCCCCGCCTCCACAACCCCGATCGCGGCCGATGACGAAGCTCGTGCGAAGAACGACCTGCCGCTGCGATGGCAGAACACTCTTTTGATAGGCCGCTTCCCAGGCTTGGGCTACAAACGGAGCCAAGCCATAACCCGGCGGTGAATCCTCGTCGCAAACGACATTCGGCGGGTCGCCCACGATATGCGCAGTGCTCATCTGCACCCACACCGGCGGCGGATTATCAATTGCTCGCAGCGCCTGTCCGAGCACCAACGTCGCTTCGATACGCGAGCGGAGAATTTCGTCCTGGTGATTGGACGTCTTGATGCAATCGACGCTGCGGCCGACGAGATTGACAACCGCGGCTGAGCCTTCCAGTTCTCTGCGCCAATCGCCCAACGTCCGAGCATCCCACGACACATGCCGCCACGGACCGGCAATTTTCGGCGGCTTGCGCGACAGGATCGCAACCGGATAGCCAGCGTCCGCTAAGTGCGTTGCCAGCGAAACGCCGAGGAAACCGCTGCCGCCAGCGATGAAAACCTTTTCGCGGAGACAATGAAGGCCCATTTGGTTTTGTGCTTGGCAAGGCCGCGTTGTCACGTCACTGTCGATGAACCGCAGCCGCTGACATGCCTTAACACAAAACCTCGCGAATCACCGCCGTGCTAAACCGCCACGGGGAGATTTTTGTGTCTGGCGAATCGTTCGCCCTTCGAGTTTGTCCAGAATTTCCATAAATCGCGGCCGATTGGCGTACTTCTGTCGTACGCCAGCGACAAGTTTTTGCCAGTCTTCAGCGCGGTGGATTGCCGAAAAAATCGGCCGCATTTTTTTCAAGTACTCCGCGCAAGCTTCATAGGCCGCAAAGTGCGCCTCGGGCAAACGGCTCGCTAAACCGCGCTGATAGATCTCAAGAGCACGCTCGGGACGGCTGGCCGCGACCGCGGCAGCAACCTGCTCTCCAAGGGACCTCACGCCGTAACCGTGCCAACTGCTCCAACGTACACCAGTCCCTTTTTGTGACGCGGCCATTTTGTCAAACCACTTCAGCGCGTCGTCTGGGCGTTTGGCAGCCAGCGCCATTTCCAGCAGGACGTTGAGGTGCGGCACGGGGACGCTTTGAGGCGCGGAGCCCGTGCGTGGGGCTGGCATCAAGTAGTCGAGCACCGGCAGAATCCAATTGGGATCGACCACGGTTTCGGTCTGTCCCTTACGCGTGACGTAAAGGACTGGCTTTTTTCCGGTTTCCAGGAACTGCAGGGCCGCCGCGCGAACATGCTCGCCACATTTTGCCTCCTCGGCGGCGGCCATCAACTCTTTGAATCCGTGCAGGCTCGGCTGTTCAAAAAATGCGGCCGCGGCGTGGGCGGCAACAACATCCCATTGCTTTTGGCAGCGGGCCACGTCGCACAACATTCGCCGCAGTGATGAGGCGATTCCCGGCAATTTCGCTAGGGTCTGTTCGATGCCTTCACGGGCCCATTGCTCCGCCTCTTCGATTCGTTGCTGCTCGATCAGATACTTAACCAGCCGTTCATAGCTGCCGGTGGCGCGAGCTTCGGCCTCGTAAATGGCTGAGGCCTCGCTGCCGCGTCCGGCATTTTCCAGTGCTGTGAGCAGCCAATTGCTGAGCTGGTCGCGGTGGTATTTGACGGAGAAGCTGCGTTCGTCCTGGCGAATCGTAGTTTTCTGCAAGCGTTTGGAGAGCCGATCCGCGACACACGACCAAACATCGGAAGCATATTCGGCGTCTAAAATGTCGCCTAACGATTCTCCCAATACGTCGTACCCGTCCTGCAAGCAAGCATTGATCGCAAAGAGGATCTGGTCCGATGCCGCAAGGCTCGATTTCACTATGGCTTGGAACACAACTTCCAAACAACCGGAAAGCTCCATCGCCGTTTCGCCTTCGTCATGCGACTGCCCAACTTGAGCCATTCCGCGCTCAATGAGCTCTGGACCTAGTGCAACCAGCTCGTCGGCGTGCCCCAATTCCAATAGCCGTTCCAGGCGATGCTTCAAGCGATCGTAGCTCGGCGTGTGCCCGCCACCGTCCCAATGGTTTTGCCAGCCGAGTTCAGCCGTTACCTTGCGCATTTCCTTCTTGGTGTCGGCGACTAACCGTTGAACATCCCCTTCAGCCAACGCAATTCGTTCCTGGAACTCGGCGCGGAGTTCCGGAAAACGCTCCACGAACGACCACACGAGCAAGGCCAGTTCTGGCCTGCTTTTGGAATCAATTTGCGATCGAATTTGTTCGTCCCACTTTGCTCGTGTGCGAGTTCCCTTTTGGGGGCCAGTCCTGCTCTTTTGCTTTGTCGGATGGCGAGCGACTTGTGGCCAATTGCTGGCACAGCTATCATCGCTTGCTCTGTCCAAATCTTCCTCTTCCTCGTCCGCTTCTGGATCATAATCAGCCGACAATTTTGCCCAGCGCTGGTCGTTTGGATCCGCCGCAGGGATCGGCTTTTCGTTTGCCGTCAACTGCAGGAACTCTGCCACGGTAGCTACAGCGTGCTTACAACCATCTGAACCCACCGGGCAAGTGCAGGTCGATTGCAGCTTCAGGCCTCTGGCAGATTTAGCTTCGGTCGCCACGGTCACCGTATATTTTTTTGTGCCAATGACCGTAGCCAATAGACGCCCGTCATCGGCGAGAGCCAAGTTTTTGACGACGCCGTTGCGTTGATACCGCCGACCTCGCTCGACACTGCGGCTTCCAGCCCACTCGTCCAGATCCTTCCAGGTCAACGCGGCCCACTGGCTGCTAGCGGCACTCTGCGTATTCTTTGGTTCCTTCGTTGCCGAAGATTGGCGTGCCATGGTGACTCCTTTCGCGTTGCAACTTTCATCCAATCTTACGCATTCCGAAATTCGAATGGAAATCCTAGAAGGGAATGTCGTCGTCTCCTAACTCGCACTCATTTCTTTCGCCAGGCGGCTCGAAAAATCGGTGTAGTCGCTGGGAAAGTTCGTCGCATTTCTCTCGTATGTCTTCGCGTGCGGCGGCCGCTTCGGCCAGCGTGTCGCAAAACCGATTGATCACGGGTTCCGCTAGAGCCGCGCTGGTCGCGAGATCCTTGGAGCGAGCCACTTCACGCAGATTGCCAAAATCGCGACTGAGCTGGTCGATCATGAGGCGATTTTCCGTCGGATGCTTGAGGTCGACGATTAAGTCGGCAAGGTTCGAGCCGATGCCGAACAGTCGCAACTCCAGGGGCATTCCGTCACACTGGCCAGCGACAAAGCTACGTTCCCAAACGTAATTTGGGTCGGAGTAGCCGCTGCTCGGATACTTCACGCCCAGCGTCTCCCGTTCCGCTTGCTCGGCTTCAAACTTCTTATTGAAATCTTCCCAAGTGCGCTGCCCGGCCTCCCATTCTTCGCGCGTAGCCTCGAACGAAAACGCAAATTCCCAATCCATGTTGCAGCCGTCGAGATGCCAGAACATTGGGCCGGAAAGCCCGTCGGCCATCATTTGGCAAAGCGGGCAATCATGATCGATGATGGCGTCTTCGCCCGACATGCCCTCGGGCAAGCGCTGCCGCTCGCGGTCGATGATGCTATGCGGCGTACGGCCGTGATATTCGGGATCGGGGGTATTTAGCCATTCATCGCGGGACTTTTCGAGTCGATCAACTTCCGTCGTCAGAAAATCTCCGACCGTCATCATTTTGGACTCTGGCTTCGCCAGCAACATCGCCACGCTGTCGCGGCACGACCACAATAGGCTCCGAACCAGATAGTAATAAATGACAATTTCATGTCGTCCAAATCCGCCGTAGCGGTAGGCGTGCATAATTGGGTCAAGCCCGGGCGGGCAATGGCCTTGTGTGGTCCACTGCAATTCACGGTCTTGCAAGTCTTTTTCAATGAAAGTCATTCTGCTCAGCAAGATCTCTCGCGGAGCTTGGCCGAGCAAATCCGCTCGCGGGTCCAACAGCCAACGAGCATGAATATCGCGAATTGTCGATCGATCCGGTTCTGTCCGTACTGAGCCCTCATCGTCGAGTCCATGCCAATCGCGATCCTCGGTTAGGGAATTGTTTGCCAGAGCTAACGGATTATCCGCCTGTGAATCCTGGAACGTGCAAAAACATTCTCGGGCAATGTATTCCAGCAGCGGCTGGCCATAGAGCACCGCGCGAGCGTCGAGCGGCGGATTCGCTAATCGCTCGCGCCGGCGCGATTCCGCCTGCGGCCGCCAATTCCAGGCGTCGCCGATAATTCGCCAATCATCGGGCAAGCGATAATGAACGCGCACCTTCGTTGCGCAATCGCCATTTTGATAGTCCACCGAGCCGCGGTGGCTCGCGCTGGAATAGGTCGAATCGCACGCGATGAGGCGAGCCGCGAGGTCGATGACGACTACTCCGGCGTCGTACGGTTCGTCGTTGATCTCTGGGCGAAACCAGGCCAGGAAACGTTGATTGGACGGCCGCTCGAAGCGAGCGAACGCAGCTTCCAATTCGCCGATCGTCTCGGGTTCCGCCGACAGAGCCGCGATAATTCGATCCGCCGTGCTGCCATGGCAAGTGCCCGAAAGGTCACTCTCTGCGTCCAGTAATACCAGTCGCACCTCGCTCATCGTCCATCTCCGATGCAATTTTATCCGTTTTTGCCGCGCAGTCGCAGCGGTGGGGTGGCAGAAAATTGAGGGCTTGCTTGACGCGGGAGAGAATGGTGTCGGCGGAGTCGATTTGGCCGGCTGGCAGCTTACGCCAGTGCGACCAAACGATGGTTATTTCACCGAACCATCGGCGATGATCACGCCCGCGGTTGCTTTCCACCGACAATGTTTGCGCATCGTACGGATTCCAGCTCGTTTGCGACATGCGCCGCTCGGTCGGTTGAGGCGAAGTGAGTTTAGCATCACGCGCGCCCAATTTCAGCCCGGTGGGGCGACGAGCATTGCGGCAATTTGGTAGAAATACGCGTCCGCCACACGTCCGCCGCTTGCGGAGCCTATTCGGTGGCCAGCCGCAATTAGCAAATCGGTCGCCAACTGTCACCTAACGTGCCTTCAGATGCAGGATGAATTCTTGACCAGGTTTTGGAAGCCCTTCGTGTTCGCTGTTTTGGTGCTGATCGCAGGCGGAACGGCTGTCGGTATCTGGCTCCATTCTCGCGAGCAGCCGAAAGAGCTGAGGCTGCCGGGCACCGTCGAAACGCAGGAAGTGCGGCTGAGCTCGCGGGTCGGGGGGCGGGTGACGAAGGTGCTGGTGAATGAATCCGACCTTGTGGAGCCGGGACAAAAAATCGTGGAGCTGGAAATGCCGGAGCTGGATGCCCAGCGAGGACAACTCGTGGCGCAAAAAGAAGCCGCCGAAGCGATTCTGGCGCGGCTCCAGAACGGCGCACGCGCCGAAGAGAAGGCTGCCGCGAAAGCGGCGATGGAAACGGCGGCGGCCAAACTGCAATTGATGCAGCACGGCTATCGCAAGGAAGAAGTCGAGCAATCTCGGCAGGACCTGCAAGCGTTCGACGCTGATTTTCAGAACGCGCAGCAGGAGCTGAGCCGCGAGCGAGCGCTATTGGCCCGCGGCGCGACCACGACGCAAGCTTATGACGCGGCGAACGCCAAATATAACAAGCTGCTGGCTCAGGTAAGTTCGGCGGGTGCAAAACTGAAGATGATGGAAAGCGGGTATCGCGTCGAGGAAATCGCGGAATCGAAGGCGGACCTCGAACGATTGCGAGCCAACTACGACTTGCTTCTCGCGGGGACGCGTCAAGAGGAAATCGACGAAGCGAAGGCTCGTGTGTCCGATTTGGCTGCGAAGATCGACGAGATCGATGTGCGGCGAAACGAGCGAACGGTCATCGCGCCCGAGCGGGCCGTCGTCGAGACGCTCATGGTTCGACCCGGCGACATCGCCGCGCCGAACCAGGCGGTGGCGCTCGTGCTGCGGGCGGATGACCTGTGGGTGAAGGCCTACATTTCGGAGATTGACCTCGGAAAAATCCGCTTGGGCGAGCCCGTGATGGTGACCAGCGACGCCTATCCGGGCAAACGGTTCGAAGGAACGATCACCTACATCGCGTCGGCCAGCGAATTTACCCCGCGAAACGTGCAGACAATCGACGAGCGGAGGCATCAGGTGTTCGGTTTCAAAGTTCGGGTGAAGAACCCGGGCGGCGTTTTCAAGTCGGGCATGGCGGCGGATGTGTGGCTGCCAAGCGATGTCGCGCCGTAACAACCATGAGCACCGCATTACGAGCATCAGAATCACCGGTCATCGAAGTTAAGGACGTCACGATCAAATTCGGGACGTTCGTGGCGGTTGACCATGTGAGTCTCGACGTGGAGCGGGGCGAGGTGTTTGGGCTACTGGGCCCCAATGGCTCCGGTAAAACAACGCTAATTCGCGCGCTATGCGGCTTGTTGCCGCTGGCGGGCGGGTCGGCGACGGTCCTGGGGCACAACGTGGAGCGCGAGGCCGAGCAAGTTCGCCAGGCGATTGGCTATATGTCGCAGAAGTTTTCGCTGTACGCCGATTTGAGCGTGCAGGAGAACATGGATTTTTACAGCGGCATTTATGGGCTCCGCGCTGCGGCCGCGAAACAACGGCAGCAAGAGCTGATTGAGCTAACGGGGCTGGAACCGTATCTAAATCGCTGGGCGGGACGGTTGTCCGGCGGGTGGAAGCAGCGGCTAGCGCTCGTTTGTGCGCTCTTGCATCAACCGCAGCTTGTGTTTCTCGACGAGCCGACCGCGGGCGTTGATCCGGTCGCCCGGCGGGAGCTATGGGATTTGCTATTTCAATTAGCTGGCCAAGGGATCACCCTGCTCATCACGACGCATTACATGGACGAGGCGGAGCGTTGCGGCCGGATTGCGTATTTGCACTTGGGCAAGCTGCTGGCGATAGGCACGCCAGGCGAGTTGAAAAAGCTTCCAGAAGTGAACCCGGCCGGCTATCGCCGCGTGGAGATTACGGCGCCGGACGTGGCGGAGTTGCTGATGAAGTTGAAGCACCGGCCGACGGTTCGCGAGGCGACGATTTTCGGGCAGTCGATTCATGCGCTGGTTCAGGACGGCGACGAAATGGCCGATATCACCGGTCCAGAAGTCACGATTCGGCCGGCACCCGCGAATCTCGAAGACGTCTTCGTCACCATCGCGCGAAAGCGGCAGCGGGAGTTGGCGGAGGCGTGAGCGGCAAGGGACAAGCAATCGATTCATGAACGGCAACTCGCTTCTCCGCACGTATTCGCTGGCTCGCAAGGAGCTGCTGCACATTCTGCGCGATCCGCAGACGCTATTTTTCACACTGTTCGTGCCGGTCATGGAGCTATTCATGCTCGGCTACGCGATCGACACGAACGTGCGACACATTCGCACGGTCCTCGTCGATTACGCCGGCACGCAGGAAAGCCGGCAGCTTGTGGAAAAGTTCGAGAAATCGCAGGACTTCGACATTGTGAAACAGGTGCTGTCCGATCGCATTGCCAGCGAGCTAATCGTGGCCGGCAAGGCGCGCATCGGCATCGTGATTCCGGAAGATTTCACGCGCAAGCTGGAATCGGGCGAAACGGCGCAGCTACTCGTGTTGGTGGATGGCACCGAATCGAGCGTGGCAGGCGAAGCGGTCAACGTGAGCAACGCAATTGCGCTCCGCGAGTCGCTGGAAAAGGTTCTAGGGGGACGGGAGTTGCCGATCGAGGCCCGCCCGCGGATTCTGTTCAATCCGAGCACGCGCTCGGCCAACTTTTTCATTCCCGGTTTGATGGTGGTCATGTGCCAGATGATGTCCACAATGCTCTCGGCCAATGCGATCGTTCGTGAGAAAGAACTGGGGACACTGGAGCAACTCTACATGACGCCGATCCGCCGCGGCGAGTTGATTGTCGGCAAAATGGCGCCCTACATCGTGCTGACTTTATTTGAATTCTGCTTCATCGCGTTTTTGATGTGGTCGGTGTTTCAGGTGCCGATCAACGGCCAGTTTCTCACGTTGCTCGCGATTTCATTCCCGTTCTTTTTGGCTAACTTGGGCATTGGCCTGTGGATCTCGACCAGATCCTCGACGCGTGAAGCGGCCGGCCAAATGGCGCTCGGCACCTTCCTGCCATCGATTTTTCTCTCCGGCTATGTTTTTCCGATCGATTCGATGCCTGCGATTCTCAAGCCGCTCGCCTACTGCTTCCATACCACCTGGATGATTGACGCTTCCCGCAGCGTCATCCTCCGCGGTGGTGGTTGGCACGAGCTTTGGCCCCACGCTGTGGTCTTATCGGGCATGGCCGTGGGGGCCTTGGTCTTCGGATCGCTTCAGGTGCAAAAGCGTTTGTAGGGCTGCGCCCATCAATGGCACTCCAATGGACGTCACGCCAATCCGCCCGGCCATGCTAGTTGCCGCTGCCAGTGCGGCGATACTATGTTGTCTTCTGTCGATGAACACAACTCAATCGCGAGCGCGGACGCCAGCGGCCACGAGGGAATGACCCAATGCACAATCCACGCTCCGCTCTGTTCGTCATGCTCGTGATCGCAATCGCGCTTCCGCTCGCTGCGCAGGAGCCACCGAAGGAATGGATCGAGCCAGCCACTGGCCACCGCGTTATTCGTCTGTCCCGTGATGCCGGCACGGCGAGCCTGTATTTCCATCAGCAGCAGTACACCGCCGCCGGCGACAAATTGTTAGTCACGATGCGTGACGGTCTGGCGACCATCGATCTAAGACAACTGGGCAAGGGGGCAACGCCCGTCGAGCAGATCGCGGAAGGCCGCGCTGGCTCGCCGATTGTCGGCAAAAAATCACGCCAGGTCTTCTATTCACGCGACGGCAGCCTGTGGGCCACACATTTGGACACCAAGGCAACGCGCGAGATCATCAAGCTGCCGCCGGGATTTTCGGGCGCGTCGGGCCTGGCCATTAACTCCGATGAAACGCTGCTGGCCAGCACGGGAAGCGTTTTTGCCCGTCCCCGAGGCGGCGGTGGCCCCGCCGGTGCGCCGGGAGCCCGCGAAGGCGGTGTGCCCGCCGCACCGCAATTCGGCCGCCGCGGCCGCGGCGCTTTCGGCGATGGCAGCGACCGCTCGATGGTCTTGTTCACCGTCAACATCGCGTCCGGCGAGATCAAGCCGGTGCATTACGAACGTGCGTGGCTCAATCACACCCAATTTTCGCCGACCGATCCGCAGCAGCTTCTTGTTTGCCACGAAGGCACCTGGCAAGAGGTCGATCGCATCTGGACGATTCGCGCCGATGGCTCAGGACTCACATTGCTCCATCCGCGCACGATGCCGATGGAGATCGCCGGCCATGAATTTTTCGGTCACGACGGCAAAACCGTTTGGTATGACTTGCAAACGCCACGCTCCAGCGTGTTTTGGTTGGCCGGCGTGAATATCGAGACCGGCGCGCGCATTCGCTACGCAATCGAGCGACAGCAGTGGTCGGTGCATTACAACGAATCGCATGACGGCAAGCTCTACGCCGGCGATGGCGGCGGACCGAGCAGCGTCGCCAACCGCTCAGCCGAGAATCGCCCGCTCGATAAGCCCGGCAATGGTCAGTGGATTTATCTGTTCACGCCCAGCACTGAGCCGCTGGAGACGATCACCGTCGCTGGCGCACCGGTCAAAGTCCGCAAATTCCACGCCGAACGGCTGGTGGATCTCTCGAAGCACGACTACGACCTGGAGCCCAACGTCACGTTTACACCCGACAACAAATGGATCGTTTTTCGCTCCAACATGCACGGCGCAACGCATACGTATGCCGTGGAAATTGCGAAATCAAAGTAGCCGCGGCTAACTTAACTTGGCAGCGTCTCCCTCGGAACTATTTCCCGAGAGACCGCGTGAGATAAGTCGCAATTTGGCCCGTAGCGTCGGCCGGCTGAGGCCCAACGCCTCGGCGGCCCGCGATTGCAACCCGCCGACAGCCTGCATCACCTGCCCCAGTACGATGGCATCGAACCGCTGGATGAGACCTCGATATAAATCCGGATGGCGATCTTTGATGCCTTCTTCGAGATATTGCTCCAGCTTGTTCCAGTCCCCGACTCTCGGAAGCGCCACCGGCTCGGGTCGCTCGATCTCGGATGGTAACAACGGAGTGCTCAGAGCCAAGAACTCCGGCAGCAGCGTCGGACCTGTAGCCACAATGAGCGCCTCGCGGAGGACGCTTTGCAATTCTCGAACGTTCCCCGGCCAGGGGTGCTGCTCCAGCATCTCCAGCGCCTCGCGAGAAATTGTTTGTACAGCCGTTCCCAACTGACGATTGAGCCGAAACAAAAAGTAGTGAGCCAGCTCGGCAACATCATCCTCGCGCTCGCGCAATGGCGGCAGATGCAGCGTTACGCCGCGGATTCGGTAATACAGGTCGCGGCGAAAACGGTTCTCGGCAATCATCGCGTCGAGATTCTGGTTCGTCGCTGCCAAGACGCGAACATCAACAGTCAATGTTTCGTTCCCGCCCACGCGCTGGAACTGCCCATCCTGGAGCAAACGCAGCATTTTGGCCTGCGTCGCCAGCGGCATGTCGCCCACTTCATCCAGAAGAATTGTGCCGCGATGGCACTGCTCGAATTTGCCAATCCGTTGCCGGTCGGCGCCGGTGAATGCCCCCTTTTCGTGGCCGAATAGCTCGCTTTCCAGCAGCGTTTCCGGAATCGCGGCGCAGTTGATCGCCAAAAACGGCCCTTGGCTGCGGCGACTATGATGGTAAATGGCCCGAGCGACGAGCTCTTTGCCAGTTCCGCTTTCGCCAAGAATTAAGACATTGACATCCAGAGGCGCGACGCGCCCCATCTGCTTGAACAGCGACTGCATCGCGGGACCGCTGCCGATCAAGCGATCAGACGCATCACTGAGCTGCGTCGCCGAGTCGACAGCAGCCGGCACGTGAATCAAATGGCTGATCTTCAGCGCCTGCTCGACGATGTGGTGCAGTTCGGCCAGGTCGAGCGGCTTGACCAGATAATCGAACGCCCCAAGCTTCATGGCCTCGATGGCAGTCTCAGCCGTGCCGTGGCCGGTAATGAAGACAACGAGCAGCTTGGGATCGATCGCCCGCAACTCATGAAACAGATCCAACCCCGACCGGTTGCCCAGTCGAATGTCGAGCAAAACGAGATCTGGCGCTTCATCACGCGTCAATTGCAATCCCTGCTCGGCGTTCTCCGCCGCCAGGACGCGCAAATCCGGCCCTTGCAGCACCTCACGAATGGTGAAACGAATTCCCGCTTCGTCATCGATTACTAATATTGTGGACATAGCTAATTATTCGGCCGCCGCGGCGGCAAGCCAAGTTGCACACTTCGCTGCTGAAAACAATTACATTACCGCCGCAATCGCCGGCTTGTGCGACGCAACAAGCCGCAGGGTCACTTCAAACATTGTCCCACGAGGAGACTGCGGATGCACGTCGATGGTCCCATCGTGCTCTTCCAAAATTCGCCGCGAAACGGCCAGTCCGAGTCCCGTGCCCCGCTCCTTGGCCGTAGCAAACGGCTCAAACAATCTGCCGAGCAATTCTGGCGGAATGCCCTCGCCCGTGTCAAAGATTTGCAGGGCGACACAGGGCCGAAACTCCTGTTTTTTAGCCGCCACACGCAGCACACCGCCGCGGGGCATGGCCTCGACGGCGTTAATCATCAGATTAATGAATACCTGTTGCAATTGTTGTGGATCGCCATTGATCATGAGCTGATTATCGCCCAAATCGAGCTCGGTGGACACGTGTTGCCGCTGGGCTCGGCCCTCAATCAAATGCATAGCCCGCTCGACGGTCTCGCGAACGTCGTGGAGCTTGCGGTGGGGCTGCGCGGGACGGGAGAAATCGAGCAGGCCCTGGATTGTCGTTTCCATTCGCTCGATCTCTTCCAGGATTAAAGCCAGCTTTTTCCCTTCGACAATGGCGTTACCGGCGCGACTGCCGGCGTGTTGCAACAGCAGCTTGACCGACGTGAGCGGATTGCGGAGCTCGTGGGCGACGCCAGCCGCCAGGCCGCCAATCGCGGCGAGTCGTTCGGCACGTAAGACTTCCTGCCGCGCCGCCTGCAAATCGTTGCCCGTGCGGCGAAGTCGATCGACGACGACCTCGACCTGTTGTTGGATCGACGCCAGTTCGTTACCACCACGAACCTGCACAGTCCCGAGATCACCCGGCGTCGAAAGCAGCGGATCGTGCAGCGTGACTTGAATGCGAGCCACAGTTTTCTGCACCCTTGCCGCAGTCCACCAACCGAGTACGATGCCCAGGGCCGGTACCAGCGTAATGGCTAGGCCACGAGCCCACAACACAGCCTGACTGATCCGCGTTCGCCGGGCGTTGTGGGCCCGCAATAATTCGTCGTTAATCTGTCGGATCACGTCGGTTTGTTCCGACATCTTTGCGGCCAGCCCGAAGAGCTGATCCTGAATTGGCATACCGCGGCTGGCACGTCGCGACTCCGGTTTCTCCACGTTCTGTGCAACGGAGCGGTATTCGCGCGCCAATTTGGCGATTAAAGCGGCAGCGTCACGCTCGCGATCCGTTGTGGCTCGCTCGACCAGCGTCTTAAGCGAATATTGTGTTTCTTCATCAAAAGTATCGAGTCGCTGAGACAAATCAATGTCCCGGTCCCACTTCGCTAAAAGTTCGGCGTGCAGTTGCCAGATCTCCTGCTGCATGATGCTGGCGGCGTGCATCGAGGCAATATTTTCGTCGAATACCTGTTGATACGAATCATCGAGCCACTGCAGGTAAAAGTTAGTCGAGCCGCTGACAGCGAGCCACGAGAGGGCCACGCCAATCACCGGCAATGCAATCTGCCGCCACATAAATCTCTCTCATGCCGCCTTGTCATTCTTTCCTTATACCATCCGACAGTCACCGCGCGCCAGCATATTGTTGAACCCGATCAGTGGCAGTAAGAGCATTCGCTGTTCGCTTTCCTTTTCTGGCAAAACGTTTTCGCGCGACGACAAAAAGTTTGTCACCACAACTGCCGCCACCCGCCAATCGCCGCAAGCGTTTGCTGAATACGTTGAATACACGGTGCAGGGAATCGCAATTTGCCGTTCCCTCGCCCACGGCACACTTATTGCTTTCTTTTTTGTAACAGTTCTTGTGCCGCTCGCCAAAGTTTTTTTGCGGCGCTCTGGGCTGATATCGATTCGATTTCTTGCCGCCTATTCGGTTCGCTATACGATGCCTGAGCGCCGTCAAGAGGTTCTTGTTTTGGCGCCGCATCCAGATGATGAGACATTTGGCTGCGGTGGGACGATTCGCATGCTGGCCGATCGCGGCGTCGCGGTGGATGTTGCATTTTTGACCCGCGGCGAACAGGGCCTGGAAGGAGCCACCGGAAACCCTGCTACGGAGCACCAGCTTGCCGACACTCGCACGCACGAAGCCCGCAAGGCTTGTGCTGTTCTCGGAGCGCGCAGCGTTGTTTTTTTGGGCGGCAGCGACACGCGACTTGGGGAAGAACCTGAGCTGGCCTCTGCAATCGCAGAGTTGCTGAGCCAGACAGTGTATCAACGGGTTTTTTGCCCCTGGCCGGAGGATGCGCATAGCGATCATCAAGCGACATTTCGGCTCCTCCGCGAGGCCGTCATCCCCTACAACAAAAGCCTCAATTTCTGGCTTTATGAGGTCTGGAAACCGCTGCCGGCCAACACCTTCGTGCCAATCGATCTCACGATCGATTCCAAGCGGGAAGCCATCGATCAATACGAGAGTCAATTGTCGCAGCTTGACTATCGTGAAGCTTTCCTCGGATTGGCGGCCTATCGCGGTTTGTTTTGCCCGCCGTCCAAATATGCGGAAGCGTTTCTCGTCTGCGATCGCGACGAAATGCTGGCGCTCGCTTAGGTGGATGCGATAGGAGCAAACGCTTGATTCGCCGGCTAAATTGGGGCTGCGGCCCGATCGCTTGTTACGGCTGGGTCAACTCGGATATTCAGGCCTGGCCGGGCGTCGATATCGTCGCTGACATGCGCAATGGCTTGCCGGTGGACGACGATGCCTTTGATTACATCGTCAGCATCCACGCGCTTCCAGAGATTCCCTATGGCGACTTGGATCGAACGCTTTCTGAATTGCGCCGCGTGTTGAAGCCGGGGGGCATCTTGCGACTTGGGCTGCCCGACATGGACAAGGCGATAAACGCCTATCGCACCGGCGATGCCGACTATTTTCTGATCTCCGACGAAGAGGTGAAATGCCTCTCGGGAAGGATGATCGTGCAGCTCTTGTGGCGCGGACAATCGCGATCAATGTTCACCACGGAGTTTGCGGCGGAGCTTCTCGCTCGGAATGGTTTTCGAGCGATTCACCCCTGCGCGTTTCGCGAAACCGGCAGCGGGATTTCTGGTATTACCGAGCTCGACAATCGACCCCTGGAGAGTCTTTTTATTGAGGCAGCGAAATAGCCGAAGAGGAAATCGGTTTTCCATTCTCGGAAATAAGATTTCCATCTTGGGCCAGTCACGGAAAACGAATGTATCGAGCGCGGACTGGTGGCAGATCGCAAGTTTCCTTGGATTTATGACCGTTTTCGTAAGGATGCTGGATGAAAACATGAACTCGGAAAACGATTGGTACGGTCCTTGCCTGTCTGATTCGGATTCCATCTTTTTGCCGGCCGTCCGCCGCGCGATCCGAATGCTGAGAGGGCATTGTGGCTCGGAACCGAAAGGCAACTGTTTCGCTGTGCATGATCGTGCGCAATGAGGCTCATCATTTGGCCCAGTGCCTGGGGCCTGTCGCGGGTTTGTTTGACGAGATCGTCATCGTTGACACCGGTTCGAGCGACGCAACTCCGAAGATCGCAGCTCAATTTACGCCCCACGTATTTCATGCTCCCTGGCGGGATGATTTTTCCGCAGCCCGCAACGAAAGCCTGCGCCATGCGAGCGGCGATTGGGTGTTCTGGCTTGATGCCGACGATCGCCTGTCTCCCGAAAATGTGGATCGTCTTCGCCGCTGCTTAGCCCAATTGGGTGATGAGCCGCAAGCCCACCTGATGAATACGGCTTGCTGGTTTCAATATGCCTGCGAGGGCAGCAGTTTAATCACGCACCCCCGGCTATTCAGGCGTGACGAGCGAATTCGTTGGCGCGGCCGCGTTCATGAGCAAATTTGGCCGAATCTTTCGAGTCTCGGCTACGAGCTCGTCTGGAGCGACGTGCAAATCGACCATACGGGCTATCAAGATCCGGCAGCGGAGCAACGCAAGCTCGCTCGCAATCTGCGGCTGCTGCGAATGGACTATGCCGTTGAGCCTGATGACACGAGCACCTTAACTCATCTCGGCCTGGCGTATTTTCATGCGCAGAGATTCGAGACGGCGCGCTTCTATTTGCAGCGGCTTCTGTCTCTTACGGTTGCCCCAAACGATCATCTGCGGCATGTGTACGGAGTGCTGGCAACAATGGCCATGCGCGAAGGCAATCCAAACGACGCGCTCGCAACCATCGATTGTGGGCTGGAGCTTTTTCCAACGGGCGAATATCTCTTATACCAGAGGGCCGAGTGCTTATATGAGATGGATCGCTTTGCCGAGGCCCGCCAGACGTTACTAAGGATCTTGCAGAACCCACCGGCGCCCCAGTTTCGCGGCTGCGTTCCGGCGGAAATTCGCGATCGGTTGGCTCCACGGAAACTGGCTGATATTTGCCGGCTGGAACGAAGCTTCGCTGACGCCGAGTCGCTGCTGACAGTCATCTTGGCTCGCTATCCCACTGACACAATTTCCTGGCATGCCCTGGGCCGCGTCTTTATTGATTCGAGAAACAGGCCCAGGCTGGCTGGCGTCGTCGATCGCCTGAAAGCATGTCCGCAGGGCGAGATTTTTGCTGATTTGCTCCTAGCTTATTGGCATTTGCAAATGCGTGAATTCGAATTGGCCAGCCAAGCCCTCGATCGTCTGGTCGCTGCAGCCCCGCTAATGCCCATGCCGCGCATGATGCGCGTGGAACTGCTTCAACAAATGCAGGCTCCGCACAGCGAGCTGATTCAAGCTTGCCATGATTTGTTGCGGATGCAGCCGGGAAATCGCGAGGCGCAGGCTCTGCTTGCGAGCCTCGAAACGGTTCGATCCGTCGAGCGTCCCCTGGATGCAGCTTATCCTTCGATTGTGGTCGGGTCGGGTTTGGCGGTCGGTGTAGCGTAACCAACGACCTAGTTATTCCTTGCCTTTCGCAGCCGCTCGGCATGAACATGCGCCACGTCCCACATGTAGTGCGCGATTTTGTGTTTTTCGGCGGCGAAAATGTGTTCCTTCGCCTCTGCGGGTTGGCCAGCAGCTTCGAACCATAGACCAAGGTAGAGATGCGCGTAGAAGAGCCGCTGGTTTTCTAGCTCGCGATTGGGTGGATCTTTGCGAGCAATAGCGAGCACGTCTTCGGGTTTTAGTTGGCCCTGATAGAGACCATAGATTTGCATCATCGGCACGCGCGGATCGCTGGTGATCGGCAGCAGCGTCGCACGTGCTTTTTCCACGCCGCTTTCGCGGGCAACGCACAAATAACGCCAGGCTGAGTTCTCCACATCTTGATCGTGGAACTTCTGATAGTCCTCGAACTGCTTGGCCCCTCTTGCGAATTGACCGGCGTAGTAATCCGAGATGCCGCGCTCCCACAGCTGGCTCTCGGCACGAGGTTCGAGCTCGACGTATTTGTCGAAATCGGCAACCGACTCACTGATTCGGCCGTCGCGAAAATCTTCACGGCCGCGGAGATACCAACAGAGCGCTGGCGCGCTGGGCTGCGCGATCGCGCGCGTGAGTAAATCAATGGAACGATCGTGCTCCCCGCGTTGCCCGGCTTCGGTGGCTTGCTGCAAAAGCTGGTCAATGTCCTCACCGTTCCCGCTGGTAGCGGCCAAAAGCAGAAACATGCCAGCAAATGCTGATAGCACGGCGGGGTGCCGTGGCCGAAACTTCATGATCCTCGCTCCCGAATTACAGACACCTTATTCACAGACATTAGCAAACAATAAACGCTAGCTGCAAGCGGCGACGGCATTCGCCGTGCACCGATTCAGGAATACATTCTTGGCGCGACTCGTGCCACTGTGGCGAACTGGCACACCCAAAATGAGACACAAAATCTCAATCGAAGAAGCTAGCGAACACCGGAACGTTACTATTTAGGTGCTAGCGATTGTGCAATTTCCCGAGAAATTCGACAAAAAACGAATCGCTAGAAAAATGGACTCAAGATTTGCGGTGGCGGCGCGAACATTGCACCAAATGCGACGTCCTATGGGAAACTCGCCGGAAAGATCTGGCAGCGAATGACGGCCGGGGCTGTTTTTCGTCCCTAGAATGAAAGCAAATGGTAAGTGGCCGGCAGCTCGACCCAGCCGCCGGTAGCCCTTTCAAGGAGGATTGCTGTCATGCTTGTTCTAAGCCGCAAGATTGGTGAGAAGCTCGTTATTGGCGACAACATCACGGTGGTGGTTAGCCGCGTGGCCGGGAACCGCGTCACGCTCGGCATTGAAGCTCCCACGGATGTGCGAATCATTCGCGGTGAGTTGAAGAATGAGACCGATGAGTCAGCGCCAGCCGTTCGCAGCCTCGGCGTATTCAAAAGCGATGTGGACGCCCTGGCTTTGTCGGTGCCGCGGTTGGCGAAGTAGTTGTCGCTGCATTTATCTTTCGCCACTAACGCTTGGGGGCGTGTAGCGCGCGAAGAATGCTGCGCTTACTTTGTTGATCGCCTGGGCAACAAGACGGATCGTAACATCCGATTCGAGTAGAACCGGATGGTGCAGGATCACCGTGCCGGCAGCGGCCCGGCGAGCGTTAGCGAGATCGCCGACGATGCGGCAGCGTTCTCGGCTTCGGCGAGCGAATCCACGAAAGCCTTCGTCGAGCGCAACGCCTTCTGCGCGTATCGCGGCAAGAAAACGCCCGCGAAGCTGCTCGAAATCCGGCTGATCGCAATCGTCGCTATTGCCGGCCAATAGCCACGGCAGTTTGTAGAAAACCGCCTCATTGCCATTCTCCGCCGGTCGGAGCGGTGTTAATCCAGCGACTCTTTCGCACTCGGCCTGCAACAGATTGACCGCTTTTAATCTCCTCGCATTTTGTTCCGCGAGCTCAGGAATCTGCGGCGCGAGCACCGCGGCTTGCAATTCGGAGAGCGGATACGCATCGTTGCCCCGCTCGCAGTGAATCTTAATTCGCTGCAGCACGTCTTCACGATTCGTCACCACCGCCCCACCGCGGCCCGCAGTCAATAGCTTGCTGCCCCCGAAGCTCAAAACGCCGCAATCGCCCCACGAACCTGCCGGACGACCGCCAACCATTGCACCGGGTACCTGGCACGCATCTTCGACGACGGCGATACCGCGCTCATCGGCAATTTGCCGCAACCGCTTCATGTCGGCCAATGAGCCATGCAGATGCGAAACAATTACGGCTTTCGTTTGGTCGCTTATCGCCGACCCAACTAGCTCCATCGCCAGTGTCCACGTCCCCGGCGCCAAATCAATCAGCACCGGCCGCGCGCCAACCGCCTCAATCGCCCGAAAATTGCCGGGAAAATCGTAAGCCGCCAAGATGACT
The DNA here is from genome assembly GCA_036496265.1 of Pirellulaceae bacterium. Classification (GTDB taxonomy): domain Bacteria; phylum Planctomycetota; class Planctomycetia; order Pirellulales; family Pirellulaceae; genus CAYLLN01. The sequence continues at coordinate 5,442 of DASXLL010000044.1, read as the reverse complement.
TCATTGCCCGCGCTGACTTTTAATCCGCGCAGCGCCAGCTCAACTGCAGCCGTGCCCGATGAACAAAGCCAGGCATGAGAAACACCACAGAGTTCACCGAGCAGCGCTTTCAGCCGCCCACAGTGCGGTCCGTGGTAGCGGCCCCAGGTTCCATCCGCATACGCCGCCTCCAGCGCAGCTCGAACCTCATCATCCGGCCGCGGCCAACTCGGCGGCCCCTGTGGCAAAAGCGGCGTACCTCCCTGAATGGCAAGTCGCGATTCATCCGCCATAGCTGACTTTCACTTACTCATCACCCACTTACTTGCAGCGCCCTCAAAACCCCAACCCATTCCCGGTCAACACCCCCGTCCCCACCGTCCCATCCGTAATGTGAAACATGCTTGGATAGATTTCACCCAGCGCCCGATTGCCCGACGGACAATACTGCCGACTGTTGCCCTCGATCGCCGCGATCGTCGGAATCCGCGCTGCGAGGCTCGCCGAATGTAAGAACGAATAACCGGGGCAGCTCAAATCCTGCACGCATAAAAACATCCCATACTTCTGCGCCGCCGCGCCCATTAATAGCGCCTCCGTGTGCCCTTTGCACGCTTTCAGTGCCACGCCGCTGTACCCCTGCTCGCGGGCCAATTGCAGGCTTTCGAGATCGACCAGCGATTCGTCGATTACAACGGGCTTGATCGCCGCCGCCTTGTGCATTTTGTTTTCCGGATGCCTCTTTAAATCGCGATGCGTCGGCTGCTCGATGTAATGCACGCGGGCCAATGCCGCCGGCGTTCGTTCCTTGAGCTGCCGCAGAAAGTCGAGCAGATAATCGACACTGGCACATTTCTCGTTGAAGTCGAGCGAATAATGCCACGTGTCGCGACCGACTGACGACTGAGCCTCGACGGCTACTTTTTCCACGCCAATGACCCGCTCGACATCCCACGGCAAATCATCGCCGTTGAGCTTGATCTTCAAATGCGTCAGGCCGTCCATCACGATCCATTCGCCGAGCGCCTCGGGCAAACCGTCGTTCAGCCGCTGATTGATGTCGCTGTCGGTGAGCGGATCCAGCGCCCCCACGAGGTGATACAGCGGCATCTTGGCCTTCGGCTCACGCAACGTATAGCGATCGAGATACTCGCCGGCGAATTCCGGCGTCAGATAATGAGCCAGATCGTGATGAACAAACTCTTTGGACAGCAGGTTGTACGCATTGGCTTTCAGCGTCTTGCCGTAAGCGTCATGAATCGCCGCCTCGAACGGGCTTGCGGCAACGAGTTCGGCCAATTTCGGCATCGGCTCGGCCAATCCCAGGCGATCCTTGACCTTCGCTGCAAGTCCCGCGTGCTGCTCCGCCAGTTCTCGCGTAATATCCAGTGGATGGCCGCAGCCGCGATAGTTGGCGACGATGCCGGTCAGCTCATGAATAAACGCCAGCATCGCCTCGAGCGATTGCTGCGCCGAAACCACATTGCTCGGCCATGCCCAAACATTGCCCATCGGCATCGAGCCAAACCCGCCGCCGCGCCGCCCGTCCGCAGTCTCCACCTCCATCATCACGTTCACGAGAACCGCGTCCGTCACCACGCGGCCGCCAAACTTGATCGGCGCCCGATACGAAATCAGTTCGCTGTCGGTCTTCACGGACGTGATGCGAATATCGGTCGGCTTCGCCATGAAAAAGCTGCCTTCGTGTAAAGGAATCGATCGCTCAGCGGCTGTATCCTACGGCCGAAATCCGCGGCGGCGAAGTAGCGGTTCCAGCGGCCGCATTCACCTTTTTTTCACCGCCAAAGTCCGCTACGATACGTGCTTAGCCATCGCGAAGCGCCGCACTCGGCGCCAAGCATCCTCTATCCTAGTCGGGCGATCGTGAAATACGCAGCGGTTGGACCGATCGCCGTCCATCTTCCCGAGCGCGTCGAAACGAACGCTCAGCTCAAGGCCGAGTTTCCCAATTGGGATTTGGATTTGATCTTCGAGAAGACGGGCATCGCCAGCCGGCACATTGCCGCCGAAGGCGAATGTGCAAGCGATCTGGCCGTTAACGCCGCCCAACGGCTGTTTCACCAGTATGATGTCGATCCGCGATCGATCGATTTCGTCCTCCTCTGCACGCAAACGCCCGATTATCCGCTGCCGACCACTGCCTGTTTGCTCCAAAGCCGGCTGGGCCTGAAGACCAGCGTCGGCGCGCTCGATTTCAACCTCGGCTGCTCGGGCTATGTTTATGGCCTCTCGCTGGCCGACGGCTTGATCCAAAGTGGGGCCGCCCGCCGCGTGCTCTTGCTAACGGCTGAGACCTATTCCAAATACATCCATTCAGGCGATCGCAGCCTGCGGACGATTTTTGGCGATGGTGCCGCGGCCACGCTGATCGACGCCGCCGATGAACCAACGCTTTCGGCCTTTCAGTTCGGCACCGACGGCACGGGCGCCGACACCCTGCTCGTCACCAAAGGCGGTGCCCGTCCGGCCGACCAGGCCATCAAGCCGCGGCATCGCCAGCGCTGGGAAAGCGATCTCTACATGGACGGCCCCAGCCTGATCAATTTCACCGTCGCCGCGATTCCCACGCTCGTCACCAACATCCTGGCCGCCGCCAAGTTGACCGACGCCGACATCGACTTATATCTCTTCCATCAGGCGACGCTGAAAATGCTTGACCAGCTACGCGAGCGGTTGGGCATTAGCAACCAGCGTCTGCCTATCGTCTTGGAGCACGTCGGCAACACCGTCAGCTCAACAATCCCCATTCTCATCGACACGCTTCGTAACGACGGCCGGCTCAAGCGCGGCATGAAAAACATGCTTGTCGGCTTCGGCGTCGGCTGGTCCTGGGCCGGTTGCATGTGGCGGGAAACGTGGAAGTAATGTGCCCGGCTGTGGCACAGTTTTCCGACGGCAACCACTGAACTAGAATAATCGACGTTCCACTCACTTGTCGATTTTTCCAGCTCGCCATGAAGTCGCTTCAAGGCCAGTTCCTCATCGCCTCGCCGCATTTGGCGGACACGAATTTCTACAAAGGCGTGGTGCTAATCATCAAGCACGACGACGAAGGAGCCTTCGGCCTCATCCTCAATCGGCCAACGCAAAACACGGTCGCCGAGCTCTGGAAACTGGTCGGCGAAGAAGAGGTCGATTGCTCCGCCCCGATTTTTCTCGGCGGGCCGGTCAATGGGCCGCTCGTCGCCCTCCACCGGCTCAAGTCCGCCGCCGAAGCCGAAGTCCTGCCCGGCATCTATTTCGCCGCCCACAAAGACGAGCTACAAAAACTGATCCGCCAAACCACCAAGCCCTTCCGCTTCTTCACCGGCTATGCCGGCTGGGCCGGCGGGCAACTCGAAGACGAGTTAAACGCCGGCGGCTGGCTCACCTCGAAAGCCAACAAGAAGCTCATTTTCTCCGGTGCCGACGATCTCTGGGAGCAAGTCACACGGACCATCGGCGAAGGAATTCTCACCAAGACCCTCAAGCCTAAACACGTCCCCGACGATCCGTCGCTGAACTAACGCTTGCCAACAGGTCCTGAATGCAACCCATGCGGATATTTTTAACGCTCGCGTTGTTGATCGGCCTTGCCACCGCCGCTCTCGGCCAGTCGGCCGACAAGTCAGCCACCAAATCCGCCGAAAAATCCGACCAGGCAGCCAAAACCGAGCAGGCCGCAAAAGCCAAATCTGACTCGTCTTCCGAAGCGGTCAAGAATAAGAACAAAAAAGGCAAGCCCAAGCCCGCATCCCCTAAGCCTGCGCCTCCCAAGGTTGAGCCGCCGCCGCTCGTCGTCCACGATATGTCGGCGATGAAAAAAGTGATCCACGTGATCGAAGACAGTGTCGATCTAGGTCCGACACTCGTCGTTTGGCTGCTCGATCGCACGGCCAGCGCCCGCGGCATTGTCAATGAGGTTAGCAAAGACGCCGAGGCGTTCTATCGCTCGCGACACGTGGCGGCCTGGGCCTACTTAGCCGACAAGCCGCTGCTCACGTCGATCGTCGCCTTCGACGACAAGCTCGAATTCCTCATTGATCCGCCTTCGCCGGACGGAAAGTCAGTCGAGGCCGCGTTCAACGAACTCCGCTCCTCTTCGAGCAGTCGCGAGATGACTTTCACTGCGATCAAACGATCGCTCGAAAAATATCTCCCGCTACGCACGAAAGAACATCGCGAATTGGTGCTTATCGTAGTGACCGACGAAGCGGGCGACGACGGCCAACTCGTCGATGAGCTTATCGAGCCACTGCGAAAGCAGGCGATTTCCGTATATTGCGTCGGCCTGCCTGCCCCTTGGGGCCAGAGTAACCCCTTCGCCCCCGATCCCAAAGCCGTGCCGGCCGCGAATGACGAACGCACTCCAACTTTCGGCCCCGAGTCCGTTATGCCCGAGCGGGTCGATCTCGATGACGGCGCGGAGCGCCTCGGTAGCCGCCTCAACGTCGATTTGGTCGATTCCGGCTTTGGCCCCTTCGCCCTCGAGCGGCTCTGCCATGAAACCCGCGGCCAGTTTTTCGCGCTGCGTCCGGAGCAGGAAGCGAGCCCCCGCGGTGGCAACGCCCGCTCCTGGCCGCCGGGAAACGAGCTGCGGTTCGACGAGAAGATCGTCGCCAAATACGCTCCCGACTACGTTTCTGCCAAGGATTACGAAAAGCGGCTCGGCGAAAGCAAGGCCAAGGCGGCTCTCGTCGCAGCCGCCAAATTGCCGAAGCTCAAAGTCGAAGGCCAGCCGGGCAAGCGGTTCGAAAAAGATGTGGAAGCCAAGATGGCACAGAAGATGACCGCGGCCCAGCAATTCGCCGCTCGCAATCAGCAACCCACCGATAATCTATACAATCTGCTCCTCAAGGGTGAATCCGACCGCGCCAAGCTTATCAGTCCGCGGTGGCAAGCCGAGTACGACCTGGCCCTTGGACGCATTGCCGCCAGCAAGGCCCGCCTTGACGGCTATAACTCGATGATCGCCGCTCTCAAACGCGGCAAAACCTTCCAGAAATCCGATAGCAAGGCCTGGATGCTCGACCCGGCTGACAACTATGAAACCGAAAGTGCAATCAAAAAAGTTGCCGACAAGGCAAAGCTGTGCCTGGAACGCGTCATTAAAGACCATCCTGGCACTCCCTGGGCCACCATTGCCGAAGAGGAACTAAAAACTCCGCTCGGATGGACATGGCGCGAATCACCCTAGCTCTTTACTCCGCGAAGAACTGCCCACAAACCCCCCCGCCACGGACAGTCCGCCACGGCAAACCCCGCCTCCCGAAAATACCCAAGCTGCGCCTCAATCGTCTCGTGGCAATCGTCGCCCGATTTCTTCGGCTGACCAAACCGCGTCACATTCCGTTCAATCCACCCCTCCAGCGCCCCATGGAACGCCGCTGGAATCGCGCCGCCCGTCATCTTCCGTCGCATGTGCTCGGCCCATTTGGTGAGCGCGGTCAGATAATCCCCATC
>DASXLL010000043.1:0-3867 GCA_036496265.1 Pirellulaceae bacterium | reverse complement strand
CCCTCTCGCCAAGTCGCGGTTGCGACCTACAAAAGCAAATCCCCGACCAACAACCGGCTAGGTGATTTTCCCGAGAAAAACCCAGCTAGCACGCCAACTCAAACCGGTAGAATCTACAAACTTGTGGGCAATACTCAGGGCTTATTGCTTGGTGATGACTTCGTCGAGGTTGAGGAGGACGCGGCAGAGGGCGGTCCAGGCGGCGAATTCGGTGGGTTCGATGCTGGGGGGCAGTTTTTTGGAATTTTCGGAGTCGATGGCGGTGAATTGGGTGGCGGAGCCGGGGGCGGCGGAGAATTGAGCTAGTTGTTTGCCGAGGAGGACGAAAAGCGTGGCGGATTCGTTGTCGTCGGGGAGGCGGCCGGTGCAGCGGCGGAAGGCGAAGCGGAGGCGATCGGAGTCGGATGGGCCGGCGTCTTGAAGCGTTCTTAGGGCGAGGGAGCGGGCGCATTCGACGAAGAGGGGTTCGTTGAGCGTGGTGAGGGCTTGGAGGGGAGTGTTGGAGCGGACGCGGCGGACGCAGGCGAATTCGCCGTTGGGGGCGTCAAAGTTGGTGAGCACGGGATAGGGAACGCTGCGGAAGCGGAAGGTGTAGATGGCGCGGCGATAGCGGTCGTCGCCTTTTTCTTCTCTCCACACTTTGGGGCCATAGCTGGCTGGTGGAAGGAAGAGGAAGTCAGGGGCGGGCGGATAGACGGGCGGGCCGCCGAGTTTTTCGTTGAGGAGGCCGCTGGCGGCGAGGGCAATGTCGCGGAGGGTTTCGGCTTCGACGCGGAAACGCGGGCCACGGGCGAGAAGGCGGTTAGCAGGATCGCGGGCTAGTAGATCAGGTGTGACGGCGGAGGATTGCTGATAGGTGGCGGAGGAGACGATTAGCTCGTGGAGCCATTTGAGACTCCAGCCGTGATCGATGAATTCGATGGCGAGCCAGTCGAGTAGCTCGGGATGTGAGGGCGGCTCGCCTTGGAGACCGAAATCTTCGCTGGTGCTGACGAGGCCGGCGCCGAAATAGGCTTGCCAGACGCGGTTGACGATGGAGCGGGCGGCGGTGGGGCTTTTCGGATCGACTAGCCAGCGGGCGAGGTCAAGGCGAGTGGCGGCACCGTCACCCCGGCCCTCTCCCAGAGGGAGAGGGTGAAGGATGGCGGGGACGCCGGGTTGGACGGGGCGCGATGGCTTGAGGAAGTCGCCGCGGGAGCGAAGGACGGTTTGGCGGTGCTCCTCGCGGGAGTGCATCGCGAGCTGTGAGGTGCCGTGGGGATGTTTTTGCCAGAGATCTTCGATGCGGTCGTTGGCTTCTTTCCACTGGGGTATTGTGGTTCGCCAGTAGCTGAAGAGCTGAGCGTTTTGTGCGCTGGTGCGGAGATCGCGGGGGATTGAGAGGGTTTGGCCAGCGGCGGCGGGCAATTGGTCGGCTGTGGCGTTCTCGGCTGTCGCGACGCTGAGGCGGAAGCGGCCGAGGTTATTGTTCTGGTTGTCGTCGCTGTTCCAGCCGCCGTGCATTTGGCTCAGTTTGAATTTCAGCTTTGCTCCACTCGGAAAACTTAGCGGCGATTCGAGGACGAAAACGGCTTTGCGGGGGACGTTGCTGCGGCCGGGGCCGATGTCGATGGACCAGGCGGTGTCGTCCTTGCGGTCGATGGCGTATTCGATGGGTCCGGTGACGCGGCGTTTGTTCTTTTTGTCGTCGAAGATGGAGCCGAGAACGGTTTCGGGTGGGTTTACGTCGGCGGTGGCGGCGACGATTTTGACTTCTTTGAACTTTGTTTCCTTCGAGTTCGCGGAGTCGTCGAGCGGGGCGGCTTCGAGGCGAAATTCGGTAAGGGCGCAGGTGCCATAGATCGAGCGGCCGGGGCCGCCCAGGGGCAGATTCGGGTCATTGAGCAGTTCGAGCTGAATGGCGGTGATGTTTTCGACGTTCGTTGTGGCAGTGAAGTCGGTCGTGTGTTTGGTGGGGGCGTAGCCTTGGGCGAGGATGGAGCCGTCAGGGAGGTTGTAATGTTTTTGGCCGCCGCTGATATCGGGATCGGTCGTGACGATCGTCCACTGCGGCTGATCGTTGGCGATGGACTTTTCCCAGGCGGCCATTTTTTCTGGCCAGTCGGGCATTTGGTGCTTCAGGTCGGATTCGATGGTCGTGATTTGGCGCAGGATGTTGGCGCGCTCTTGCATTTGATCGGGCGGATAGACGGCGATGTTGGCTTCGTGTGTGTCGTTGAGGAAGGCGAAGAGCTTGTAGTATTCCTCTTGCGTGATGGGGTCGTATTTGTGGTTGTGGCATTGGCAGCATTGGACGGTGAGGCCGAGGACACTTTTGCCGATGGCGTCGAGGCGGTCGAACATGGCTTCCATGCGGAATTGTTCGGGGTCGATGCCGCCTTCTTCGTTGACCATGCTGTTGCGGAGGAAGCCGGTGGCGACGAGCTGGTCTTGGGAGGGGTTGGGGACCAGGTCGCCGGCGATTTGGTCGATGACGAATTGGTCGTAGGGTAGGTCGCGGTTGAGCGCGCCGATGACCCAGTCGCGGTAGGCCCAGACGAAGCGGGGTTTGTCTTTTTCATAGCCGTCGGAGTCGGCGTAGCGAGCGCCGTCGAGCCAGGTGCGGGCCCAGCGTTCGCCGTAGTGCGGGGAGGCGAGGAGGCGGCGGGCGAGAGCGCGGAGCGCGGAACTCGGAGCGCGGAGCGATTCGGCAGTGAAGTCATCCAGTTCCGCAATTGTTGGCGGGAGGCCGGTGATGTCGAGGGAGAGGCGACGGAGGAGCGTGGTGGCGTCGGCGGGAGCGGAGGGAGTCAGACCTTCGTGTTCGAGGCGGGAAAGGATGAAGCGGTCGATGTCGTTTTTGGGCCAGGACGTGTTTTTGACGGTGGGAATTTCAGGACGAATGGGAGCGGCGAAGGCCCAGTGGGCTTTGTATTCGGCACCTTCGGTGATCCAGCGTTTGAACAGATCTTTTTCTGTGGCGGTGAGTGTCTTTTTGGATTTTGGGGGCGGCATTTGCTCGTCGGCGTTGGAAGAGAGGATGCGGCGGACGAGTTCGCTTTTGTCGGGTTGGCCGGGAAGGATGGCTTTTTCGCCGCTATCACCACCTTTCAATGCGGCCGCCAATTCATCGAGTCGCAGGCCGCCTTCGCGATGGTCGGCGTCGCGGCCGTGACAGGAGAGGCAGCGGTCGGCGAGGAGGGGGCGGATTTCGCGCTGGAAGTCGATCTTGTCGGCAGCCGGAAGTTGCCCGGCGAGGCACAGGGCGACGGCAAGGAGCGGGATGGATTTGAAAGCGGACATGGGGAACGGCGGCGGCGCTAAAGTTTGAAGTTTTTTGATTACGACGCGGTCGAGGGAAAGTTGTAAGTTGTTGCGGCTGGTGGCGTTGTGAAATTGGGCTCGCGGGGTGTTGCGCTCAAGTTGAGGGAAGGCTGAAGGCCTAAGGCAAGTCGCAGAAAATAATCTCCGTCAAAATTGACCACGGAACAGGCAGAAGCCACAGATGAAACACAGATTTTCACAGATGGGTTCAATCTGTGTTTCAGCCGTGTTAATCAGTGGCCAATTCCCCTGCCTGGGCTGTGAGAGGTTGTGGTAGTCCATTTTCTGCGTGTGCCTAAGGCTACAGGCTTTGTGGAAAGGGATGCGGCTTATATTTTGAAAAAGTTTTTGGTGGTGCGGGGGGACGAAACGTCGTAAGGGTAAGGGCGGCTGTTGGTTAGGGAAACTGATATTGGGAGCGAGGGACTAAGAGCCTATCCGAAAAGGATCCTCGTGTTTTCTGTAGTTTATGCGGCGGTGCGGTAGTGGAACGGCGGGCGGGACATGGGAGCGAGGCGACGGAGCATCACGTGAATGCTGCTTAATTGGATCATGGCCTCGCTC
>DASXLL010000042.1:0-1564 GCA_036496265.1 Pirellulaceae bacterium | reverse complement strand
CTCAAGCGCCGAGGGGCCGACGAATTCCGGTGCGGATTCGCTCGCTCGCGTAATCTACTGTCTCAGGATAGACTCAAGGCATCCACGCTAATTCCGAGCGGAACTGCTGGCGTATGTCTGTCCGCTTCTTTTATATCTTCGCGGCTTGTTATTTTGCCGTGGCATTCCCAGCCTTCGCTGCGGCCGCCAAGCCGGCAACTTCCGATACAGACGAAGACGTCCAAAGCGCTACCGACGCGAGCGTAAAACAGCCGCCGAAGCACACAACGGCTCGCGATCGCATCGCCGCGCGTAAGGCCGAACAGGCCGCCGCAAAACATGTCGAAACGCCTGAAGAACATCGCCAGTGGCTGGCGCGCGTCAAGGCGAATGGCGTGGAGCCTTGGCCGGCCGAATCCGCCCGTGATCATGCAGAGGCGCTTGCTCGATCGCGCAAAATGATCGCCGAGGTGCTTTCGCTTCTGCCGGGGACAAAAGTCTACGAGACCGACCACTTCCTGTTTACGTCCAACATTCCGCCCGATCAGGTCGCCCCGTATGTCCGGTATCTCGACAAGATGTACGACTGGATGTGTGAGCTGTACGGCGTGCCGGCGGGCACTCAAGTTTGGCTTGGCGGCAAGGCGCCGATCTTCGCATTTCAAACGCAAGAACAGTTCGCGGCCTTCGAAGCGAAATTCTTCGAGGTGCCCACCCAGGATTCGCAGCATCTTTACGGCCTGTGCCATCAAAATACGCGCGGCGACGTGATCATTGCCTGCTTTCGTGGCGAGGATCCAAACGACTTCGGCCAAATGCTCGTCCACGAGACGAGCCACGGTTTCATTCATCGCTATAAGACGAAGGCCCGCCTGCCGAGCTGGGTCAACGAGGGCATGGCCGAGCTAATTGGCGCCCAGATGGTGCCTAAGAGCACCGCCGTGAAATACAAGGAAATGGCGGCGATGGCCATCCTCAAACAGCATCATTCGCTTGGCGGCGATTTTTTTACGGCCGAGCCAATCCAAGATTGGCAATATGGCGTTGCCAGCAGCCTGAATCGCTTCCTGCTCGAGACAGATCAAAAAAGCTACGTGCAATTCATTGAGGGCATGAAGGAAGGTCTAAAGTGGCCTGTCGCCTTGCAGCAGGCGTATAACGGCACGCCGGAGCAGCTTGTCGCCCAATACGGCCAATCCATCGGCCTGCCCGATCTACGGCCATAGATGTGACGCCGCGACGGCAATAGCGCGATTCAAACGGGAGCTCCACTCACCCGGGCCGCCTCGGTGAGCCGCCGCACGACTTCTCGCGGATCGTCCGTTTCTGCTCGAATATCGAGCTGCCGCTGGGCAGCGCTTGGATTTTGGGCCATCACTTGGCAGTGATCCAGATAGCTCTCGCAATGAAGCTCTTCGGCCGTTGGTCGCAGCATAGTTGCTAATCGGTTGACCATCTGCTCAACCGAGGCAATTTCGTAATTAAAAGTGTCGACCAGCATGGCCCGATTGCCGAACCGCGTGGCCCGCCACTTATTCTGCTGGACCATCATTGGATGCGAATCGTGCTGGTAGGTACCCTGGTC
>DASXLL010000041.1:0-5452 GCA_036496265.1 Pirellulaceae bacterium | reverse complement strand
CCATGTTGCAACTACGGGCCGCACAACTGAGCGACGATGACCGCTGGCGCAGCAACTGGCAACGCCGCCGACCACACCGCGCCGCAAGCTCCTACCGCCTCAGCCAAGCCTGCTGACCGCGCAGGTACGGAAATGCACCCGGTGGCTTGAGGCCGTGGCCGCCACAGATTCTCGATAATTTCTCCCTATTTCGAGATGCGTCGACAAATGGACCGTATTTTGACGCGAAGCCAGGCCATCTTGCGCGCGTCGGGCGGCGCAACCGCCAATTGCACACCAAAAAACATGAACCGTTACCTTTTTCGGCCGTTCTTTGCATCGGAGGCTTTGCATCGTTAATATCAGCAGCATCTCTACCCGGGCGATCATATGTCACTGCCGGCTGGTTGAATGATGCAAAGACTCGCACTGCGCACCGCAACTCTATTGACGGTCGGCTGCTTAGCCGCCTCGATTGCGCATGCGGACGTTAGTCTGCCTTGGATCAACGCCGCGCCTTTCTCCTTGCCCGCAAAGGACATTCTTGCCAGTGCTGCCAAGATCCCAGCCGCGCAAGCTTCAACGCACGAAGTACTCTTCGAGCATACCAGCTACCAGTTTGATGAATTGGGCCGGCGGAAACGCGTTCGCTATCGCGTTTGGAGGCTGACTCATCCCGCCGGCGTCCAGCATTTAGGAATGTTGCAAGCAACATGGGCTCCTTGGTATCAGCGCAAGCCCGTGTTGGAAGCGCGGGTCATATCCGCAACCGGCGAAGAGCACCGCTTCAACCCAGCGCTCGTTGCTGAAGAGACACCCAGCTCCGGAAACAGCCATACGCTAACGAACCGAAAAATGTTGCGGGGCCCGCTGCCGGCGCTTGCCGTAGGCAGCCTCGTCGAGGAGCTAATCGTCTTGGAAGACGAGCGGCCGGCCTTCGCCGCTGGAATCACGGAGCGAATCGCGCTAGCGGATGCTGCTCTCGTCCAGCGATTGGTCGTCACGATTGAAGCGCCGCCGACCTTGCCGCTCAAATGCGCCCTGCGCGGCGGCAATTACAAGTTGGCGCAAAGCGCACCTCCGGGCCTCGTGCGTTATCAACTCGAGGCTGGCCCTCTTGAGCCGATTCGCGAGCTTGAGCCGTTTCAGCCGATGAATCCTTTGCCTTGGCCCACGTTGTGGATTTCCTGGGGCGAATCCTGGAAGGCAGTCGCGGCACATTACGCCGCAATCGTCGCCAAACAACTTAGCGAACCGGCCTTGCAATCCCTCGTGAACGAAACGCTTACCGGCCGAGAAGACCGCGAAGAGACCATTTGTCGCCTCGTGATTCGCCTGCAGGAATTGGTCCGATACACGTCCGTCGCTTTTGGCGATTCACCCAACAATCCCAATCCCCCAGCTGACACGCTGAACCGCCGCTTCGGCGATTGCAAGGATCAATCGGCCGCTCTCGTCGCGCTCTTGCGCTTGGCGAACATTCCCGCCCATCTGGCGCTGGTCCGGGTCGGTGCGTTAGATGATGTGGACTCGGCGTTTCCCGGTTTCGGACTGTTCGACCACTGCATTGTCTATGTGCCCGGCGACCGGCCGTTGTGGATCGATCCAACTTACAACTTGGGCCATCCTCTTTCGCTGGTCCCAAGGGAACAAGGTAGGCTGGCCTTGATCATCAGCGAAAACACGGCTGGCCTGATTCCAACGCCCGTGCCGCAAGCCTCGGAAAACTATTCGACTTTACGCCGTGAATTGCGACTCGAACGGCTGGGTTGGGGCAGCATGGTCGAGGTCGCAGACTATGGCGGCGCTTTAGAGGCGGAACAACGGGCGCGACAACTCAGTTTAGGTCCTGATGCTATTCGTCGCTTTGTCGAGCAGACGGCCGAAAAACAGGTTTTGTCCAAGAAATTGAATATTGTGCGTTTCGATATGGGCGATCCGGCCAACCGCCTCAAGCGACTCCACAGCGAAATCGAAATGGCTGACGCACCTCTGGCGATTAGCACCGGTTCCGAGTTGACGTTGAATATCGATCTCGCAGACCTGCTTTCGCGACTTTCCGCTGCGATCGTTTCGGGGCCAACCGGAAGTCCGACAGCCGGCGTTTATCGGCCTCGCAAGACGCCTCTCTACTTCAGCGAGCCGCACCTTCGCCGCGTAACATGGCGAATCGTCCCACCGACCGGTATGCATCTCAAACAAGCCTTGCCGCCACTTCAGTTGCAGTGGGGACCGGCGCGCCTGACGACGGAAAGCCACGAAACACTTGACGGCGCGTTCGATCTTCGGGCCGAATTCGACACCGGCGACGGGCGTTTTTTGCCGGACGATGTCGAGGCCCTGCGCCGTGATCTCGGCAAAGCTGGCCAGGCCACCACGGCTCGATCGCTCAAGCTGACCGTGAAATTCGAGTTGTCCGCGGCGCGCTTGGCGGCCGATCGCAAATGGTCGGAGGCGATTCATGGTTATCGCGGACTATTAGCAGGCGAGCCAGGCGATGCCCTTCTTCGCAGCCTCTATATCGAGACGCTCCTAAAGGCGGGGCTCGGTGAAGACGCTCGCCGTGAAGCGCGGCAACTCGCCGACGCGGCGCCTAATTCTGGCCTGGCGCATTTTTCGCTCGGCTGGACGCTCAGTCACGATTTGATCGGGCGGCAATTGCAGCCCGGTGCGGACCTCGATCAGGCCCAAATCGCCTTCCGGCGCTCGGCTGAGCTCGATTCGAAGCCCGCAACGTGGCTACATCTTGCGACCGTGCTCGAGCGCGACCGCTTTGGTAATCGCGAGGGAGATGTAAATCGTTTAAGAAAAGCGATCGACGCCTACCGTCAGGCTCTCAAATTGCAAAACACCGACGCCGTTCGAGGAAATCTGTGTTCGGCCTTATTAACAGCCGGCGATTATGCGGAGTTGTCAGCCGAGATCGATAAAATAACGAGTCAAACGCTTCGCCGGTCGTTCTTAGCCGTCACGACTGCTTTGACCGAGAATTCCGCCGCCGTTCTGAAATTGATCGATTCGTGGTCACTGCCGCCTAATGAGCGCCGCAACGTGCTGCTCGGTGCTGTAAATGACTTAGACCGCCTGCGACATTACCGGACCGCAATTCAACTGCTGGAAACGCCCGGCGCAATTCCGATCGGCGAACGCACTTTAAGGCTGTCTCTCGATCGATTGAAACGGCAGAAGCGCTGGGAAGAGGTTCAATCGCCGCACGACACGCCGTTGCGATTCGTACAGGACATTCTGGCCGAAATCTGCGTTGGTGGCATCAACGATTCACTGGGCCAGCGATATGCCGATGCGGCTTGCCAAAAAGATGCATCTCTCACTCGTATCGAGACGGCGCTGCGGCCGTCGGCTTCAATGCGACAGCAGTTCACTTCTCAACGGCGTCTCGATTCGCTGGCTCTGCTCTCCTACCAAATGGAAGGCAGCGCCGATATTGGCTTCCGCATTACACTCAATGGATCGCTTCTTCAGAACCAAGCCGCGCACTTGTTTCTCGTGCGGCGCGAGGCGGGCTACCGCCTCGTGTTCGCGGGCAATGCTCAAAATCCGGAACTCGGCCGCGCGGCTCTCGAATTCGCTCAAGCCGGCCAGCACGATGCTGCCCGCCAATGGCTGAGCTGGGCTCGCGACGCCAATCAGGACTCAACGGCAACAAAAACAACGACGCCGGCGAAAGCAACAACCACGACGCCCTTCGTCTCGTTGTCAAAGCGACTCACCGACGCCGAACCTCAAGCCGCCGAGCTTTTGGCCGCCACTCTCTACTCCTCGGCTGATGACAATCCTTCGCTCGCAATTTCTACGTTGGAAGGGTTCCTCGCCGCGGGTTTATTCGACCGTTTTAAGTCGTCGATCAAGTCCGCCTTGTTTGCGGCCCAATTGAAAACGAACCGGTTCGACGACGCACTGCGGACTTTGCAGGACGACGATTTATCGACCAGGCCATTGTTGACAATCAAACGCCTGGAGATCCAAGTCCTGTTGCGGCAAGGCAATCTCGAAAGCGCGCAGCAGCGTGTTGCCAAGTTGCTCGAGCAAGATCCCGACGACACCGACATGATCAGCCTCGCCATTCAGGTCTGCCAGCGGGCGGGCAATTTTCTGGAAGCGGACCGCCTCTTGCGTCGCGGCCGCGAGCTCAATTCGACGCGGTTCCTAAATAACTGGGGTTGGAATGCTTTGTTCATGGAGCCGCTTAACCGCGATACGATGGTGGCGGCCGTCAAAGCCCTCGTGGAATCAAACCCCGTCGATCACACCAAGCTGCACACTCTGGCCGCTGTGCAAGCGGAAAATGGCGATCCCGCTGCGATTGAGGCACTTCGGTTAGCGGTCGAATCGTCACCGAGTCGAACGATTGAATCATCCGACTGGTACGTCGTCGGCCGCATCGCAGAGCAATGCGGTCTCAATAGCTCTGCTAGACACGCCTACGGCCATGTCCAAGGAGAACCCGGCGCCACGGCATATGGGTTGGCGCAGCGCAGGCTGAGGAAACTTCAGACCAGCGTTGAGCGATAAAGAGTGCCGCTGCGATCGCGTTTACTGCGGCTATGTTGCGTTTGACAATCACTTCGGCGGCGCTAACCGTTGTCCGCGCAAATATCAAAAAGAATCGACTGTATTGGACAAACCATTTCGGTCAACTGCTGGCCTCGGTCGGCGCAACATCAGCAGATCCGCCTCTTGAAGTGACCGGAGCGAGTTGCGCTGTTATGCTTTAACGATGCCAAACTTTCCGACCAATCTGGCGGGGGGCAGGGTAAACTAGAATCTTCATTTCAGATTGGTTGAGGCCGCAAACACCACGGTAACCGGTGGCATTTATACCTTTACTCCGTGAAAGCTGTTCGCTCCTGTTGTTGCTGGTTTTTTTGGATGCACTGACAACTCGTTCGGAACGGCCTACCGTGTCACGGTTTGCTGTAAGTTCGTCTTTGATATCAGGGGCAGCATTCATCCCTCAGAGGCTGAAGCCCTGGTAGTCAAGAATCGGAACGCTTTTGTCTTTGTTGCTCGTCGCCCTTGGTTACTCGTCGCGGCGGTTGTGCTGAGAGTCTGCTTACCCGTAACGGGAGGCGGAGCCCTGGCGGCCGCCGAGAAACCCAATTTCGTCTTCCTTCTCGCGGATGACCTGGGTTATTCGGACCTTGGCTGCTACGGCAGTTCTTTTCACGAGACGCCGAACATCGACCGCCTGGCTGGTGAGGGGTTGCGCTTTACTCAGGCTTACTCCGCCGGCGCGGTGTGCTCGCCGACGCGATCCAGCATCATGACCGGCAAATATCCGGTTCGCACCGGAATTACCGACTACATCCCCGGACTAAGAGCCTATCCGAAAAGGATCCTCGTGTTTTCTGTAGTTTATGCGGCGGTGCGGTAGTGGAACGGCGGGCGGGACATGGGAGCGAGGCGACGGAGCATCACGTGAATGCTGCTTAATTGGATCATGGCCTCGCTC
>DASXLL010000040.1:0-23395 GCA_036496265.1 Pirellulaceae bacterium | reverse complement strand
CGATGGCCCGCGTGTCGCAAAGAATCAATTTTGCCAGCCGAGTCCGATGACGCAGCGCAAATTGCCAGGCGACGTAACCGCCCATCGAGAGGCCGCAGAAAATCACCGGCTCCCGAATCGCGAGGGCGTCCAGCACGCCGGCTAAGTCATCCGCCATTTGCTGCATTGTCGCGACGCCGGGAACGACATCGCTGGCGCCAAAGCCGCGGAGGTCGGGAGCAATCACCCGGCATCGATCCGAAAGGCCATCGAGTTGCCCGGACCACATCGAGTGATCGAGTGGAAAGCCGTGCGCGAGCAAGAGCGGCACGCCGGTGCCGCGTTCGACGACATTCAGTTTTATTCCGTTGACTTGAACGTTGGCCATTATTCGCGTCCTTCCAGAATTCGCTTGACCTGCTCTTCGCGGGCCTTATTCGTTTGCTCGTAAACGCCGCTTTGAGCCTTGTGAATCTCGTACAGGAGATCAATCGCTTCTTGGTAGCCTTCGCTGGACAACATCTGTTCTAGAACCCGCTTTATACTGTCCGCAATTGCCACCTGGCCAGCGGTGACCTGTGTCAAATCCAGCTGGCCGCCGCTTGGAAGCGATTGTCGCAGGCGATCCAGTAGCTGGACCAACGGCGGGACGTCCTGTGAGGAGAGTGTTCGCAGCGGGCTCGCGATTTTCTTCGTGAGACGGTTTTGCAGGGCGCCGCCGGGATCGGGTAGGCGATTATTCTCGATTTCAGCTGCCAGTGCTGCAATTCGATCGGCCAGACCTGCTAACTTGTTCCCGATTTGCTTTTGGCCGCGATAGATCGACTGTAGTTGCTCAAGCTGACTACTGTTGGGCAAGTCGGAAACCGTTGTTGCCGCCGCCAGCGCCCGGCTCTCCGTTACCAAATCGTCTTGCGCCTTCCAGAGTCGCTCCAACTCATGCCGCTCGGCTTTTTCGCGACGCAAAAGGTCGCTGCGAAATTCGGCTTCATCGACAACACGCAAGAAGAACTCAGCCGAGTGGCCAACACTTGGCCCGGTGATGTCGTTGTTGTCCGAGGCTTCGACCTGCAGCCGCAGATTGGCTCCGACAGGCAGCTTGAAGGGCTCAAGATCGATCGACTCGCTGACCGTTACGTCTCGATGGTCCGTTGGCTTGCCAATTTCGCCGAGCTCGCCTGGCCGAATGAATGGCAGCACACGTTTTTCCGGCTCGACGTCAGAGGAGCCAGCCGTCAACGAAGCCACGAGTGAAGTCAGGCCATAGTCGTCGCTTGCCTGGCAATGAACGGGAAGCTTGGCCTGGGGCAAGACAAGGTTGCCGATTCCGCTCAGGCGCGCCGTCACTCGCGGTTCGCGATCGGCCAACCAGCGCAAGTTGAAATTCGTCGCGCGAGCTGAAAGGCCAAGCGCATCCACCAGTTCGATCGAATAAACTCCCTCGGCGAGCTCGGTGGCCGGAATTTGACTGGCTAACCGAGATCGCCGGTCCCTGTTGTTGATGTGGAGCGGCCATCGCCTCTCATCGAGAATCAATTCGGCCGTCTGCAATGGTTTGTTCGCCAGCGCGGCGATTTGAAGACTGCTGCCTCGGAGCACTTGATAAGCATTTTGCCCTGGAACCAAGGCTTCCGGAGGTTGGCCGCTGTAGGGCGGCGGCGCCACCGTGATTGTTAACTCGCTTAACTCCGGCGGATCGACCAACTGAACTCGCACCCAATCGGTAACGGCGTCGCCGCCACGGGCGCGAAATTCAAACGGCTGCAAACAATCGCGGAATACCGATTCAAATCGCCGGTCGCTATATCGTTCCATCACGACCGAGGTTCGCCGCTGGCCACGTGCTGCCTCGCGAATGTCCAGATAGACCGCGTCGGGTACAACGGCGCTGTCTTCGCTCACCTCAACGGCCTGCGTCCAAACGACGCCGCGCGGAAACACGACTGTTCCGCTATCCGTTAAGCGCCCGATCGTCAAATAAGTCTGTTGGGGCCAGGTGGCCGGGCTCAGTAACAGGTTGCGACTGAGCCAGATTCTCAAAATCGGCGAGAACGGAAATGCGGCCACGCAACCAACGATGCACATTGCCGCGAGGGCGAGAAAGCCCGCGTTTCGGGCGGATCGCTGTGAATCAAGGATGCTGTCAAAGCTGACTTCATCGGCGAGCTTTGAACCCGAGGAAATCGCCAACTGTCTTAAACCATTGGAAGCGCCTTTCATTGGCTCTTCGCGACGAGAGAGTTGCAAAGCGGTGATCAGCGCCTGGCCAAGCCGTGGATGAGCCGCTTCAATCGCAAGTGCCAAGGCGTCGTCGCTGACATGGGCAGCGAGCGGCGTCCACAAGAAGCGATAGACGCACCAGACGACCGAGGTCAGCGCGATCGCGAGCATTCCAGCTCGTTGAGCGACCTCCAGATGCAGCAGCCAATCGAGTGCCAGGTCCACCGCGGCCAAGGCGAGCACTAGCCAGAGTGTTTTCGCCAATCCAGCGACGAGGGTCCGCACTGCAATTCCGCGCCGGAGGCCCGTCAGCCGTGCCAGCACACGGTCGATCGGCGTTTCCTGCGTCGATAAGGCGGCGCGATGGACGATCATGATCGGGCAAAGGGCTCAAACGCCTACAGGAGCGAAAACCGCTTTCTCAGCAGCCATTCCGTTGATAAGAGGCCGACGAGCGCGACGAGCATGGCCGGCGTGTCCCAGATGGGCCGGGGCGGGCTGCGCTCCTCGACCTTCTCGACGCGATTGGGAACAGCGGCGGCAAGCTGATCGATCTCATTTACTTCAAAGTACCTGCCGCCGGACTCCGACGCGAGTCGCGTTAGGAGCGGCCGGTTCAGCCAGGTTTGACTCGCCTCAAGGCTGGGCAATTCGACCAGAAAATTGGTCGTCAGCTCGTCGCTTTTCGTGCCGGCTTCGGGAATGAGTAGGCGAACGGTGGTGATGCCGGTCGTTTGTGCCGTGATGGCCGCTTCATAGCGGCCGCTGTGATCGCCCACCGGCATCAGCGACACCGTTTCCGGCGGCTTAAGCGGTTGCTCGACCGTGGCTTCGATTTTGGGAAGTTCCAGCGATTGAAACGACGCATCGAGCACGCGGGCGGAGATATTGACTCGCTGGCCGACCTCATAGCGTTCGCGATCCGTTTGCACATAGCCGCGGCGGCGTCCGGCCAGCGACCGGCCTTCCACGAGAAACCGCACGGCTTGAATCCAAAACTTGTCGAAAAACTCCGCCTGCTCGCCGGCACTCCGCCACCGCCACGTGCCGCTGAATCCGAGGTAGAGAGTATTTCCAGCACCATAGCGGCCAGCAATGATGAGCGGCCGAGGTTTGCCGGCTATCGCCAGGGCGGGATTGGTATGCTCGACCAGGATTTGTGCGGCGGGCGTGGCATCCACTGCCGGAAGGCTCCACAAAACGCCGGGCAGCGATTGCCAGCGGCGCTGGTTTTCATTGCGATCGGGCGAAAACTTCAGAGCCGGATGATCCGCGTTGGCCGGGAAGAGCCGCAGCGGCCAGGCGGTTTGATTGGCGGCCGTGAGCGATTCGATTTCAAGGTTGGCCAAATCGCCGATTTTCACAGGCAGCAGAGCCGACAGCTTGGCTGCGGATGCGCTCGCCAGCAACTCCGTCGTGAATTGCGGGCCGGCCATAAACAAAACTCCGCCAGCATGCTCGCTCACAAACTGGCTCAACAGCTCCGTCCAATTCTCGTCCCAGCCCTGTGGATTCGGGTCGAACAAGAGGACGACGTCATATTCAAAGAGCTCAGCCTTGGTTTTTGGGAAGGCATCGATCGGTCGATTGCCATCTTGCTTGCGGCCTGGATCGAGCGACTGCAACCAGCACGAGAGGCTGATCGTCTTGTCCCGGCTGAGCAAGGTTTGCACCAGGCGGTAGTCCCACGTGGGCGAGCCGGCGATCAGCAAAACCCGCAGGGACTGACGGCTGAGCACATTTACAACGTCCGAGGTCGCTGCATCCTCAGCGGCCTGACGCCGTTCTGAATTTTGGATTCTGGCTCGATAGACGTAACGCCCGGCTGCTTCGACCGTGCGCGCAAATCGCGCGGTAGCCTGGCCGTCGCCTGTCTCCGGCGTAGAAACTTCGGTAGCCGCCACGAGCTTGGCGCCGCTCGATTGGCCACTGTCGTTCAGCTGTTCTTCGAATAGCTCCACTCGCCGACTGCCGGAATCGACGCCTTGAAAACTAAGAATTGCCTCGATTTCGAACGGCTCTCCGGGCCAGGCCTGCGTGGGCGCCATAACTCTGCGGACCCGCTCCGTCTTGGGCCGGCTGGGATCACCGACGCCGACGAGCAACAGCGGTATTCGCCTGGACTTGGCATGCCGAGCGCTCTCTAGACAATTGTCTGGAGTTGTATGCTGGCCGTCCGTGAAGAGAATGATGGCCGCCGGTCGCTGCGTTTTCAGTCCGGCTTCGACGGCGGAGGCCAGATTTGTGCTGTGCGATGTGGCCGCGAGCGAGGGAATTGGCGCATCGGCCGAGATGTCCAACGTCACCCAATGTGGTTGGTCCGAAAAATCGTAAATCTCCACGCTCCCTTTCTTTTCCAATGCCGCGACCAGCTTTGATCCACTCTTCGCGAGCAATCGATTCACAAGCTCGATCCGCGTCGGCAGCTGGTCTCGCAGCGCGGCAACATCGATTCCCAGTGCTGCTGCCGTCGTGCGAGCGGCGTCTGGGTCGTGGTAATTGTCAGCCGTGCTCATGGAAGCCGATTGGTCGCGGGCGACGACGATCGTCGGTTCGATCGTGCGGCTTGCGACGTCGATTATCGAAGGGTTCAGGAAAATGGTGGCCAGGAGCAGCATCGTGCAGCACCGCAGCGTCGCGAGCAGGTTTTTCACCCACGACGGGCAGCTAGACATCTCGCGGCGATAAACGGCCACGACCGCATACAGAACCGCCGCCACCACCGCTACGAAGACAAACACGCCCCAGGTCGCCGGCAGGTTGGAAAAGGCGAACTCGGAGCGAACGCTCATTGGGCCAGATTCATCGCTGACTTGGAACCACGACATTGCACAACATGCTTAAAAACTTGAAAAACCGATGGCTTGCGGCTGCCGATGACGCCAAACGGCCTGGTTTCCGGAAGCATCGATTTCGATGACGCCCGTATGATCGGCGACCAGCGTGTTACCGTTGCTCAAACGCTGGGCGGCAGCAGGGTTGATTAGCGGGATAGCCGACATCCAGAGGATGTTCTTTCCTGTCACATCGTACTCGACGACCTTTCGCGCCTGAGCCAGCGTGACCAGCGTATTGCCGTTTTCCAATCGGCAGGCGTGGGCCGGCTCGCTGGTGGTTTCGATTTCCCAGACTGTGCGACCGATGGAATTGACTTCAACGACACGTTGCAAGTCCTGCAAAGCGACCAGCGTGTTGCCGCTGTCGAGCCGCTGGGCCGAAATTGGACAGCCGGGGACATTGACCGTTGTTGTTGCGCCGTCGCGGGCGATTTCCACAATTTGATGAGCATTGCCGCAGGCAACCAATGTCGCGCCGCTGTTCAATCGCTGCACGGTCGTCGGCGGCGCCGGCAAGCGATCCTTGCGCCAGACTTCCTTTCCCGCTTCGTCGTATTCAATCACCATCGAATGCGAATTAATGGCTACCAGGCGATGCCCGTTCGGCAATCCCTCGCAGCCCCAGGCCGCGCCCGGAAGCGAAAATCGCCACCGCTCCTTGTGCTGGGCGCCGAGCTCAATGAGCAAGTTTGACGAAGCAACGAGCAGGCGGCCGAGCGGCGTTGCCCGCTGCTCTAGCGGCAGTTTCAAATTAGCAGTCGCACTGTGCGTCTGGACCCATTCGCGCCAAGCCCGCGCCGAAGCGTCGCGATCGTCAGCGGCCCCGTCCGCCGGAAACGGCAGGGATTGGCCCGTCAGCGCCTGCAGCGTGTGATGTGCTCGCGAACGAACCGTCAAATGGGGCGATTGCAACAGCTCGACGAGCGTTTGCAGCACGCCCCGGCGTTCCCCCGAGCTTGCGAGTGCCCGGGCCGAGGCCAGACGCACGCGATCGTCCCTATCGCGGAGCAAATCTGCGAGCGGGCGCGCTGCTTTTTCCGGTGCAATTCGCGTCAGAGCGCCAATGGACATCAGCCGGGCTGCTGTCGTCCCGCTTTCGACGGACTGTGAGAGCAGCGCTGCATCGGCGTTCGTCGCAGCTCGGTCCATCGCGGCTGCCGCGGCGGTCATCAAATAATCCTCGTCAAACAGCGCTGAGTTATCCGAAAGGGATACGGCGGAGCCCGCCGGCGGATGCTGCCGGATGCTCGCTAACGCGCTAGCCACCAGATCGCGCTTGAGCTGCTGCGTCTCGGCATCCAATGCGATTGTTGATGATGCCAATGGAAGGCCCGCGATGATTTTGAGAGTAATGAGCGGCTGATCTTGAGCCAATCGCAGCTCGGCCAGCTCCAGAAAAACTCGCTGCGCGGCTTCGCGCGGCGATTTTCGCTCCGCCAGCGCGGCGAAAGCCGCCGTGAGCTCGCCACTGACCTTTTTGAATTCGTTCTGAATCCGATAGAGTTGTGCCCGCTCAAATCGTGCTTCGATGTCGCTGGCTGCGATGCGTTGTTCGAGCTGGTCCAATCGATTGCGAACCGTTGCCAACGTATAGATTCGCGCGGCGCCGACGACCCACAAGCGTTCGCCATCCGAAAACAGGTTTCCCACCGGTTCCGGGCTGGTGAGCGCGAGCTTGCTCTGGCGCGTAGCGGCGAGATTCAGGTCGAATTCCAAGATTTCGTCGTCGGCTGGAATCAAGACGGCCGTGCTCGTGAGGCAGCCGCGGGCGAACGAATCGCTTACGGGCTGTTCGGCGACAAGTCTGCCGGTGGCGATATCGTATTTGCGGACAACGTTTTTGCCGGCGACGAATAAAGCGTCTTCTGTCGCGCCAAGACAGTAGCTCGCTGCGGCACCTAGTGGCGAAACACGCGGCGATTCCCACAGGCGGCGGCCCGTGCGTCGATCGAGGGCGAGCAACCGGTCGCTATCGCTGGCCATTATTAGCAAGGTCGTGTTGTGGACGATCACGACATCGTCGTCCCAGCCTTGCGCGGCGGCTGCCGAATTTGAGTCACTCGGGCCAGCGGCGGCGTCGCGACTGGCATCCCGCTTTAGCAACGCACGGCCATAACGCACGGCCCAGCGAACGTTGCCGTCGATCGCGCTGACGGCAAACACCACACCGCAGCCGCAAGATAGGTACAGCTCACTGCCTTCGGCGGCCATCACGATCTCGGCCCAAGGCGAAACGCCGCCTTGGGGCTCGTCGCACAAAAACGTCTTGCGGATCGTCTGGCCGGTCAATTTGTCGAGCGCCAGTAGCCAAACAGCTCCCCCTTCGGTCACTGGCGCCAGGAGCATGCGGCTGCATTCAATGGGTGCCGCCAGAAAACCAACCTCGGCTTCCGCTGCCTTCTCGTCTTCCGCGGCCGGGCGCGTCCAAATGGCCTTGCCGCCGCTGGCCTCATAAGCCGTCAGCCAATTTGTTCTCGTACGACGGGATGCCGAATCAGCGAATAGACGCCGCTGCTCGGGCTGCTGCTGAGCGGCCGTTGCCCGCCGGCCTTCCAGCGAATAAACCACCCGTTCCGCGACTGCCATTGATTGATGGACGCGATCGCCAAACGCCCAGATCGCTTGCCGCGAGTTCAGCCGAGCCTGCGGTTGCACGACCGGCTGAGGCCCAGCGCCGGCCAGCCGCGTGAATTGGCGCGACAGCGGATCAAGCTCGTAAACATTTCGCCAAGCCGACTGCCAAAGCGGCTGATTTGACGCCGCGTTGGCATTGAAGCATTCCAGGCGATCGGACGACTTCATCAGCACCCGGCCGCCATCGAACAGCAACCGACCGGTCGGCCGCCAACCACCGAGACGCCATTGGCGCACAAGATCGCTCCGCGCGGCCTTTGTCGCCGCGTCGAGCATCGCGGTGCTATTCTCGTCGCCGCGGCGATGCAGCGGCGGCAATGCAGCATTGTCAGTGCTGGGAATCGCCAACTCGTGTATCCAGGATTCGGTCAGCGGGCCCTCCAGAATTGAGGGGGGAACCGAAGGCATCAGACCCGTTCGCGCCGAATTGCCGAACAACATTGGCCACGCTGCCGGCTGTTTCGACGATTTGTTCCTCTCCAGCGCGGCAGTCATTTCAGTTGCTATCAACTCCGCCAACTTCTCGTTTGCGGCCGAACCATCGCTAGCAGCTAGTTGCTGCTGAGCCTGCTGAGCCAGAGGCTTGTCGTTCAAATGAGCTGCCGCGACGGCCAGTCGCGCTAAAACCGGCGGCTTGGCGAGCGAGAAATCCGGATGCTCTAGCAGACGCTGCAGCAATTGCATGGCCGTGAGAAAGTCATGACGATCCAGCGCCAAACCGGCTAGATTCAAAGCCGCGTGGCCACCGCTGTTGCTCAAAAAATAGCGTCGGACGATGTTGGTTAGCGCCTTTTCATCGTGCTCCGACTGCGCTGCGGCCAATAGGGCTCGGGCGTCTGCATCAGCCGATGTGCGATAGGCGGCCAAGGCACTGGCCGGCAAACGCAGAAGCTGCTTTTCGACCCGCTGCCGGATCGGGCGATAAATCACCAGCGGCGAGGACGAGGGGCTCAGCGGCTGGACAATTCCATCTGCGGCAAGCGTATCGCCTGCTTCATCGAGCACTTTTTGCCACAGCACGACAGCCAAATCAGTTCGGCCGTCTGCAACATATTCGTCGGCCCGCTTGAGGATTCGCTCGTATTCGGCATCGGTCTTTAGCGCTGCACAGCCGGGAAAAAGTGCGTCGGATGGGTCTGGCTCGATTGCCGCGAGTCCGTTGTTTTGGGCTGCGACCTGTCCGTAAGCGATGGATGCAGCGGAATAGGCCAGAATCAGTACGATCGCGACAACGCGACTCATGAGGTCGAACGGCGAAACGGCGGCGGCGCGAATGGGCATAACTTCAATCTACGTTCGCTGCCGCCCAAAAAACCACCCCAGCAGTTGCTCGCTGGCCAATACCACCGCCAGCAGCCAGGCAAAATAGCGCCACAGCTCGCGCTCCGCGCCCTGATCGGCGAACGATCCCGCGTCATCGGCAGAAACAATTCTCACATTCAATCCGGCCAATGCCGGTCGAATCGCGTCCAAATCGGCCCGTTTGAGGTCGGCTTCTGTGGCATCGGCGTTCGCCGCAAAGAGCAACGGCTCGTGGCCGCCATCGCGGCGCGACAACGTAAGCGTGGAAAATCCCAAATGCCTGGTGGCGGGCAAGACAAATTCCCAGTTCGTCTCCTGATCCTGGCCGCCGCCTTTCGCCGTTGCCTGCAAGTGGACCTGGTTCCCAGCGGGGTCTTCAAACACGGCATCGGTATCGTAACGTGCAATGTCGATTGATTGGTGAATTGTTCCGCCAACCGTCAGGTGTTCATTGGCCGAGTCGTTTGCAATTAGCGCGTGTACCAGCTCTTGCACCATCAAGACAAAGCTCGGGGTGCTCGGCCAATTATGCCAATCCGCGTCGGCGGGAATTGCGAACGCGACCACGCGACCGGCGCCGAACGATTTTTCGGCAATCGCGGGCGAGCCGTCGGAGAGTGTGGCAACGACATTGGCGGTGTCCTTGGCGTCGTCGGGTGGCACCGCTGCCTGCCAATGACGCCAGATCTTCACGTTCTCAACAAAAGCCGGCTCGGCGGCCAGCCGCGGCAACAAGCGGTTGTTTTCGATAAGTTGTAGCGTAGTCCAGCTCGCGTCGCCTTCGTCAGGTGTAATCGCCAGCAGCTTCAAGGGGGAAAGCCCCTGTCCGTTCTCGTACATGTGCCTGTTGAACCATTGTTGATCGGTTTGATCGCCGGGCATCAGCACGAGGCCGCCGCCGCTGGCCACCCATTGCTTCAGGCGGCTCAAGTTCTCGCTCGTCATGCTGCGCTGACTGCCGTTCAGGAGAAAAATGACGTCGTGCTCCGAAAATGCCGCAGAGTGAAGCTCGTCCTCATTGACGACTTTCAGAAGCACGCCCGACTTGACCGGTCCGGCCGGCGCGAGTGCTCGCTGCAGGTAAAACGACTCGCTTTTTCCAAATTCAGGGCTGG
This sequence comes from Pirellulaceae bacterium, assembly GCA_036496265.1. Classification (GTDB taxonomy): domain Bacteria; phylum Planctomycetota; class Planctomycetia; order Pirellulales; family Pirellulaceae; genus CAYLLN01. The sequence goes on along the minus strand of DASXLL010000040.1, from coordinate 13,308 downwards.
GGTCGCCATCGACCACGAGCACGCGGAGGCCGCAGCGGATATGAGCTGGAAAGTAGAAGGCGCTGTCGGCCGCAAGCAGATCGTCGGTCGCGTTTTCAGCTTTCAACGCCACGCGAACGCGCTGTGACACGAAACGTGGAGCGTTGTTATGCGGTCCTCCCTGCAACTGCTCGCAGGTGAATGTTGGATAAAAGCGAACCACGGTAGATTCACCGGCCGCCAATTGCTCGATCGTTTCGGCCGCCGGCAAGCCATCGCCGACAAATAGTGTGACTGCGATATTGGTGGAGTTGGCCGTTCCTCGATTCGTCACCGTCACATCGAGCGCCGCTCGTAAATCGCTGACGATCGGTGCGTCGGATTGGACCTTCGCGACCATCAAGTTGGCATCGTGCTCATCGCCGACGTCAACCAAAAAACACGCTTCGACTAGCTCGCTGAGGTCACGCAGCGACGCAACCGTCGCGCCGCTTCCTGGCCAATCGGGCTCACGCATGTCGGTCAACACATAGACCGCACGGCTGACGCCGCGATCTTGAGAACGAAGGGATAGCGCCAACTGTTGGAGCGACGCCGGCAAACGGACGGCCCGGTCGCTGCAATCAAGTTCTGTTAGCCGCGATTCGCAGGCTTCCACACCGGCATTGGTCAACGCCGCACCCGCGATAATGAGCTGATTCGGGTTGGACGTGACGATCAGCGTAAGGGTGTCGTTGCCGCCGTGTTGCGCCATTAGCCGGCGGACGAGATTTACGGCGGTCCGTTTTCCCCGTTCCCACGCCGATTCATTTCCGCCGCGGGCCTGCATGCTCAGCGAATCGTCGAGCACAATGATTCGCTCGATTTTGGCAGCCGGGGAAAGGCCGCTCGCAAAGTTGCTCGGCAGCAGCGGCCGCGCGAGCAATAGGCCAATCAGTGCGATGGCCAGCGATCGCAAAAAGAGCAGCAACCAATGCTGCAAGCGAATCCGGCGACGGCTTTCTTTATCTGCCTGGAGCAAAAACTCCATTGCCGCCCAATCGACGATCCTAAATCGACGGCGGTTGAGCAAATGAATCAACACCGGCAGCGAAACGGCACAAACGCCGGCGACGAGCAGCCAAGGGTGCAGGAGATAGGACATGCTGCGCCTTCAGGACCCGGCTGGCCGGCGAAGGCCCCGCCGGACTCGCTGCCTGAGTGCCAAATAGCTGCCGAGAACGCCGTCGAGCTTTTGCTCCGTGCTCATCAGCACGTGATCCACACCGGCGCTCGCGCACGTTTTCCGGACATCCGCCAAAAACCGCGCGAGTGCCGCAAGATAGTTCTTTCGCAGCGCCGGCGGTTCCGCGTGAAGTTGCACCGCGTCTTCCAATCCGCGAAACAGCGTGTCATCTCGAAACGGAAACGTCAGCTCGTCTTCGTGCAGAACTTGGAAGACGATCACTTCATTGCGTTTCAGCCGAAACTGCTTCAGGGCATCAGCCAAAACGCCGGCCGGCCAAAACAGGTCGGAAATCAACACAACCACTCCGCGGCGACCAAGCTGTCGCGCCAGTTCAGTCAGCGCGCGGCTGGAATCGACCTTTCCTTCCGGCTCAGTATGTTCTAGTGCTTGGACGAGCAGCTTCAGGTTGCTGGCGTGCGAACTCGGCGGCAGATTCTTCTGGAGCCCATCGGTCACAATCGCCAGGCCAACCGCGTCTTGCTGCTGCTGGAGCAAATACGCCAGACTGGCCGCCGCGGTCGCCGCATAATCATATTTCCGCCACGGGCCGCCGTACTGCATGGATCGACTGGCGTCGAGCACGATCGTACACGCGAAATTCGTCTCTTCCTCGTATTGCTTGACGTACAGGCGATCCGATCGCGACCAAACCTTCCAGTCGATATGCCGCAAATCGTCACCCGGCGCATATTCGCGATGTGTCGCAAACTCGACCGCGTAGCCGTGATACGGGCTGCGATGCTGGCCGGCGATGAATCCCTCGACGACTAACCGCGCCCGCACATCCAGCCGCTTCAAGCGGTCCAGCGTTGCAACGTCGAGATATGTCTTGCCTTCGCTCGTCATTGGTCATTCGGGCTTCGTCATTCGTCATTTGCCTTACGCCAGCGCCCTCTGCAATACCGGCGGCACTTCATCGCCCGGCCGCCGCTCCGGCAATTCGGCAATGAGCCGATCGACAATGTTGTCCGGTGATATGCCGCTCGATTCGGCGTTGAAATTCGTGATCACACGGTGCCGCAAAGCCGGCTTGGCGACTGCGCGGATATCGTCGGTCGTTACAAAACACCGCCCCTGCAAAACGGCCCGCGCTTTACCGCCCAAGAGCAGATTCTGCACGCCGCGGGGTCCCGCGCCCCAACTCACCGAATCACCGACAAACTCCGGCACATCCCCCTCGTGGACGCGCGTTGCCCGCACTAAACGCAAAGCGTAATGAATGACGAACGGCGCAATCGGCACGCGGCGTACGAGGTGTTGAAATCGGACGATATCGTCGCCAGACTGAACGGCCGCGACCTGACCATTCAGGTCAGCCGTCGTGGCCTCCGCAATTCGAAACTCTTCGTCGTAGCTCGGATACCGAACGAACACCTTGAACATGAACCGGTCTTGCTGCGCCTCCGGCAGCGGATATGTGCCTTCCTGTTCGATCGGATTCTGCGTGGCGAGCACAAAAAATGGCGTGGGCAGCTCGTGCCGCTGGCCGCCGATCGTCACTTGCCGCTCCTGCATCGCTTCCAGGAGCGCCGCCTGCGTCTTCGGCGGCGTGCGGTTGATTTCGTCCGCCAAAACGATATTGGCAAAGACCGGCCCCCGCAGGAATTTGAACCCCCGCTCGCCGGTCGCCCGATTTTCCTGAATCACCTCCGTGCCGGTGATGTCGGACGGCATCAAATCCGGCGTGAATTGAATCCGGCTGAACTGCAAGCTCAGCGAGCGGGCCAGCGTGCTGACCATCAGCGTCTTCGCCAAGCCCGGCACTCCTTCGAGCAAGCAATGTCCTTGAGCAAAGATCGCGATCAGCAATTGCTCGATCACCTCTTGTTGGCCAATGATCACCTTGCTCAGCTCTTCGCGAACTCGCTCGCTGGCCGTTTTCAATTGTTCGAGCGATTTGAGATCGTCGTCCGCTGCGGCGGCAGTTTCAGCCATGAAATTCGTCGATGAAAGCGGTGAAGGCGCTCGGGCCGATTCCTGGCAGTCTGAAACCGCCAAACCGTCATTTTTTCATCTTAACTGCCAGCCGGGCCGGCGGAAGGGTTTGCCAGACGATAGCCCGGTCACCAATAATGAAAACATGCGATCGTCGGGCGAAAACACGGGTCTGCCGCCAATAAATTGGCGTGATATGAGGACCGCGCCACAATTCTGGTTTACGCTTCTGTCGCTGCTGGCGGTTGTCGGCGCTGCCCTAGTTTGTGAAGGTCAGCAGTCCAATGACGGCGCCGCAAACGCGCCCAAGGCCAAGGCGCAGCCCAAGGTGCCGCCCCCCCGCGTCCGAATTCCCATCAGTCCCGAGGCGGAAGCGGCTATCCTCGCTGAAGACGCGCTGATTCCTCGCGAGCAATTTCCCACCGGCCCGATGGCCAAGCTGTCTCTCTTTGGATCCGAGCCGGCTATCGGTCGCTCGTTTGTCTTTGTCATGGATCGCTCGAAAAGCATGGCCCTGGGCACAATCCAATCGGTGTCCAAGGAGTTGGCGGCGCGGCTGGTCAAACTTCGGCCGGAGCAGACGATGCAGGTGGTTGCCTACAACGAAAAGCCCATTTATTTGACCGGCCGCGAACTCATCTCGGCCACCGACGAGAATAAACGGAATCTGATTAGATTTGTCACCAATCTCAACGCCAACGGTCAAACAGCACACAGTCGCGGCATAACGTCAGCGCTGCGACTAAAACCGGAAGTGATTTTTCTGCTCACCGACGGCGGCGATCCGCTGCTCTCACCCGGCGATTTGCTCGCCATCCGCGACGAAAACGCCGGCCGCACGGAAATTCACTGCGTCCAGTTCGGGCGCGGCCCGCAGCCGGAATCGGCTGATATTCTTAAGCGGCTGGCCGCTCAGAACCGCGGCAACTACACCTACGTCGATCTCACTTCTCGCTAATGCGCCCCATATGAAGGGGTCGGGAGTCGATTGCGAGAACGGTATTCCTAATGGATACTGCTAAGCCGCAATCGACTCCCGACCCCATCGCGTTGGAGCACCAGCCGGTTTCATCTTCAACCCACCCGCGTCCCCATCTCATGCCGCTAGAAGAAAGGCCAGCCGAGCGCCTGCTGCTCGATTTTCTGCCGCGGCTTACAGCACAGCGGGTCTTATCCAATACGGTCGGCCGCGGGCAATTTGCAAGCGAGTATGCGCGGCGAGATCAGGGCGCGAGTGTCGCTTGCTGGCTGGTCGACCTGTACCAGACGCAACAAATCCAAGCGACCGGCTCGCTACCGGCCAATCTGCACCTGGTTTGCGCCACGGATCCACCACCAGACGAAGTCGATCTCGTCGCCTGGGTCTTCAGTCGCGATGGCAACGGCGAGCTGGTTCGCGACATGCTGCAAATCGGTCACGAGCGCCTGACGATCGGCGGCCAACTCATTGTGGCAATCAACAATCCGCGCGACAAATGGCTGCACGAGCTGCTGCAGAACCTGTTTCCCAAAGTCAGCCGATATGTGAGCGACATTGGCATTCTCTATCTGGCCACAAAAAACGCGCCGCTCAAAAAACACAAGCAATACGCCGCTGAATTTGCGTTCCGCGACGGCGAGCGGCTCATTTACCTCCGCACTCGGCCCAGCGTCTTCAGCCATCGCGAGTTGGACGGCGGCGCGCGAGCGTTAATCAAGACGATGAACGTTCAACCTGGCATGCGCGTCCTCGACGTGGGCTGCGGCTGTGGCGCCGTCGGCATTGCCGCCGCACTGCGCGCCGCCGAAGTACAGGTTAACGCCATCGACAGCAATCCGCGCGCAATCGAAAGCACACTCTGGGCCGCCGAACGCAATTCCGCCGCAAACGTGACAGCGACGCTCGACTGCGACGGCCGCAGCCTCGCGCCCGCTGTCTATGACCTCGTTCTCGCCAATCCGCCCTACTATTCGAACTTCCGCATCGCCCGACTGTTTGTTCAAATCGCCGCTAAAGCGCTCCAACCCGGCGGCACGCTGCTCCTCGTTACGAAAATGCCGCAGTGGTACACCGACCACCTGCCCGATGCTTTTACTGAGGTTACAACGCAGAGTATTGGCGACTACAGCGTGCTGTCAGCCGAACGCCAGCCGGCATTGCCCTAGTTGCCCGTCCCCGCTCAGTTTAAGATCAATTCCAAGCGATTTACTTCCCGATCCTACGGCGGCCGATGAGCGGTTATCGCAATCTGAAGCGCGTGCTCGGCGAGAGCAATCTCGAGGGCAAAGTCCGCATCCTGTTCGCGATTTGTATCGGCAGTCTCATCTTCCTGGCATTCTGGTCGGTTGACCGCATCAGCGAAGGCTTGATCGAAGAAACGGCCCAGAGCAAGGGCCGCGATCTCGTCCATTTCTCACTCCTAAATCTGCACTGGCAATGGTGGACCCGGCGCGATGAAGGCGAGTGGCGACAAAAATCGGTTGAATTGCAGAACAAGGAGCTGGCCCAAGAGCATTACGACGTCCGAATTCTGTCGCTTGACCAGCCGCGCGACACGAACATCGAGATCGGCAAGGTGTATCTGGCTTCCCCGGAAGAACGCAAGCTGCTGGAGGAATTGAAAGCCGAAGCGGAAAAAAAGTTCGCCGGCGCACCAACTACCGGCCCGCCGAACGGAACCGCGTTTCCCGCCCCCAAAAGCCCGGCTGAACGCGAGCTGCTGGAAGCCGCGATCGACGAAGGCGAGACAAACGGGCGTGTGGCTCCCTTCCGGGCGATCCGCTATTCCAACGAACACCGCTACGACTATTACCAGGTTGTTTATTGGTCGGAAAGTTGTAGCCGCTGTCACGAGAATTTCTACAAAGCGGAGTCTCGGCCGAACGACTTATTCGACCCTGCCAGCCGGCCGTTTCGCGTGGTCCGGATTAGCATGTCCGACGAAGCGGCCCGAGCAGCGGTGCCAAAGACGCGGGCGATTCTCGTTGCCATTGGCATCGTCACCGTTTTCCTGGCGATTGTCGCTCTGTACTACGTCGTCAAATACATCGTCATCAAGCCGCTGAACCATTTGCGCGAGGTCAGCGACGCCGTCGCCCGTGGCGATCTGGCTCAGCGGGCCGATATTCACACGAACGACGAATTCGAAGACCTCGCCGCTTCGTTCAACAAAATGCTCGGAAACCTCGTCGAAACGCAAGGCGAGCTGCGAAGTGCCAACACGCAACTCGACCACAAAGTCGATGAGCTGGCGCATGTGAACATGCAGCTCCACGAGATGAACCGCCTCAAAGGCGAATTTCTCGCCAACATGAGCCACGAGCTGCGCACGCCCCTCAACAGCATCATCGGCTTCTCGGAAGTGCTCCAATCGCTCGACGCCCTCAACGACAAGCAGAAACGCTACGCGCAAAACATCCAAAAATCGGGTCGTGTCCTGCTCGACATGATCAACGACATTCTCGACCTGGCCAAGATGGAAGCCGGCAAGATGGAAGTCCGGCTGTCGGAATTTCGCATCGAGCAAGTCATCGCCAACCAGTGCGACATTGTCCGCTCGCTCGCCGAGGAAAAAAACATCGACCTCCGCGTCGATATCGAAAACGACCTGCCGCTGCTTTATCAAGACCAGGCCAAGGTTCAGCAGATTCTCACCAATCTGCTCTCCAACGCGATCAAATTCACACCCGAAGGCGGCCGCATTACCGTTGGTGCGAAGAGCAACGCCCAAGGGCAGATCGAATTTTGGGTCGCTGACACGGGCGTAGGCATTGCCGAATCCGAGAAAGAAGTCATCTTCGAGAAATTCCGCCAAGGCAAAGCCGTTCTCGGCCGCGATAACTTAACTCGCGAATATAGCGGCACCGGCCTGGGACTCTCGATCGTCAAAGAGCTTTGCAAATTGCTCGGCGGTGAAATCAACGTCACCAGCGAGCTCGGCAGAGGCTCCGTCTTCCGCGTCACCATTCCCTGGATGCGCACCGACACCGCCGCGGCCGCCGCCAAGCTCGCGTCCCGCCTCGACGACGTCGCCCGTCCCAAACGGCTTGAAAACCTTCGCGCCGACGAATCATCGCCGGCCGTCGCCGCCGCCGGCCCTTAATCTTCCCACGCCACCACCGACCCCGAAATCAGCGACTTCTCTCCGTTCGGCGTCCGCAGCAGCAAGCCACCAGAGTCGTCGATCCCACGGCATTGGCCGACTATCTGGCTCCCATCATGCTGCGCCATGGATACCACCTTCCCTGTCAAAAAACATTGCGCGCGATAAACGCCAGCCGACGGTCCAAAGCCACATTCGAGCAACTCATTCCACCGCCGATCGAATTCATCGAGTACCGCGACCAACACGCTCGTCAAATCGCGCTCCACGCCGTCATGGTCAACCAAAGATCTTGCCGTGGCGGATAGCTCAGAGCCGCAAAGGCGATTGTTGACATTAATTCCAATTCCAACCACAAACCGATCCGTCCAACCCGGAACCGATTCACTCAGGATCCCACCGACCTTGCTTCCGCCAAGAAAAACATCATTCGGCCACTTAAGCTGCACCAAATGAGGCGGTACGTAATTCGCCAGCGCCTCCGCCACCGCCACACCCGCCACCAAAGCCACTTGCGACCGATTCCGCAGTGGCAATCGCTCCGCCGTTGCCTCCAGCACCAACGAAAATGTCAGCGCCCCGTCGCTCGTCAACCAGCGATTCGCCCCTCGCCCCCGCCCCGCCGTCTGCCGCTCCGCCAGCACCAACAGCGGCAGCTTCAAATCTCCGCTCGCCCCAATCTCGAGCGCCCGATCGTTGGTCGATCCCAGCGACTCCTGAAAGTCGATCTGACTTACTAATCCCGATTCTTGTATTCGCGCCAAGTCAAACACGGCTAAATCATCTTCCCCGGCAACTGCACCTCAAACTCCGTTCCCGGCCCCGGCTCGCGATCGCGAATGCGAATTTTTCCGCCCAGCCGCCCAATCATCGTCCGCACAATATAAAGCCCCAGCCCCGTCCCCGGCTTCTCTCGCTCGAGCTCCGATCCTAGCCTCACAAACCGCCCAAAAATCAAATGCCGTAGCGAATGGGGAATCCCGTGGCCATTATCGGCCACGCGGACAAAGACGGTATTCGCACCATCCGCCTCAATGCCAACCTTAACCCGCGGATCCTCCTCATTGGCGTATTTCATGCCGTTGTCGATCAAGTTGCGAAAGATCAGTTCCAGATCGACGCGGGATGCATGGACCATCGCCGGCGGCGTTTCCAGCTCAATGGATTCGACCGGCCGCTGATACCGCTCACAAATTGACCCCACGCAGCTCTTGATCACTTCATCCAGCCGCAAGTCTTCCGCGCGCGGAGCGCTGCGGTCTTTTTCGAGCCGCGCTACATCCAGCAAGTGATTGATCAACTGGTCCAGTCGCTCGACGTCCTCCAGCATGTCCTTGAAGAAAGGTTCCTGCTCCTGCGGCGGCACATTGCGCCGGTTCAGCGTCTGCAAATACAGCTTCAGCGACGCAATCGGGCTCTTCAGCTCATGCGTCACGCTATCGATGAAATTCGACTGCCGCCGGCTCAGATTGATCGCCTTGATCGACAGGGTCAGATACAGAGCCGTGCCGACGATCGCAAAGATCAGAAAAACCGTGCCGGTCAAAAGCAACGAGATATAAAGTGCGGCCCGCTTGGAATCGAACAACCCAGGCACATTGAGCAGAATCCAACCCACCAGCAGCGCCGCCAGCACCACAAACATCAGCACGCCCAGCGTAATCGGCCACCGCAGCGATCGATGTTCGAACATTAGAGGACAGAAGTCAGAAGTCAGAAGTCAGAGATTCAAATAGCTTATCATTCCGCGACTCACCACTCACCTACTCACCACTCACCGACGTGGATTATCCTAAAGAATTGGCGACACGCATTTTCTGACTTCTGCACTCTGACTTCTGACCTCTTGCCCCCGCCCCCCATGTCCGTCCTCGGCATCGGCACCGACATCATCGAATGTCTCCGCATCGCCAAGATGATCGAGCGGCACGGCGAGCTATTCCTCACCCGCGTCTATACGCCGCACGAAATCGAGTACTGCACCGCCCGCAAAGCCGCGACCCAGCACTACGCCGGCCGTTTCGCCGCCAAAGAGGCCGTCCTCAAGGCCCTCGGCACCGGCTGGACCCGCGGCATTCAATGGCGCGACATCGAAGTCAAAAACGAAATGGGCGGCCGCCCCATCATCGTCCTCAGCGGTGCCGCCGCCGAACTCTCCGAAAAAACCGGCATTACCGAAGTCCTGATCAGCATCTCCCACTGCCGCACCCATGCCACGGCTTACGCGCTAGCGGTCGGCGAAGACTAGGAATGGGAGGGCGAGGCTCTTGCCGAGCCTTGGGCTGCTCACGCGTTGGCCAAATAAATTGCCCGCTTACGTCGTTCTTCGCGCCGGGCATTATCGATGAGATTGGTAACGCGCTCGACCTCGTCGATACCAATGAGTTCAAGCTCTTTGTCAGATTTATCAGTGGAATAGAGCGTGATTTTCCCAACGTTGACGAATCGGTCGACGAGCCCCTGATAGTACTTCACATCATCAATATCAACGAGCAAAGTTTGATCAACTGTGCGACTTAGTATGCCCTTCTTATGGAGGAACCGCTGTGTCGTCAACGTGTATTTATCGTTCAGAAGCCGTATTACAAAAATCCAAACGGCAATCACCCATACCAGCGGTACGGCCACCGCCGCCGCAAGCCAAGCCATCGGATTGTAGGCGAACGCCGCCAACACCACCGCCGCGACCGTCACCAGCACCGCAAACGCCCAGCCGCCATACATGGCCTTCGCCGAATAGCCGCCCCGCCACAATTCATGCTCCGGCTCCTGCGGCACCGCCGCCTGCGCCCCTTGCATCCGCTCCGTTGGCGTCACCGCTCGCGGACTGGCCGCACCCGCAACAGCGGTTCCACACTTCGGACAAAAAGCCGCATCCGGCGGAACTTCCGCGTGGCACTTGGTACAGAGCATGGCGACCATTCCGAATTAACAAGAAGCCGAGCTATTTACCCGGCATTGTAGGCCGCCTCGACGATTGCCGCACCGCCCTCTGAATTGGTCATTGGTGCTTGGTCATTGGTCATTTCCGCACCGGCGGACGCACCGGCTCAAACTTCTCTTCCGGCATCACCATTGACGCAATCCGCAGCCCAAATTTGTCGCCAACCTTCACCGCCTCGCCCACTGCCACGTCGCAGCCGCCAACCGAAACCGTCAACGGCTCATCAAACGCCTTGCTGAAATGCAGGATCGTTCCCGGCGCTAGATCGAGCACTCGGCTCACCGGGTGTCGCGTCTTCGCCAGCGTGACCACCAGCGGCACTTCGATTCGCAGCAGGCTCCGAGTGTACGGCGGCAATTGAGCCAGCCGATGCGCCAGCTCCCGGTCGCTTCCGACCTTCGCCGCTTGCGGCGCAGCACCCGCCACCGAATTTGCCGAATCGTTCTCGCTCATCGCCAAAATCTTCTCGACGTAGGGTGGGCTCTGTCCACCACGGCGCATACCCATCGCGCTGGAACCCATTATCGTCATCTGCCCCCACAAACTTCGCCCAATCGCACTCACCTAAACTACAACGCCGCTATCACAAAATGCTATCGACTCACCTCTGGAACTCGCCCCCTGCCCAATTTCACGCCCCTAACATGGCAGACTACAATCACCGACAGCAAATACACTCCCCCTTAAGTTCTCCCATGAACCTCGCCCCACCCCTTTGCGGCCTTTGCTCCCCTTTGCGCCTTGGCGTTAAAAGCGAACAACTCCAAGGCCGCCGCTTAACCTTGATTCTGCTCGCCGTCGCTCTATCTCTCTGTCTCTCCCTTCCATCCCAGGCCGCCGATCCCCTCCCCCCCGGCCTCGTCAAAGACCAACCCACTGCCGGCCGCTTCGTCAAAACCGACCAGGGCTTCATGGTCGCCTACGACCAGACGATTCCCGGCACCGACGTCAAGTTCCAGATGCAGCCCATCCCCGGCGGCAAATTGTTCTTGGGTAGCCCCGACAGCGAGCCCGGCCACAAGCCCGACGAAGCCCCGCAAATCGAGGTCGAAGTCGAGCCCTTCTGGATGGCCGCCCACGAAGTCACCTGGGCCGAGTACAAGCAGTACATGAGCATGTACGTCGTGTTCAAAAAGCTCGGCGCCGCCAAACTGCAGCCGCTCACGCCCGAGAAAAAGCCCGAGATCGTCACCGCCCCGTCCAGCCTCTACGACCCCACCTTCACCTTCAAGCTCGGCGACGCCCCCCAGCAGCCCGCCGTCACGATGAGCCAATTCGCCGCCAAGCAATACACCAAATGGCTCAGCGGCATCACCGGCCAATATTTCCGCCTCCCCACCGAGGCCGAGTGGGAATACGCCTGCCGCGCCGGCTCAACTTCCGCCTACTCCTTCGGCGGCGACGCCGAGCAATTGAAGGACTACGCCTGGTTCTTCGACAACGCCAGCGAGCGGCTGCACCTCGTCGGCGAGAAAAAACCCAACGCCTGGGGCCTCTTCGACATGCACGGCAACGTCAGCGAATGGGTCATCGACGATTACACGGCTGACGGCTACGCCCGCCTCAAAGACAAAGGCAAAGATCAAGGCGTTATCAAATGGCGCGACGCCATCGCCTGGCCCACAAAACTCTTCCCCCGCGTCGTCAAGGGCGGCGGTTTCGAAGACGACGCCGCCGGCTGCCGCATCGCCGCCCGCCGCAAAAGCGACGACGACGACTGGCGCGAAGAAGACCCCAACTTCCCCCAAAGCCCCTGGTGGTTCACCAGCCAACCCGCCCTCAGCGTCGGCTTCCGCCCCATCCGCCCCCTCAGCGTCCCGCCCCTCGCCGAACGTAACAAATTCTACGACGCCGACATCGAGCAGCTCCAAGCCGACGTCGATCAACGCATCGACCAAGAAGGCCGCGGCGCCCGCGCCCTCGCCAACCCCCAACTCCTCGACGCCATCAAAAAACTCGGCGACCAATAAAGTAGGCCCCTTGCTCCGCAAGGGCCAGCCGTGGGGCAGGCATCTTGCCTGCCGTTTTCCTCTTGGTGGCTTTATCTTTGCGATCAAGTGATGGCATTGCCGCAGTGCGTACTGTACGCACAGTATTTGGCTAGAGATTCGCCGCAAATCACCGCAGCGGCTAAAATGTCGGCATGAGCGAAGCTATTGGCCGGCAAACGCCAACCGTCTCCCATCCAACTGTGCCGAAAGCTCGGCGCTTCCCGACTTATTTCCTTCGTTTCAGCCTCCGCACCCTTCTTCTGGCCACGGTGATTCTCGGCCTCTTCTTCGGCTGGCTTGGCAATTTACTCATTCGCGCCCGCCATCAACGGCAAATCGTCGCACATTTGCAGAACGTTGGCGCACAAGTCGTCTATGACTATGAGCTCGACAGTTCCGGTCGCCACGGCGACAAACGCTCGTCGCCGCGGGGGCCTTGGCTAGTTCGAGCGCTGCTGGGCCAAGACATATATGCCAGCGTGGCCCAGGTTTTTTTTCTAAAGAGTATTGTGGACGACGATGTCGCTCGGCTGCCCGACCTGCCACGATTGAAGTACGTTATCGTCGATGGCCCTGGTATCACGGATCACGGGATCGAGCACCTACTTCGCGTCCGCAAGCTCCGCGGCCTAAACCTGAGCGAAACCAGCGTCTCAGCCGACGGACTTCGTCGTCTGCGCGACGCGGCCGAACTAGAAGAACTCTGCCTGTATGGCGCCGGTACAACGGACGAACAATTGGCGAATATCGACCAACTGGCTCAACTCAAATTCCTGCAGTTGGTACGGGCGAAAACAAGCTCGGATGCTTTACTGCCGATTTCTCGCCTCCAAAAACTAGAAACCTTGTTGCTTTATCAGACGCCTGGTATCGACGACGTGGCTCTACGCCACATTTCCGCGCTAAAACATCTTCGCAGACTCGAACTCATCGATACCGCCGTCACCGACGATGGCCTCGCACTACTGGCGAGCCTACCCGCGTTGGAACATCTTGTCCTTCGAATATGTCCCATCACGGATGCCGGCATGCGCCACATCGGCGAACTTAACTCGCTGACTTACCTTCAGGTTGCCACCGATAATGTTGGTGACGCGGGAATCAGTCACCTCAGGAACCTGTCGAGCCTAAAGATACTTTCGCTAAGCA
>DASXLL010000039.1:0-1807 GCA_036496265.1 Pirellulaceae bacterium | reverse complement strand
CACGAGATGCTGCAGGGAATCGAAAGCCCGCTGCCGCCCATCACCGGATACGTGATGACCACGATCAAGGAAAACCCGCTGGTCGAGGTTTCGCTGGTCTCACCGGAGCCGCCGGGCGGCAACAACAATACGATCTTGGCGAGTTGGACCTACGGCCTGGGCAAGACGGTGGCCTTTACCACCGATGCCGGCAAGCGATGGGCCACGCCCTGGATCGACTGGGAGAACTACGACCGACTGTTCAGCCAAATGGTCCGCTGGTCGATGCGGCCCACCGGCGAGGAAGGCAAGTTCACGGTGTCGACCGACGTCCGCGACGGCAAAGTGCGGGTCGTCGTGACAGCGCTCGACAAGGATGACGAGTTCCTGAACTTTCTGAATCTGGGCTCCAGCGTCGTGGGCCCCGACATGAAGCCGATTGATCTCGATATCAAACAAACCGCGCCCGGCCGCTACGTCGGTGAGTTCGACGCGAAGAAAACCGGCAGCTATTTGGTCATGGTCAGTCCGGGACCAGGCAAGGCGCCGCTCAGGGCCGGCGTAAGCATTCCCTATTCAGACGAGTTTCGCGAGCGCGAAACGAACGAAGCGCTGCTCAAATCGCTGGCGCGGGTCGTGCCCAAGCAGGGCGCTGCGGGCAAGGTGATTGACGCGCCGGCCGACTTGCCGCCCGACGAGCGGTTGGCCAAGCTGCTCGACACGAATACCTTTCGGCACGACTTGGCGCCTGCCATCAGCAGTCAGCCGGTATGGCCGCTCTTGGTGCTCGTGGCGAGTTGCCTGTTTTTCTGCGACGTGTTCGTGCGGCGCGTCACGGTGAGTTTTGACTGGTTACCGCCGCTTGCCGCCGCGGCGCGCGATCGGATCCTGGGGCACAAGACGCGCACAACGGTCGAAGCCACGATGGAGCGGCTCCGCTCGCGCAAGGCCGAGGTTGCGGACCAACTGGAGCAAAAGCGTGCTGCCCTGCGTTTCGAGCCGTCCGAGAGCGCGCCGGGAGACGTGGCCGCGCTGCAGGAAGAGCTGGATCAGGCATCCGACGCGGCCGCCACGCGAGAAAAGAAACAAGCCTCGCTCACGCCCGACGAGGAACAAGAAGGCTATACGGCGCGGCTGTTGAAAGCCAAGCAAAAGGTGCAGGGCGACTTGAAGAAAGACAAGCCGGAGAAGCCAGGCTAGCCGCGACACCGCGACGATTGCCTGCCAGAACCATTACCCGCGAGGAACCCGTCCAATGAGCATGGGCCAAAGTTTGCAACAACGGGCCGAGCAATTCGTGTCGCGCTACGGCGCCGTGCGCGAGGAGATCGGCCGCGTGATCGTCGGCCACCACGAAATCGTTCACGGCATTCTTACCTGCCTGTTCGTGGGCGGGCACTGTTTGCTCGAAGGTGTGCCCGGACTGGGCAAGACGTTGTTGGTGCGCACGCTGGCCGATGCATTGCACTTGAAGTTTCAGCGTATTCAATTCACGCCCGACTTAATGCCGGCTGACTTGATTGGCACCAACGTGGTGTCGGAAACTCCCGACGGAAAAAAGCAATTCGAGTTTCAACCCGGTCCGATTTTCGGGAACATTCTATTGGCCGACGAAATCAATCGGGCCACCCCCAAGACGCAAAGCGCGCTGTTGGAAGCCATGCAGGAACACAGCGTGACCGTGGCTGGCCGAACGCACAAGCTCGAAGAACCGTTTTTCGTAATGGCCACGCAGAATCCCCTCGAAATGGAAGGGACCTATCCCTTGCCCGAGGCACAACTCGATCGATTCTTCTGCAAATTGCTGGTGAAGTTTCCCGATATCTCG
>DASXLL010000038.1:0-1583 GCA_036496265.1 Pirellulaceae bacterium | reverse complement strand
CTTGTCCAATCAGCGCTTGCAGTGTTCAATGAGCGCTGCTTTTTTGCCTGTTTTCCTCTCACGCGCAGCCACTATGTCAACTGACTTCGATATGCACGAGCTCACTCGCTCGCTGCACATTAAAAACGATTCTAAAATTGTTCTGCTCGTTTCCGACGGTCTCGGCGGCCTGCCAATGGAGCCCGGCGGCCCCACGGAACTGGAAGCCGCCAACACTCCTAATCTCGACGCCCTCGCCAAACGAGGCATTTGCGGCGGCAGCATCCCCGTAAAGCCTGGCATCGCCCCCGGTAGTGGCCCCGGTCACTTGGGCCTCTTCGGTTACGATCCCTTACGATATGTCATCGGCCGCGGCGCTTTGGAAGCCACCGGTATCGGCTTCGAGCTCGGCCCACACGATGTAGCCATTCGCGGCAACTATTGCACGCTCGACGCTGCCGGCAAAATCTCCGATCGTCGCGCCGGCCGTATCGCCAGCGAAGAAAGCGCCCCGCTGGCCGATAAGCTCAACGCCATCAAAATTCCCGGCGTCGAAGTCTTCGTCCGCCCGGTGAAAGAACACCGCTTCGTCGTCGTCTTGCGTGGCGAAGGTTTGCGCGGTGACGTTGCTGATACCGATCCGCAAGTCACTGGCGTCGTGCCTCTCGATCCTGTCGCCAAGCCCGGCAGCGAAAAAACCGCCCAGGTCGCCAAGCAATTCGTCGAGCAAGCTCGAATAATTCTCGCCGATCAGAAAAAAGCCAATGGCCTCACGCTTCGCGGCTTTGCCGAAAAACCCAAACTGCCAACCTACGAAGAAGTGTACGGCCTTCGCGCCGCTGCCATCGCTGTCTATCCCATGTACAAGGGCCTCGCGCGCCTGGTCGGCATGGACATCATCGGCAAGGCCCAAACGCTCGACGAACAATTCGCCGTGCTCAAAGAAAACTGGACGAAGTACGACTTCTTCTTCATCCACTTCAAATACACCGACAGCACCGGCGAGGACGGCAACTTTGCGAGCAAAGTGAAACGCATTGAAGAACTCGACGCCGCCATCCCGCAAGTTACCGCGCTCAATCCCACCGTGCTCATCGTCACGGGCGACCACAGCACGCCAGCCAAGCTAAAAAGCCACAGTTGGCATCCGGTCCCCACGCTGCTGCTATCCGATGTCTGCCGCACCGACCCCTGTCAGAAATTCAACGAGTCCGAATGCCTACGTGGCGGCCTGGGCCAGTTCGAAGCCAAATACCTCATGCCCCTGGCTCTTTCCAATGCCGGTCGCATGGGCAAGTACGGCGCATAATCATTCGCGCCTTGCTAAGAAAGATTGCCCAAATCGGCCCGGCCTAAACTAAACGCCGCCGCATAATCCCCAGCATTGCCAGCGCGCTGAGTCCCAGCAGCGTCAATGATGCCGGTTCCGGCACCACGTTAATCGTGACATGGTCGTAGGCGTATTTATTCGTCAAGTTACCTGGATCGCTCGCAGTACCGCTGCCATCACCACCGGCAAAGATGCCGAAAGAGGACTTTTGTATCGCAAGAATACTAGGCCCCAAAGCGGTCGTATCAAAAGTAACAGTGCCCAATAGCCAATC
>DASXLL010000037.1:0-4140 GCA_036496265.1 Pirellulaceae bacterium | reverse complement strand
GGACCGCAGCCCGGTGGTGACTTCGCGCGACTGGGAGACGGACACGATTTCGTTCTTCGGCGAGGATCAGTGGAAGATCAGCAAGGATTGGACGCTGTTTCTGAGCGCTCGGACGGACAAGAATACTTACTCGGATTGGCTTTTCTCGCCACGCGGGGCGCTCGTTTTCACGCCCACGAAAAAGGATACGTTCAAGGCGATGGCCGGCGAGTCTGTTCGCCGCGCGGATGATGAAGATCTGTTCGGGCAATTTGAACGCACGCATACGCTCGCCAAGCCGGAAAAACTGCAATCGTATGAGCTTGCCTACGAGCGTCAGTTGACGGACACGTTGGCGTTGGATGTGAACGGATTCTACGAAGACTATGACGCCATCGGCTGGAACCCCAGTGCGCAGGAAGCGTCATCGCTGGGCGAGTTCCAGATTGCCGGCGCGGAGTTTGCGTTGACGTATCGAACCAGCTCGACGCGGATTACGTTGTCGGAAGGTTATTCAACGCTGGTGCATGGATCGGTGCCTGCCGATGCGCCGGCTGCGGGTCAGGGAATTAGTTCGTCGCCTTATGGGTTCGGCAACGAACTGGCGGCCTGGGCGCCGTCGGTTACGAAATTGACTCTTATCCATGATGTGACCTCGAAACTGACGGTTAGTTCTTCAGTGGTTTATTATTCGGGGTTTCCGGGTGCAAAGGACTACGCGGATTACGCCGCCACGCTGACGAGCCCGCCGTCGGCGGTGCCGCTGAGCGATCCGGGGAACAACAAGCCGTATGGCCCGAACTTGTTCGTCAACATGGGCTTGGAATACAAGGTGAATCCGCACCTCACCGTGCGCGTCGATGGCTATAACCTCGCCGCGTTGTTCGATGAAAAAATTTCAAAGCGCAATTACATCCTGCGAGAAAGCGAATTCAGCGTTCAGCCGGCGTCGGTGGCGTTTTCGGTGACCTACAGCTTCTGATGGATTTTCGTTTCAAGCTCGCGTGATGCGGGGCGGAAGATGCGACGACGCAGGCAGACCGCCCCGCCGCCGATCAGAAGCATTGCTGACGGCTCGGGAATGTAGGTGGGAAACGAAGTGAAGCTGGTGGGAAACAAATCGAAATTGGCTCCGATGTTTTGGCTGCCAACAAGGCCGGGAATAAGGATGCCGCGACCGAGGGCGGGGCTGTTGGCAGCGAGACGGTAATCGTCGGCGGCGACATCGACGAAGAGCGGGCTGGCGATCAGGGAATGCAAATCCTGGCCGGTATCGGCGAGCCATTCGGCAAGGGATTGGTCGGTCCAGCCGTTGAATCCGAAGCTGTTGGCGTTGGGAGTGGCGCCGCCGTAGCGAAGCATGAAGAGGTTGTAATCGGATAAGTTTCCGCTGAAGGGGACGAGGGGGGAAACGAGGCCGGGGTCTGCTTTGGCCTTGGGGCCGCCGTTAGCGATTTGATATTCAAATTCATCGCGCGTGGAGCCAGCGGATATGGCGCCGGTGTAGGCATCGTTCATCGCGACGAGATTGTTGCGCAGATTGGCGGCGTAGCTGTAGAGCTTGTGGCCGTCGCCGTCGTCGCGGAGCGGGCCGGTCACGCTGATGCCGGAGCGATCGTTGTAGACGGCGGTGTTGTTGTAAACCTGCACACCGGCCGAGCTGGAGATGTAAATGCCGTAGGCGGATGGAG
Organism: Pirellulaceae bacterium; assembly: GCA_036496265.1. GTDB lineage: Bacteria > Planctomycetota > Planctomycetia > Pirellulales > Pirellulaceae > CAYLLN01. Next base: position 2,470 of record DASXLL010000037.1, on the reverse strand, counting down.
AGGATGGCTCGAGATCGTTCGCGTTGAAATTAAGCGTATCGTTCTTGTACTGGTTTTTGTAGACGAGATTATTGTAGATCTTCCCGCCGTAGGAAATCTCGTATTGGATACCTTTGCCGTTGTCGTGGGAGACGGAATTTTCGATGGTGGCGTTTTTATTATCGATGTCGAACCAGATGCCGCTGCCAATGTTGTCGTGGGAGACCAGGCCGTCGATGACGGTGTTTTGCGTGCGGACGAATTTGTTGCCGCCGGCTTCCCAGCCGGGATCGTATTGCTTGCCGGGGAGCGTGTTGTTGTAGGCGGTCTCGCTGTTTTTCACGAGCAGGTTGACGGAGTTGGCGGAGTGGATGCCCTCCTGGCCGTTGTAGTTGAAGTGGCTGTTGATGATGGTGTTGTTGCTGCCGCCGACGTCGATGCCGGCGCCGGCGGCATATTGGACGGAGACGCTGTCGACACGGATGTTGCTGCCAGTGGATACCTGCACGGCGGCAGCATCCTGCGGGGCGTTGGCGTCGTCGGCGAAGTTGAGTCCCTTGATCACGAGATTGTTTTGGCCGTTGGTGGTGAGCAATGGGCCGCCCGTGACGCTGGCTTCGATCGTTTGTTGATTTGGATTGGCGCTGCCGGCGGGACGCAGGTAGATGTTTTTGCTGGTTGGATCGATGTAAAACGTTCCTGGCTGCAGTGCGGACTGGGTTGAAACTTCGGGCACATACGTGCCGTTCACGAAAAGCTGATTGCGGGCCTCGCTGCGGGCGTCGGCGGGGTTGGCGCTCCACTGGCCGAAGTAGTGACCTAAGTTGGCGTGGGTGTAGATGCCGGACGTTCCTTGCTGCGTCCAGCCGCTCAGAATGTCGGAGCCTTTGATCGTGACGGATGCGCCGGGGGCAGCCTCGAGCGTGATCGGTGCGGCGGTGGTTCCGCTGCGGACGAACGAGGCATATTGGTCGCGGTAAGTGCCGGAGAGAAGATCCACCGCGTCGCCCGGCTGGGCGAGTCCTAAGCCGTGTTGGATGGTGGCGAAGGGCAACGCCTGCGTTCCGGGGTTTGAGTCGCTCCCGCCAACACCGACGTAATACGTCTGATCAGCATAAGCACCGCGAACGAGGAAAAGGGTGGCGCACAACAACAAAACAGATCGTTGAGCCATACAGCGTTCCATCGCGTTAGTAAGCCGATCCCCATTCTTTATAGCCGTCGGCAGGATAAAGAACGATTCTCGATATGAAAGCAATTTTTGGGTGAAAACATATTAAAAAATTGTGTACCAAAAATAGTGGGTTTGCTGCATCAAAATCGCAGGTTATCTCGGCGAACACATTGACGATCAAAGCATGCGGATTACTTTTCCAACTAGATCGACGGGATTCTAAAATGAGAAGACGAATGAGCGGTCACATTGCGTAAGAGAATTAAGATCGTTCAACCTAGGACGCGGGTGGATGCAGCAATAGATTGAGCGAAGGACGGCGGTGCGATTTGGCCACTCTGCCGTGGCAGGATCGTGAAAATCTGCTTTTCAATGCCGATTTGGTGTGTTATTATTGATTGAAGGTTGGTTCGTCGAACGAGCGGGTATGACTGTCGCTTTGGTTTGCGTCTGCATCACGCCTTTCTTCGCCCTCCACCTGGTTGGCCGGCTGTCGGCCTCTTTCGTATTTGACCCGGAAAGATAGAAACGCGGGTCTCGCGCCCTCTTTTGCCGGGGCATCGTTTTGTGAGGAGAATGTCATGGGCAAGCGTCTATATGTGGGCAACCTGAGCTACAGCGTCGATAGCTCGGCATTGCAGGAAATGTTTGCGGCGCATGGTTCAGTGACCAGCGCCGAAGTCATCAGCGACCGTATGACGGGCCGATCCAAGGGGTTTGGGTTCGTCGAAATGAGCTCGGATGACGAGGCGACGGCTGCAATTGCTGCACTTAACGGGCAGGAAAACGGTGGCCGATCCCTCACCGTCAACGAAGCCAAGCCGCGCGAGGAACGCCCGCGTGGTGGAGGTGGCGGTGGTGGCGGAGGTTACGGTGGTGGTGGCGGCGGCGGAGGCCGTGGCGGATATGGTGGCGGTGGTGGCGGGTATGGCGGAGGCGGCGGTGGTGGTGGACGCGGCGGCGGCGATCGCGGCGCACGCCGTGACCGTGGCGGCGACCGTGACCGCTACTAATTCCCCCTGAAATCCAAATTCAAAAGGAAGCTGCGATCCCGTTCGCAGCTTCTCTTGTTTGCAATGGTAGCCGCGACGCCTGCGTCGCCTTCATTTTGCCCTGAAAAATGGCGACGCAGGCGTCGCGGCTACAAACCAACCAAAGGCGTTTTCAACTCCCGGCCCCTCAACTATTTAGCGCTATAGAATTTTCCTCAAAACGTCCGATAATGACTCATAACAGCGCAGGGAGGCGCAGACAGATTGTCAGATGTGCTCGATCAATCCGAGGTAGACGCCCTGCTCGCCGCCGTGGATACCGGCC
>DASXLL010000036.1:0-42500 GCA_036496265.1 Pirellulaceae bacterium | reverse complement strand
CATCCTTTGCTTCCGCTGGAAATTGAAGCGGCCGCCAACTACAAATGGCCTCCGGTTCTTATCTGCCGGTGACACGCGCAAATTCTCACTCACCCGAATTGCACCCAATGCCTGCCGCTTATTTGGTAATGACGAACGTTGCTCCGTCCGACTGGCTCGGAACGCTCACCGCCAACCGCCAAATCATTGGTCGTGGCGAGGATGCCGACATTCGCATTCCGGGTGATTACGTCCATGTCTCGCGCCGCCACGCGGAGGTGTGGATCGAGAACGACGGCTACTGGCTCATGGAGCTTGGATCCACGTCCGGCACACGCCTCAATAGTGTTCCCTTGGTGCCAAAACAACGGTTTCGCCTGATCGTCGGCGACCATCTCTGGCTGGGCGCCGCCGAGCTCGACCTGGTTGCCAACCCTAACGACTCCAACCGAGCCATGCGGCGACCCCAGGAAAGCACGGTTGGCTATATCATCGGAAAGTCTGGCAACGCTGAATTTCCTGGAGCGCCGGCGGACGACTTTGCCACGCTCACGCCCGCCGAGCTTGAAGTCGTTCTCTGGATGAGCCGCGGCTTGACCGATCCGACCGACGTCGCTGAATCCCTTTTCCGCAGCCCCCACACAATCCGCACCCACCTCGCGAGCATCTTCAGCAAGCTCAACGTCCATTCCCGTGATCAGCTCCTCGCCTGCCTGGCCCGCCGCACCTCTCCGCCTGGCGCAGCCAACTCGGCCCGCATTCGCGGCTCATAAAAGACGCCCAGCAGTTCCAGGCCGATCGCCCCGCGCAGCTCATTCCCTCGTTGCCACGCTCCGCGTGGGAATGCACTGACCCGACGCTCTGCGTCGTTCTTCCCTACTGTCTCGACCTAGGTTCCCCCTCTCGCTTGGTCCCAGGGTCCCTCGAGCCATACTATCCCGAGGGTCCCCCCTCGTCCCAGCCCGCGCCGCATCCCCAACCAGCCGCCCCAGCCGAAAAAATTTCCGAAATTCCGCGCGAACCGGCCATTTTTTGGTCCGGTTTTTTGCCCGTTTTGCAATATAGCTATGGGAGGCGCTGCCTCCGTCCCACCATTCGCCATCAACAAAAGACAGCGGCTAATATGTCTTTTCATATTAGCGCTCCCACCAGATTATTAGTCGGGCTAACTCCCTAGCTGCCAATACCTTCCATCAAAACAATCCTCCCACAATCGAAACAACTTTTTGAAATTATTAGCGCCATCACTCCTCACCCTGACTTCGACCGCATGTCCTTCCGACGGCTAACAAACGCGCTAAAGTTGAGCGCCGCACGCTCTCACCCCAAAATCCGAATCCCCATGCTCTCAACAACTTGCAACCCGAGCTGGAACCCGTCGTAATGAAAAAACTTCCAACTTTAGCGCGACCACGCAGCCAAACTTCGGAACCTTGGACCTTGGACTTTGGACCCAGACCTCGAACTTTGAACCTTTAACTGAATCCCATGCTCCGCCGCCACTTCCTAAAAACACTCGCGACAACCGCCGTCTCCCTCGGCCCCGCTGCCAACTGGGCGTTTGCCGCTCCGGAGAGCACGGATAACTGGGCGTTTCCACTTCTCGGCGACCTGCATTTCGACAAGCTCGAACACCACGACCACGATTGGCTGAAGCGCGAGCATCCCGGCGACGTGTCGCAGGTTGAAAACTACTCGCGCATCACGCGCGACCTGACGCCGCGGCTCTTCGCGCGCGTCCGCGAATCACTCTCAGCACTCGCCCAAACGAAAACGGCCGTCCCCTTCGTCCTCCAACTCGGCGACCTCCTCGAAGGCCTCTGCGGTACCAACGAGCTCGCCCAGCGTCAGGCCCGCGAGGCAATTGACTTCGTCCGCGAAGCAAAATTTTCCGCGCCCCTCGTCATGACGAAAGGCAACCACGACATCACCGGCCCTGGTGCGACAGAAGCTTACCGCCAAACCCTGCTCCCGTTCCTGGCGGAGCAAAACCGCGCTGAAATAAAGGAAGCAGTCTTCACACGCCGCCAAGGCGGCACGCTCATCGCCTTCTACGATGCCTACGACAAAAACAGCCTCGACTGGTTCACCAAAACGCTCGCCGAAACAAAGCCGGAGCGCCTCATCGTCGCCATTCACCCTCCCGTCGTTCCCTACAATGCTCGCAGCAACTGGCACATTTACTCCTCACCCAAGCAAACCGCCCAGCGCGAGCAGCTCCTCAACCTCCTCGGCCGCCACCGCGCCATCGTCCTCTGCGGCCATCTGCACAAATACAGCCTTCTCGTCCGTCGCACCGACTCCGGCCGTTTCGTCCAGCTCGCCATCAGCAGTGTTGCTGCCACAGCCGACGGTAAACCCAAAGACGAGCGCACCGGCCTCGCTCAATACTCGCCCGAACTCGTCGAGTTGGAGCCGAAACACTCTCCCGACACCATTCAAACCCGCCGCGACCTTCTCGCCGCCGAAAAGCCCTTCATCGAACATTTCGACTACGCCGACACTTGGGGCCACGCCATGCTGCACATGACCGGCAGCAAGTTTTCTGCACAGATTTACCGCGGCTTACAGGCCGATCCCTGGAAAACGGCCGCTTTTGACAGCCTGCTCGCATGAGGGCCGCCGCCCCGAGACCGAAATGTAGCGCGCAGTGACCATCGCAGCGTGAGGTTTGAGAACAAGCTTGCCCGATTCACTTGGTTGCTGGCGCACAAAGCGGCGAGTCAACCAGGGCCCGGCGGAGCTCGATCTGGTCCGATGTTCTGCTGCCGCTCGGCGAAGGGATGTCGCGACAGATATGAGGAATGCCGCGCTCGTCGATTTGAAGGACGACTGTGTCCCAAGCGATCAGCCCCTGCTTGTCAAAGCGGGCCCGCAGCAGCCAGCCGGTCCGTGCCGGTCCATCCTTAAAGCCATCGAATACGAAATTGCCAAGACTGTAAAGCGCGAGTTTTCCCTCGTGACGCTCCACCTCTTGCGTCACATGCGGATGCGCGCCAACCACGAGGTCGGCGCCGCTAGCGAGCATGCGGCGGGCCAGCGATTTTTGCCGCTCGTTGGCCGGTTCATGCTCGTCTCCCCAGTGCATGAATGGGATCACAATATCCGCCTGATGTTGCGAGCGGGCCGCGCGAATATCGGCCATGATCTGGTGGCCAACGGCCCAAGCCACGCCGGGCCAAGACGGCCCCGCCTCAAACGACCGTGGCATGAAGTCGTTGTAACCCAGTAGCGCGATGCGGAGGCCGCCGCGCTCGATGATCGCGGGCATGCGGGCGCGAGCACAATTCTCGCCACCGCCAAAATAGGGAAGCGACTGCCGCTCCAGCAGCAATAATTGCTCCAAGAATGCCGTATGTCCAAAGTCGCCCGTGTGATTGTTGGCCAACGACACGACGCGAAAATGCTGGGCCAGAACGGGCAAGACGCGGGGATGGGCGCGAAACACAAATGGCTTCTCCACCGGCTGTCCGCCCGTAGCCACCACACATTCCAGGTTGCCCACAGCGATATCCGCGCCTCGCAAAATATCGGCTACGTGGGCAAATGGATCTTCTCCGTTCGCAATGGCCTGCCCCGGCAGGCCGTCCAGCATGATATCGCCCCCAAACACGATTTCGACATAGTTCCTGGGCGAAGAACCTTGTGCCGGTTCAACTGCCATCGCGGCAGGAACCAGCCAGATACCCGTGATTGCCAGAATTACAACACCGATGACCGACCAGCCAAGCAATCTAGAATGTGACGCTCTCCACATCGCACATCTGGTCAGGTTCATTTTCAGCTCTTTGCGCATGGCATGATGATCGCCCACTCGGCTAAGGGCCAATGTCGCCCACAACCCCTCAAAGCCACGGGGCGCGATCTCAAGGGAGGTTAACCCGCTGAACTTTCTTCCAGCACTTCTTCGGCCACATAAATCGGCAGAATGGGATCGCAGGCGACGGCGACGGCGATGGCGTCGCTCGGCCGCGAGTCGATTTCGATGAGCTCGCCCTCGCGCTTGACGCGGAGCTTGGCGAAGTAGATATGGTCCTTCAGCTCGCTGATCACCACGCTATCGAGCTCGCCGCCGAGGGCTTCGATCGACTGCACCAGCAGCTCGTGCGTCCGCGGTCGTGGGGATTGCACGCGTTTGACGCCCGTGTTGATGCTCTCCGCCTCGAACAGGCCGATCAAAATCGGAAACGTGCGATCCCCCTCGACCTCTTTGAGGTAAATGACCTGCTGCGGATTGATCTCGCTGATGATGATCCGCGACAACTGCATCTGCACCGGCATACGCGTTGCTTCCGCTTGCGACAACAAACGTTCGACAATGGACGATGCTCCATTATACGGCAGACAGCCCCATCGCCTACGCGGGCGAATTTAACGAGACGCCGAACTCAGCGCAATCCACAGCAGTGGAATCGACGAGACAGAGAAAATGCCGCCGCCGACTAGGCCCACGGCCATGCGAAAACACATGCCGCCCAAAGCGCCGCAGCCCGCGGTTAGAGCAACGCAGAACAAGACGGCTCGGACTTCGATCCACGCCACACCGAGCAACAGCGCGACGCGCGCCGCGGCTAGAGCGATCGCGACGAGCGCAATTTCGGCCAGCAGGTAAGCCAGTGAGAACTGCCGGTCGGCGGGTAAGGAGATGGAGTGCTGCATTTATTGGCTGGTGGGCACAGCCCACCCTACGGGCCTATTATTTCATCGTAATTATTTTATAGCCGCTTTCAGTTCTTCAACCGGCTGACCATCTTTCAGGGACGCTGCTTTGTTGAGAATCGCCTTGTCACCGTCTGAAATACCGCTTATGACCTCGAAATCGTCGCCAACTTTGATACCAAGCTGAATCGGCGTCTTCACCGCCTTGCCGCCGATCAGTCGATAGCAAAACGCTTCTCTCCCTTGCCGCGCTACCGCCGCCGCTGGCAACGTGAGTGCGTCTTTTTGCTCCTGCAACAAAATCTTGGCGGTGCCATACAGTCCGGGTCGCAGCCGGCCGCCCGAGTTGTCGAGGTCGATGATCGTATCCAGCGACCGGTTGGCCACATCCAGCGCGAATCCCGTTCGTGTGACGTTGCCTTTGACCTCAGCCCCGCGCAGCGCTTGCACCTCGATCGCCACCGGATCGCCCAAATCGACATACGCCGCCTCTAGTTCCGGAACGGCGACAAAAACCCGCATCTTGTCGCTCCGCGCAACGACCAGCAGCGGCGGTCCGCCGCTTCCCGCCGGCTGCACAAAATGCCCCGGATCGACGCGGCGGACCGTCACGACGCCTTCAAACGGCGCCTTCAGCGTCAAATACGAATGTTCCGCGGCCGCATGGGCCAGATTCGCCTCGGCCACGCGGATCTGCGCCTTCACCGCCGTCACGTCGGATGCGGCCTTCGCCGCTTCGGACTGAGCCTGTTGCACAGTTGCCTTGGCCGCATCGACCGCAGCCGTAACTTCCTTCAGCGCCGCCTCTGCGACGCCCAGTTTTTGTTGTGTCTCATCGACGATCTGCCGATTGACCGAACCGCTGTTGGCGAGTGACGCCAGTCGGGCGTATTCCGATCGCCAACGAACGAGATCGGTCTGGGCCCGTTCAGTTCCCGCTTTTACTTGCGCGACCTTCGATTGGGCCGTCGCCACCGCCGCTTCCGCGGCTTTGACGCCGGCCTCGGCTTGCAGCAGGTTCGCTCGGGACTGTTCGAGGAGAGCCTGTTTTTGAGCCAGATCGGCATTGATCTCCGGTGCCACCAATTTGATCAGCGGTTGATCCTTCGTCACCTTATCGCCGTAATCGACAAGCACTTCGCCGATATAAGCCGCGAGCTTGGAATGAATCGGCGTTTGCTCCAGCGCCTCGATCCGCGCCGGCTGCGTCGTCGTCAGCACCAGAGTCTTCCGAACCGGCTTACCGGCCATGACGACTTCCAGCGAGCCGGATGCGGCCGGCGGCTGAGCGCGGGCGGCGGGTTGGCAGATGACGATGCTTAAAATCAAACTGAAAAGCCAGTTTTGGATTTTGGATTTTGGATTTTGGATTTGTTTGGTCATTGGTGCTTGGTCATTGGTCATTTGTCTTGTTTCAGGCACCTTCGGCAATCACCGGCGAGTAGTACCTGCTCTCCGGATCATCCGGATCGAGCGACGGCGTTTTCTCGGCGACGCGCTTTTGGAGCAGCGCGAAGACACTGGGCAGAATGAACAGCGTAGCCAGCGTCGCAGCAGCCAGGCCGCCGATGACGGCGCGGCCCAGCGGCGCGTTTTGCTGGCCCGATTCGCCGAAAGCCAGAGCCATCGGCAACATGCCGGCGATCATCGCGCAGGTGGTCATCAAAATGGCCCGCAAGCGCCCGGCAGCGCCGTGCGTCGCAGCGGCTGCCGACTCATCGCCTTCGCGGCGGCGCATTTCCGCGAATGTGACCAGCAAAATGGCATTCGCCATCGCCACACCGATCGCCATGATCGCCCCGATGAACGATTGAATGTTCAGCGTCGTCCCAGTCAACCACAACATGATTAGAACGCCGGCAACCACAGCCGGCGCGCTCGATACGGCCACGAGCGACAGCCGCACCGATTGAAAATTGGCTGTCAGTAGCAGGAACACAGCAACGACCGAGACGATGAGGCCGACGGAGAGGCCGCTCGTCATCTCGTTCATGGGCGGAATCTGACCACGGATTTCGATCTTTGCTCCCTTCGGCGCGTCGCCCGCCCGTTTCACGGCGGCGGCGACCTCGTTGGTCAGCGTGCCCAGGTCGATGCCCGCGCGATTCGCCGTCAGCGTGACCTGCCGCTTCATGTTGTAGCGGTCATATTGCCCCGGCATCGTTCCGGGCCGCAACTCGGCAATGTCGCGAACGAGAATCTGCTGATCGCCTTCGCGCTTCAGTGGAATTTGGCCCAAATCGTCGGCCGAATGGATCGTATCGATGCCATCGACGCTGCGGACGACCGGCCGCGGGATTTCGACCTGCACCTGGTAGGCGATGCCCGTTTTCGGATCGGCCCAATAGTTCGGCACCGTGAACCGACTGGACGAAGTGGCCGTCACGATCGACTTGCTGACGTCCAGCGGCGTCAAGCCGACGAGACCCGCCTTCTCGCGATCGACGTTGACATCAATCGTCGGGTAATCGAGCGACTGGCCATATTGCAGATCGCGCACATACGGCAGCTTGGCCAACTCCGTGCGGATTTTTTCCGCATGCTGCCGGCTCTCGCCAAAATTGGGGCCGCTGACAGACACTTCAATTGGCGTCGGCGAGCCAAAGCTCATCACCTCGTTGATGATGTCGGCCGGCTCGAAACTACACCGCACATCGGGCAGCTCGGTTGCAAGTGTTTTCCGCAGCTTGTCCTTTAATTCTTCGACCTTAATCCGAGCATGATCTTTCAACGCGACGTACAGAATTGCCTCCTCCGGCCCGCGCGACCATTGATAGACCGCGTTGATCGGAAAATTGCTGTGAATCATGCCCACATAGCCCAACGACAGATCGACGTGCTCGGGGCCAACCGTTTTGGCAATGATCTCCAACGTCTGTTTGGCGTATTGCTCACTTTTCGCAATGTGAGTGCCGTCCGGCGCACGCAGGCGCAGCCGAAACGCGCCTGTATCGACCTGCGGAAAGATCTCGCGGCCCAAATGCGGAAAAATGGCGACGATGATCAGGACGCAGGCAGCCAGATAAGCTGGGATCACGAGAAAACGTAGTCGAATCAATCCGGCCGATAGTCCCTCATACCGATCCCTGATTCGCTCAAAAAGTGATTTTCCTTGACCTGAACGTTGGACCCTGAACCCTGAGCCTTGTCCAGCGTGCCGCAGCAACCACACCGATGCCACCGGCACAAACGTGCTCGACAAGATATAGGAGGCGATCATCGCGAAGCCGACAGCCAGCGCCAACGGTGCAAACAAGCCCCGCGCGGCGCCGTGCATGAAAAACGCCGGCACGAAGACGGCCAAAACGCAGAGCATTGCCAGCAACCGCGGCAATGCGGTTAGCGCATTGCCCAGCCGCACTGCTCGCGCAATCGACGGAGTCTTTTCCATCTGGGCATGAATATTTTCGATTTCAACCGTCGCCTCATCGACGAGGACGCCAATCGCCAGCGCCAACCCGCCCAGCGTCATTACATTGATCGTGTAGCCGCATATCCACAGCGCGATGACCGATGACATCAGCGCGAACGGAATATTGAGGACGACGACCAGAGCACTTCGCCAATCGCGCAAGAAGACGAGAACCATTAGCCCGACGAGAATCGCCCCGAGCGTTCCTTCCATTAGCACGCCGCTGACCGCCCGCGTGACATACGGCGACTGATCGAACTCAAACGTGACTTTGATATCGTCCGGCAAAACCGCCTGCATCGTCGGCAGCGCTTTGCGGATTTCTTGGATCACGCTCAGTGTCGAAGCATCGGCCCGCTTCGTCGCCAGGATATAGACTGCGCGGCGGCCGTTGATCAGCGCGTAGCCCGTCGGCGCGTCGGCCGCGTCGGCAACAAAGCCAATGTCCCGGATATATACGGGGTTCGATCCCGTCCGCACCGGGATGCTCAGCATCTGGCTCGCGTCTTTGACGATCGAGTTGATCGGGACGATCGGATACTTGTCGCCGATCGGCACATTTCCCGAGGGGCTGATCGTGTTCCCCTTCGTGACCGCCGTAACGACGTCGTCCGGGGCGATGCCGTACGACTTCAGGCGCTGCGGATCGACGGTGACGACCAGCGACCGCGCTCCGGCGCCAAATGGTGGCGGCGCGGACACACCCGGCAGGCTCGCAAATGTCGGCCGGACCGAAAACAGGGCCAGATCGTTGATCTCGGCCACGCTGCGAGTGTCGCTGCGCAGCACGAGATAACCAACCGGAACGCTGCCTGTATCGAACCGCATCACGAACGGCGACACAGTGCCCGGAGGCATAAACGCCCGCGAGCGATTCACGTAGGCGATTGTCTCAGCCATCGCCTGGGCCATGTTCGTGCCCGGATGAAAGAATAACTTCATCAGGGCCATGCCCTGCACATTTCGCGATTCGACGTGATGAATGTTGCTGATGTAGAGGAAGTGGTACTCGTAGTAGTTCGTCAGATACCCTTCCATCTGCGCCGGGTCCATGCCGCCATACGGCTGAGCGACATAGATGATCGGCAGGTTCAGCGCCGGAAAGATATCGACATCCATCCCCTCCGGCAGCCCCGCCGGATACTTGATGCCGATTTGCTCGCACACTGGCTTGCCAATCGCGAGGCCAAAGCCAAACGTCAGCGCCACCAGAGCCACCATGACCGAGAGCGGATGACGGAGAGCGGCGACAATCGGATTCATGGCTTCGAGCAGCGCCGAATGCGGCCTGGTAAACTTTGCGGGCTACGAAAACTCTAGCGACTTTGCGGCTTGCAGCAGCAATCTGTATCGACTTTAACGAACATGCCGCCGCAACGCCAACCGCACTATTATAACTCGCGGCACTACCGGCAACTTCGCTAAAACCGGCCCGAATCGTTACCGATGTTAAAAGCGGAATAGCTTTACTCGGCTGTGTGCGGCTGTATGCGCGTGTCGCGGCTACATTCTTCGATGGCACTTTCGCTGGTGGTCGCAGCTGCGCTTACCGGCTGCGCGACCAGCAGAAAAGCACAGCAAGCGATCCCAGTGGCAGCGCCGCCCACGGTAGTGGCCGCGACTACCACCGAGCCCACGAATCGCGTCCAACCGGCGTCCTACCACGATGAGGTGAGTGATGTGCGTTCGACGGAAGCGTTTCCGGCTCCTGAACAAATCGACGCGCGGGGAGCGAAGTCGCTTGAAGATGACCGGCCTTCGCTTCCGCTCGATATGGCGACGGCCCTCGGTCTGACCCAAGCTCAAAACCCTCGCGTCGCCTTCGCTCAGGCCCAAATCGCTCAGTCCCTCGCCGTTCACGACGCGGCCCGCGCGATGTGGCTGCCGAGCATTCGCACCGGCGGCAACTACAACAAGCACGAAGGCAAAATTCAGCAGGTCGAAGGCGACAACATTACCGCCAGCCGCGGCGCAGCCTTTGGCGGCCTCGGCGCCTTCGCTGTCGGCGCCGGCTCGCCAGCAATTCCGGGCGTCTATGCGATGTTTCACACGACCGACGCCATCTTTCAGCGGCGAATCACCGGCTATGCCCTCGAAGCCCGTGAGTTCCAGGCCACCGCGACGATGAACGACCAGCTTTTGGAAACGGCCCTGGCCTATTTGGCGCTGCTGGAAGCCGCGCAGCGCAAAGCCATCGCCGCCGAAACGCTCGAACATGGCGCAGGGCTCGCTCGACTGACGAGCGAATTCGCTCGAACCGGCGCGGGCAACGAAGCCGACGCCGATCGCGCAACCGCTGCCCTCGCCCTTCTGAAGAACGAAGTCGCCCGCGCGGAAGAGTCCGAGGCCGTTGCCTCCGCCCGCGTCTCTCAACAGCTCAGCTCGGACCCGACGATTTTGATCGTTCCCCAGGAAGACAACATTGTGCCCATCGATCTGGTGCCGCTCGACACCATGACAATGGGCGATCTCGTCGCAGCCGGCCTATCGAATCGACCCGAGTTAGCCGCCAGCCGCTCGCTCGTCGGCGAAGCCGTCAACCGCCTGAAGCGCGAGGAAAACGCCCCTTGGCTGCCAAGCATCTTGCTGGGCATGAGCTACGGCGGCTTCGGTGCCGGAACCGGCGGTCAAATCACCAATGGCGGAAACCGTTTCGATTTCGACGGTGTCGCCTGGTGGGAGCTTCGCAACTTGGGTGTCGGAGAGAAAGCCGCCCGCGATAATGCACGGGCCCAAATCCAGCAGGCGCGGATGCAGGAAGTGCAGACAATGGATCTCGTCGCCCGCGAAGTTGTCGAAACCTACTCGCAGGTCCAGGCGCGCCAAAAACAGATCGCCGCAGCCAAAGAAGGCATCGCCGCAGCCCACCGCTCGTACGATCGAAACCTCGAACGCATTCGCAATGTCCAGGGCCTGCCGATCGAAGTCTTGCAATCGATTCAGGCTCTCGACGCCGCCCGCCGCGAGTATCTGCGCGCCGTGGTCGATTACAACACGGCCCAGTTTCGGCTGCACCGCGCCCTCGGCTGGCCAATTGGTGTCTAAGTGGGGCAGGCTTCCAGCCTGCCGTTAGAGTTTTACACAACATCCCTGCGTATTTTGAAAGTCATGGCAGGCAAGATGCCTGCCCCACTTTTTTCATGCAATCCCGCAAAGATTGCCGTCTTCCACCGCCGCGATCGCCCGATCCAGCGTCAGGTGATAATATTCCAGCCGAGTCTGGCCATTATCCAGCACGCCGCCGAACGAACGCTTCTCGTCAAGGTAGATCAACGGGACCGGCAATTCGATCACTTTCAAGCCGGCCGCTGCCGCCTGCACCCAAACTTCCAGCGGCATTGCATATCCCGCCTCACTGATATTTAGCCGACGCAATGCCTCGACGCGGTAGCACTTAAAGCCGCAAAAGGCGTCCGTGAGATTCAGCCGCAAGCGGCGATTCAACTCGGCCGTAACCTGCTCGTTGATTTGCCTTCGTTCGGGTGGCGGTGGAGTATCCCCTTCGAATTGAGCCAAATAGCGACTACCGGAAACGATGTCGATGCCGTCGGTGCAAGCGTCGAAAAACTTGGGAATGCGGCAAGGCTCATGCTGCCCGTCGCAATCGATCGTGACCAGCAGCTCAAAGCCGTGGTCTTGGGCATATTGAAACGCCGTGAGCAGCGCCGCGCCATAACCGCGGTTCTGGTCGTGCCGCGCCACACGAATATCCTGCCGCTGCCGCAAAATCTCGGAAGTACCATCCGTCGAGCCGTCATCGACGACCAGAATGGCACACTCGGCGCGCCGCCGCACCTCGTCCAGCACGCGATCGACGTGCCGAGCTTCGTTAAAAACGGGCAAAGCAACCAACCGGCTATAAGGCATCTTCCAATTCCACAAAAGCGTCGTTTGTCAGCCTTCAGTCGCATTCTAGGGGGCAGGGGAGTCGGCGGGTAGGGTCGAAGTTGGCGCCAAATGCGGCGAATTGCGTCGCGCACATCCTTGGTAACTCGACTCTGCCGGTTACCATATCTGCGCGCGTTGAATCGCGCGATTTCCAGAGTTACACTCACATCTCACTTCTCGTACGCGGCAAGAACAATCATCCGCGGGGGCTGGCAGGGATTTGCCGGAAAGAGCATGGGACCGCTGCGGTGGCCTTCGATTGACGGGCACAATCCGTGGCTCATGGCGCAAACGCCGCGGCCATGGCACGCTCAGGAAATGATCTCCGTCTTCGCCGACCTGGCGACTTTCGGCGCGTACGCGGTCATCCCGCTGCTGATCGTTTATTTTCTTCTTCGCCGGCGGCAGGTCCATTTTTCTCGCGTTTGGTTTTTGCTGGTCGTGTATCTGCTGGTCGGCGGCGCGGCCAATGTGCTCAACGCCTTCGGCGAGCCCGTCGCAAATTGGGCCACCGCCATGAAGATTGCACTCGCCTTCGTCTCCTGGATTTGGGTCCTCGTCCTCATCCCGCTTGTCCCGCAGCTCCTCGAAGCCCGCACCGCCGAAGAATTCACGCACTTACTCACCAAGCACGAAGAAGCCGAGCAAGCTCGCCGCGAAACGGAAGCCATCTATAAGTCGCTCATCGAAAGCCTGCCGCTCAACGTCTTCCGCAAGGATATGGCCGGCCGCTTCGTCGATGGCAATCAGCGTTTCTGCGATACGATCGGCAAGCCGCTTGACGCGATTATCGGCAAAGGCGATCCCGACTTCTTCCCGCCGGAGCAGGTCCAAAAGTATCGCCGCGACGACATGCACGTCATGGAAACCGGCGAAGTGCTGGAAGACGTTGAGGCCTATATCAAGCAATCGGGCGAAAAACTCTACGTCCAAGTCCTCAAGGCCCCCGTTCGCGACGCCAGCGGCCAAATTGTGGGCGTCCAAGGCATGTTCTGGGACGTCAGCGCGCGCATGAAGGCCGACGAGGCCGCCCGCAAGAGCGACGCCCGCTTCCGCAAGCTCGTCCAGTCGAGCCTGATCGGTGTCATGGTGGCCAATCTCGACGGCCGCATCGTCGATGCCAACGACGCCTTCTTGAGCATCGTCGGCTATTCGCACCAAGACCTGGCCGGCGGCAATCTGCGCTGGGACAGTCTCACGCCCGCCGATCACCAGCCCGGCGACACGGTTGCCATCACGCAACTGCATACCGATGGCACCTGCGAGCCCTGGGAAAAGGAATACATCCACAAAGACGGCCACCGCGTTCCGGTGTTGATTGGCGTCACGATGCTCGAACGCGGCGGCGAGGAGTGCATCTGCTTCGTCGTCGATATCCGCCGGCAAAAGCAGACCGAGCAAGAGCTGAAAGCCGCCAAACAAGCCGCCGACGCCGCCAATGAAGCCAAGAGCCAGTTCCTCGCCAACATGAGCCACGAGGTCCGCACGCCGATGAATGCCATCATCGGCATCACCGAGCTTGTGCTCAACACGCCGCTGGCTCCTAAGCAGGCCGAGTATCTGCGAATGGTCATGCAATCGGCCGAATCGCTGCTGGCCGTGATCAACGATGTCCTCGATTTTTCCAAAGTCGAATCCGGCCGCGTCGAGCTCGATAATACACCGTTCAGCCTCCGCGAAAGCATCGGCGATGCCGTGAAATCGTTGGCTTTGCGGTCGCACGACAAAGGTTTGGAGCTGGCTCTCGATGTCGCTCGCGATGTGCCCGATTGGCTCGTCGGCGATGTCGGCCGATTGCGACAAATCGTCATCAATCTGGTCGGTAACGCCATCAAATTCACCCGCGAAGGGGAAATCGTCGTCGAAGCAAAGTTGCTGGCGCAGAAGAATCATCACGCCGAGCTGCAATTCTGTGTCGCCGATACGGGCATTGGCATCCCGGCTGACAAACTCAACAAGGTTTTCGAAGCCTTCGAGCAAGCCGACGCTTCAACGACGCGAAATTACGGCGGCACCGGCCTGGGCCTCGCCATCGTTCGCCGCCTCGTCGATCTGATGCAAGGAAAAACCTGGGTCGAAAGCAAGGTCGGCAAAGGCAGCCGGTTTTATTTCACGGTTTCATTGGAACTTTGCGATGAGCCACCGCTGCAACGTCCCGCGATACGCCGTGGCGCGATCAAAGGCACGCGGGCACTGATCGTCGATGACAATGCCACCAACCGCCGCATTCTCAACGAAGTCCTGACAAGCTGGGAACTCGCGCCCGCCGAGTGCGAAAGCGCTTCCGAAGCCATCACGCAGCTTCGTGTTGCTTATCGCGACGGCAAACCGTTCGAGCTGCTGCTCAGCGACGTCAACATGCCCGGCACTGACGGCTTCACGCTCGTCGAGCAAGTGCGGCGCGATCCGAGTCTCGCCGACATTACCACGATCATGCTCACGTCCGGCGAGCGCGAAGAAGACGCCGCTCGCTGCCAACAGCTCGGCGTCGCGCAGCGCCTGATGAAGCCGATCAAGCAGTCAGAGCTCCACGACGCCATCCTCGACGCGATGGGCGTCGAGCCCCGCAAAGCTTCAGCCGGCGAAGCCGCGGTCGCGCCGCCGACAACGCGTCCGCTCCGCTTGCTGCTGGCCGAAGACAGCCTCGTCAATCAGCGTCTGGCCGTCGGCCTGTTGGAGCGTCACGGCCACCGCATCACCATTGCAAATAACGGTAAGCAGGCCGTCGATCTCGCCTCCGGTGACAATTTTGACGCGATTCTCATGGATGTCCAGATGCCCGAAATGGACGGCCTCGAGGCGACCCGCGTCATCCGCGAGCAGGAAAAGCAGACCGGCCGCCACGTCCCTATCATCGCGATGACGGCCCATGCCCTCAAAGGCGACCGCGAGCGCTGTCTCGGTTCCGGCATGGATGAATATGTTTCCAAGCCGGTCCGCGAGCGGCAATTATTAACGGCCCTGCGAACAGTTTTAGGCGACGAAGTCGTCGCCCCGCTCGCCGAGCAGCCGCAGGATTACGTCCTCGACGAGACCAATGTCATCGACTGGAACGCCGCGTTAAGAATTTGCGCCGGAGATCGTGAATTATTACGGGAAATCGCTGCTGCCTTCCTCGAAGAGCACCCCCGGCGGATCGACGAAATCCAGCGGGCCATGGACACCAGAGATTGGGAGCTTTTGCACCGTGCCGCACACACAATCAAGGGTTCCATGCGATACTTCGGGGCCCACGCGGTGTTTGACAGGGCGTTTGGCCTCGAGCAACTGGCCGCCGCCCAGCAGCTCGACGGCGGCGAGGAGATTTTTTCGCTTCTCAAGCAGGAGTTGGCAAAGCTGCTCCCCCATCTGATAAACTACGTCCAAGGACGGGGAGGACCGGCGGTAAAAAAGCCCTAATGACGAAGCACGAATGACCAATTGATTTCAAGATACTTCGATGCTGGTAATTCGGATTTCGTCATTCAGTCATTCTCGGAGAGAACCACCATGGCAACTGTCCTCGTTGTTGACGATTCGGCCGTCGATCGCAAATTCGTCGGCGGCATTCTCTCGCGCGACGGCAAATTCAAAGTCGAATTCGCTGAGGATGGCTCGCAAGCGCTCGCCCGCATGCGCGAGGCCGAGCCTGACTTGATCGTCACCGACCTGCAAATGCCCAACCGCAACGGCCTGGAGCTGGTTGCTGCCGTCCGCATGCACCATCCAACCGTGCCGATCATTCTGATGACCGGCCACGGCAGCGAAGACCTCGCAGTCGAGGCTCTCCATCGTGGCGCTTCCAACTATGTTCCCAAGCCGCAGCTCGGCGAGCGCCTGCTCGAATCGGTCGATGAGGCGCTGAACCTCGCCAAGTCCGACAAAACATACAACGAGCTGATCGCCTGCCTCAAATCGTGCGATTTCGACTTCGAGCTCGAAAACGATCCCGGCCTGATTGATCCGCTGGTCGAGTTGGTGCAGCAAATGGTCGCCGGCATGGGCCTGACCGATCCCACCGGCCGCTTCCGCGTCGGCGCGGCGCTCAAAGAGGCGCTGCTGAACGCTCTCTACCGCGGCAACCTGGAAATCAGCTTCCAGCAAATGCAAGACACTCGCGAATCGATGATCGAAGGCAAAGGCGACGACTTGCTCGCCAAGCGCCGCTCGTCTGCGCCCTTTAGCAATCGCAAAATCCGCGTTCACATCGCGATGGACCCCAGCCAAGCCAAGTTCGAGATTCGCGACGAAGGTCGCGGCTTCGATCCTTCGACGATTCCAGCCGCCGGCCAACCCGGCTCGCTCGACCCCGAAACTGGCCGCGGCCTCGTCCTGATGCGTGCCTTTTTCGACGAAGTGACGTTCCAAGACGGCGGCCGGCAAGTAATCCTCGTGAAGCGCCGCGAGGGCTGAGTGCTGCAAGATTCGCTCACTACTCACCTACTCACTACTCACTGATTTACGCTTCTATGCCAACCGTGCTGGTAGTGGACGACGCGGCGGTGGACCGCAAGCTCGTGGGCGGCTTGCTGGCCAAAGGGCCGGGTCTGCACATTGAATTTGCCGCCACCGGCGAAGAAGCCCTCGCCCACATCGCCAAGTCGCATCCCGATGTCGTCGTGACTGATCTTGTGATGCCGGGGATGTCGGGGCTAGAGTTGGTGGCGCAAATCATCGAGCAAAGCCCGCAAACGCCGGTCATCCTCATGACCGGCAAAGGGAGCGAAGAGGTCGCCGTCAAAGCGCTCAAGGCGGGAGCCGCCAGTTACGTCCCCAAGGGCGTTTTGCACCAATATCTGTTGAACACTGTCCAGGACGTGCTGCTTATGGTTGAGGAGCGTTCGAGCCATGCCCGGCTGATGGACTGCATGCAGCGCGGCAAATTTCAATTCTCCATCGGCAACGACGCCAACCTCATCCCGCTGCTCGTCAACCACGT
Source organism: Pirellulaceae bacterium (assembly GCA_036496265.1). GTDB lineage: Bacteria > Planctomycetota > Planctomycetia > Pirellulales > Pirellulaceae > CAYLLN01. The sequence continues at coordinate 25,644 of DASXLL010000036.1, read as the reverse complement.
CCAAAGTCTTGTCACCAGCGTCGGCATCTGCGACGAAGCCAACGTTATCCGCGTTTGCATCGCTCTCGAAGAAGCCCTCCGCAACGCTATCTTCCACGGCAACCTGGAGTTGACCAGCGAGCAGCGCGAGGGAGACCCGGCCATCTATCAGCAGCTCATCGACGATCGCACGAGCAAAGAGCCGTTCGCCAGCCGGCGGCTGAGCGTGGCGATCGAAATCACACCCAGCCAAGGCCGTTTTGTCATTCGCGACCAAGGCCCCGGCTTCGATCCCGCCAAGCTGCCCGATCCCACCGATCCGGAAAACATCGAGAAGGTCAGCGGCCGCGGCCTGCTCTTGATGCGAACCTTCATGGACGAGGTGACTTTCAACGAAACTGGCAACGAAGTTTCGATGGTTAAGCGGTGCTCTAGCCCTTAAACAAGCCATCGCCAAAAACGTGCCAGTGGAGAAACCGTCATGAGCGATTCGACTGGCGACAAAATCATCTGCTCCGAGCAACAAGGCAACGTCCTCGTCATCACGCCGCTCTTCACACAGGCGGCATTCACCGAGCCGCACAATGCCAACCAGTGGCACGCGGTCGAACAGCAGCTCGATTCGCCCGGAACCGAGCAAGTCATTGTCGATCTGGGCGAAATTCCCTACTTCGGTTCCACCGTACTGGAATGGATCACGCAGCTCTGGAAGCGGATCAAGACCAAAGGCGGCCGCCTCGCCGTCGTCCGTCCCTCAAAAATCGGCCGTGAAGTTTTAAGCGTCGCCCGCCTCGAACGCCTCTGGGGCATCTTTGACACCCGCGATCAGGCGATTAGCTGGCTCGCTAAGCCGCAAACCTGAAAAATGACGAATGACGAAATCCGAATGACCAATTAATAATGTGACCGGCCTTCATTGGTCATTAGTGCTTCGTCATTCGTCATTTTAAAACGAGACGGGCCGCGGTTTTTTCTTCCGCGGCCCGTCGTCTTATAAGACCTTCGGCGAATTGCGACGGATGGAGTCGCTGGGAGAGTGGCGATCTTCTGGCGTGCTACTGCACCAGCCGTTTGGTGAAGAAGGCCATCCCGGAAAAGTTGGTCCCTCAGTCGGAATTAATTTGCCGAAGGTTGTTTCGCTAAATTTGAATTGATGTTGTGAAGTTGAATGGGCTGTCTCTGTGACGCAACAAGTCTCGTCGCGGTTCCTCTAAGCAATCAACTTGCCTTATCGGACATTCTAGCACGCGGGTCCAGTCGAACTTCGTTTGCAGACCAAAAACTCAACCGAATTTCACAATCGCTCCTGATTGCAGTCGTAAGTGTAGCGGTCGCCCGGCCTGAGGAAAGCACAATTAACATTCATTTCACGGCTTTCCCGCCAGTGCGTTTTTCGTGCCAAGCCATCTAATTCTTGCGCGGGTCACGAAACCGCCTGACCCAGCTCCCGCAACAGGCTGAACGCGAAAATTCCTGTGTCGTGGTCGTCGCTGAAGCGGATGCCGTAGGCATAGTTGCCCATCGGCTCCATCCCGGCAATCGTCAGCGGTTGCGTTCGCACTTCCTTCAGCACCGGCAGCGCAAAGGGATCGACGGGCTGATTGCGTTTTTCGCGGCAGGTTGCACAGGGGCACGCCTCGCGTAGCTCGCGCACGGTGTAGGACCGCTTTTGCCCGTCGCTCCACGTGATGAGGAGGCGGTTTTCAGGGGACAGCTCTAAAGAGGTTGGATAAATCACAATTTAGAATCTCAAATCACAAGCACCAAGCATCAAACAATTTCAAAACACGAAATTCAAACGATCAAAACGGCCTAATTCAATTCGTCGTCCTTTTTGAACATTGATCATTCGTGCTTGTTTGTAATTTGTTGCTTGTTGCTTGTTGCTTTATTAAAGTTGGCGTGACGCTCCAATAAATCGCTCTACTTCCTCGATCGTATTGTAATGCACCATGCCGACGCGGAGCATGCCTTCGGGCTCGAGGCCCATCGCTTCGGTGAAGTTGAGCGCATAGTAATTACCGTGCCACGTGAAAAATCCCGCCGCCGCCAGCCGCTTGGCCATTTGTGAAGCCGTGAATCGCTGATGCGTGAAGCTCACTGTCGCCACGCGCTCATTGATGCGCGACAGCTCGGTGATTCCCCAGACCTTCACCTCCGGAATTTCCGCCAATCCCTTCAGCATCCGAGTAACCAGCGTCCGCTCGTAAACGTCAATCTCGCGATACGCTTCCACCAGCGCCGCTCGGCGTGAAAGCGATTCATTTCCGGCCAGCGTCCGCCCCAAATCGGCCAAATAATCGACGGCTGCCATCGCCCCGACAATGGCCTCATGGCTCTGCGTGCCCGTCATCCATTTATCCGGTAGCGTATTGACCGCCGGCCGCACCTTATAAGCCTCGAGTTCCTCAAGCAGCTGCCGCCGCCCCCACAGAATTCCCACGTGCGGCCCGAAGAACTTGTAAGCCGAGCAAGCCAAAAAATCGCAATCCAGCGACTGCACATCGATCAATGCGTGCGGCGCGTAATGCACGGCGTCGAGAAATACCAGAGCGCCAATCTCGTGCGCCCACTGAGCAATCTCGCGCACGGGATTAACCGTTCCCGTTGCATTCGACGCACAACCAACGGCCACCAGCTTGGTCCGCAGCGACAGCAACTGTTTCAGCGCGGCCAAATCGAGCGTTCCATCCTCCGGGCGTAACGGCACGAAGCGCACCGCCGCGCCGGCATCCCGCGCTGCCAGTACCCACGGCGAGACATTCGCGTCATGATCTAGCCGCGTGACAATGACTTCATCGCCCGGCCGCCAGGTCTTTGAAAGTGCCCGCGACAGTGCGAACGTCAGCGAGGTCATGTTCTGGCCGAAAATAACCGAATCCGGATCGTCCGACCCCAAAAAATCGGCCACCGCCTGATGTGCCTGTGCCAGCAGGGCGTCGCTTTCGCGGGAAGTCGCAAAGAGCCCGCCGTGATTGGCGTTCGTGTTCGCCAAGCACCCGCTCACCGCCGCAATCACGCGCTCGGGCACTTGCGTCCCGCCCGGCCCGTCAAAAAACACCGCGGGCCGCTCGCCAATTTGGCGGGAAAGGGCAGGAAACTGGCGGCGGCATGAATCGACAAGCGTTGGCGTGAATTTCATGGGCATTTCTTTGGACTCTAAACCGGACCGTAGGAATGGCTGTCGCTTGTCATTGCCTACGAATTTTTTCTAGTACTTTTGGGTATCGATAGCATAGCTAAGTTGTTGCTGTGTAAGGGCCAGGCGTGGTGAGTGGCCGGTGAGCTTTTCGGGCGAGGTGGTGAGCTTTGGCGAGTTCTTGGTGAGGTTCGTCAATTGGGGACCGGCGGTTGTGAAGTCCCCAATATCTATATCGCAAAATCACAAGAAAACCGGGCCGGAATTTTGAAAATTGTTTGCTGGCCGCCGGAAGAAGGACGAGACGGCACACACGGCATTTACCCGCCACATTCGACCTTGTTGGCCTTCGCTGCCATCGGGTAGCATCCGCGGGCTTTTCCCTGTTTCCGGGACCAGGTTTGGTCCCGACTAATGGATTTGGATTTTCGGACGGAAAGGATGCCGGGCTATGGGTTTGCCTCTCGCCGAAATTGCGCGACTCGTGGACGGCAATCTTTCCGGCCAGGGCGATCTTGAAATCTGCGGAGCGGCCACGTTAGCCATTGCTCGCCCCGGTGAAATCACGCTCGCCGATAGTCCGCGCCTCGCGCCGCAGCTGGCTCGCAGCGAAGCATCCGCAGTTATCGTGCCTGCCAGCTTGCAGCCCACCGACCGGCCCTACATCACTGTCAGCGACGTCCACGCCGCCTTCGGCAAAGTCGTCGCCCATTTTCACCCGCCGCGGCAAATCCACTTCACCGGCGTCAGCCCCGCCGCCTACGTCAGCCCGACCGCAAACATTGCCGATGACGTCGAAGTGCATCCGCAAGCCTTCGTCGGCAACGACGTCCAAATCGGCTCGGGCACGGTCGTTCACAGCGGCGTCCGCATCCTGGACGGTTCCAAAATCGGCCCCAACTGCCTGCTATTTCCCAATGTCGTCCTTTACGAAAACACGGTTCTCGGGCAGCACGTCATCATTCACGCCGGCGCGGTCCTTGGCGCTTACGGCTTTGGCTACTCTACCGTTGATGGCCGCCATAAGCTCGGCGCACAACTCGGCTATGTCGAAATTGGCGATCACGTTGAAATTGGCGCCGGCACGACGATCGACCGCGGCACCTACGGCCCGACAGTTATCGGCGGCGGCACAAAAATCGACAATCTCGTGCAAATCGGCCACAACTGCCGCATCGGACGCCACAATTTGATTTGCTCGCAAGTCGGCATCGCCGGAAGCTGCTCCACCGGCGAGTACGTCGTCATGGCGGGCCAGGTTGGCCTCGCCGATCACCTGCACATCGCCGACGGTGCTCTCCTCGGCGCGAAGTGCGGAGTGATGACCGACGCCCTGCCCGGCAAGCGTTATCTCGGCGCTCCCGCCGTCGAAGAGCGTCAATTTTTCCGCAGCATTTCGCTGATCCAGCAGCTTCCCGAAATCCGCCGCCAGCTCCACGAAGCCCAGCGGGCGATTATCCGCCTGGCGGGGACCGGGGATGGTGAGAAGCAAGCGGAAGCGGCTTAAGGGGAAGAGATCAGAGGTCAGAAGTCAGAGGTCAGATGTTGAATGGAGATGTCACCGAGGAAAATCGGCCTCGTCGCCGGCTGGGGCCGCTTTCCAATCGTTGTTGCCGAAGCGCTCAAAGCTCAGCACTACGAAGTCCACTGTGTCGGACTTCGCCAACACGCCGATTCCTCGCTCCGCGACATTTGCGATAGCTTCATCGCCAGCGGCGTCGCCCGCATTGGAACGCACATCCGCTATTTCCGCCGCCACGGTATCGACCACGCCACGCTCGCCGGAAAAGTCTTCAAGCACAAGATCCTCTTCAATCGCCTCGGTTGGCTCTCGCTCGTTCCCGATCTCCGCACGCTCCGCGCCTTTTTTCCCCTCTTCTTCCTCGGCCAAAAAAATCGCAACGACGACACGCTCCTGAGCGTCGTCGTCCAAGAATTCGCCAAAGGCGGCATCACCATGGCCCCCGCAACTGATTTTGCCCCGCAGCTTCTCATCTCGCCCGGCATTTTGACCCGCCGCGGTCCGACGACCAGCGAGCTAAAAGACATCGATTTCGGCTGGCCGCTAGCCAAAGAAATCGGCCGCCTCGACATTGGTCAGAGCGTCGCCGTCAAAGGCCGCGCGGTCGTGGCGGTCGAAGCCGTGGAAGGCACCGACGCTTGCATCCGCCGCGCCGGCGAGTTGTGCCAGCAAGGCGGACTCACCGTCGTCAAAGTCGCCAAACCCCAGCAAGACATGCGGTTCGACGTTCCCACGATCGGAATCGGAACAGTCGAATCACTGATCGCCGCCGGCGCCAAATGCCTGGCGATCGAAGCCGGTAAAACCATCGTCGTGGATAAAAACGAAGTCGTCGCCCTCGCCGACAAGCACAACATCGCGATTATCGCTCTCGACCGTGCAGCATAGTCGTTCATTGCATCGCTAGCAAAAAACACTCTCTCGTGAATGACAAGAGAAATTGAACAGAAGGTAGCAAAGGTAGCAAAGGGAATTGAATTCTCCTCTCCTCTTTGCTTTCTTTGCTATCGTCTGTTCAAAAAAATCCGTGTCATCCGCGTTCCTCCGCGGCCAGCTTTCTTCTTCTGTTTGACGAGCATTGCAAGCGTCGTCATTCGGGCGACTCTTTGAAAACTCGGCTTGTAGCTGAAAGACCGTTTCAGTATTCATACGCGCCCTTTCGTGGGTCACTTTGCGCGCGAATTGTGCGCGCTTCGGACCCGTTAGATTTCAAAAATCCAGGAAATTCTCGCGATGAACTTCCTAGCCGCGCACCGCCACCGCTGCCGCGCTACTTGGCTCTTCGCCACTTTTGCCAGTTTTGGCGCACAACTTCTCTGCGCCAACTTGGCCCTCGCCCAATATCCGCAATACCCCCAAGACCGCCCAGCCTCGCTGCCGCCTTCGATGCCGCTCACTCCGCCGAATGCTTCGTTCGGTCAACCGGCCGCTCCGCCCCCGGGCGTGCCCGGCCAACCGGGCAGCCAACCACCGACGCAGCTCAACTCTCGCCAGCCCTCGAATTCCTCCGGGCAACTCGTCGTCGATGTGATCATCGAAGGCAACACGACGGCCAAGGACTACGAAATCCAAAAGCATATTCACACTCGCAAAGACCGCGAGTTCGACGCCGACATTCTGCAGAGTGACGTCCGCCGCCTCGTTACGTCCGGCATGTTCCGCGACGTGAAGACCTACACCGAACAAGTTCCCGGCGGCGTCATCGTCCGCTTCAAAGTTTTCGAGCGGCCGCGCATCGGCGAGATCAAGTTCCTTGGCAATCGTGGCTATTCCGACAAGAAGCTGACGAAGGAAATCGGCATCAAAAAGCACGACCCGCTCAATACCTACGCCGCCGAAGAATCGCGCCGCAAAATCGAGGAGCTTTATCACTCCAACGGCTTTCCCAAAGCGACCGTCACCATCTTCGAGGGCGACAAGCCGGGCGACAAAGACCTCATCTTCCTCATCAACGAAGGCCACCTGGAGCGCATTTCGGGGGTCAGCTTCGAAGGCAACACGATCTCGCCCGACGGCGTGCTGAAAACCAAAATTCAATCGAAGCCAGGTTACTTCTGGTACCTCTTCGGCGGGAAAGTCGATCGCAGCAAGATTGACGCCGACGTGCAAACGCTCACAGCTTACTACCGCGCCCTCGGCTACTTCCGCGCCCGCGTCAGCCGTACGCTCGACTACGACGACGAAGGCAAATGGCTGGCCCTCAAATTCATCATCGACGAAGGTCCGCGCTATTCGGTCCGCAACGTTGCCGTCGAAGGCGGCAGCATTTTTGCCACGGATCCGCTGCTAAAATTTCTCGACCTCAAATCGGGCGAATTCTACAACCAGGGCAAATCGAACAAGGACGTTAACACCCTCAACGATCTCTACGGCAGCCAGGGCCACGTTTTCGCCGACGTGCAGGCCGATCTCCGCTTTCTGGAGGAGCCGGGCCAGCTCGACGTTGTTTATCGCATCAAGGAAGGCGATGTCTTCAAGGTCAGCGAGGTTAACGTTCACATCGCCGGCGAATTTCCGCACACGAAACAGACCGTCGTCCTCAGCCGCGTCTCGCAGCGTCCCGGCGACACAATCGACATTCGCGAAGTTCGCAACAGCGAACGCCGTCTCAAAGCCTCGCAGCTCTTCGCCGGCACGCAAAACGACGGCGAACCGCCGCGAATTAACATTCGCCCGCCGGACCTGAATTCGGTCAACACCGTCCGCGGCCAAGAACCCGACACCACCACCACAAACCCTGCTCCGCGACCGCGCATCGCCGCGCAACCGTCGGTGCCAAATCAACCGGCGTTGCCGCCGTCCGCGGCAGCCGTCGCGCCCCAAGCCGTCCAGACGCTCAAGCCTTGCATTTACTCCTGGAACGGCCCAATTCCCGTTCCGGCACCTGCTCCGCCGCCCGCTGCACCCAGTTACTACCAGCCGACAACCCTTCGGTAAGCGACCGCAATACTGTTTCATTCACCGAGAACCCGCTTGCCCCGCTATCAACATCTCCTGTCGCTCCTGACGGCCGCTCTCTTGGCCGCTGCCGTCGGCTGCGCTGGAATTGAGCATGCTGCGTGGCTTCCGGCGTTGATGGCCGCGAACGACTCGCAGTCGCCACAAAAATCGGCCGCACCATCGGCCCCGGAGGCTCCGATCATCATCCGCGGCCAATCCCCCGGCTACGGCAGCGATCCTTTGCCCGGCGGCTACTCCCGCGGACCGCAACCCGTCTCTGGCGGCGCTCCGCCGCCTCCCTATCCCGGCCTCACCACGGCGCCGCCTGCCATGCAACAACCGGCCTACGGCGTACCTCAACAGCCGCCCGCTTACGGGCCGGCCCCTGGCGCGCCGCAACCTTACCGCCAGCCCTCCGCTCCGCCTCCGCAATTCGGTCAGCCTTATCCGCCACAAGCAGGGAATCAGCCTTACACGCCGCCGCCCTATTCTGGTCAACCGGTCGCGCCGCAGCAGCCATCGATCAACAACTATCAGCCGCCAAGCAATCCACCGCCGTCCATTTCCGGCAACCTCCCCGCCCCACCGGCCGATGCGATGTCCGGCCTTTCCGGCGGCATTTCTCCCATCACGCCCGGCTATCCCGGCTTTCAACCGCCGACGAACTTGCCGCCAGAAATCAACGCCACGCCGACGCCGCTCGACGTCTATGTGGAAGAAACTCGCACCGGCCAATTCATGTTTGGCGTGACCGTCAACTCCAACGCCGGCCTGATCGGCAACATCGTCCTCAGCGAGCGCAACTTCGATATCACGAACCCGGCGACAAGTTGGGATGATTTCGCGGTCGGCCGCGCTTGGCGCGGCGGCGGCCAAGGCTTCCGCCTGGAGGCCCAGCCCGGCACGGTTTTGCAGCGCTACCTCATCAGCTTCACCGATCCGTACTTCCTCTCCACCAACATCAGCTTCGACGCCAGCGCCTACTACTTCAACCGCCTCTACTTCGACTGGACGGAAGCTCGCGCCGGCGGGCGTCTCGCCTGGGGCTATCGCCTCACGCCCGACCTGGCCATCGCCACCGCTCTGCGCGCGGAAAACATCGATATTTTCAACCCTCGCGTCCGCGGTGTGCCCGAGCTCGAGGCTGTTCTCGGTCACAGCAACATCTTCTCCGGCAAAGTCACGCTCACCCACGACACGCGCGACATTCCCTTCAGTCCTACTCAGGGCCACTTATACACAGCCTCGTTCGAGCAAGCCTTCGGCCAATACAGCTTCCCCCGCGGCGATTTCGGAATGTCGCAATACTTTCTCATCCGCCAGCGCCCCGACGGCTCCGGCCGGCACACCGCCGGTTTTATCTCCACGCTCGGCTTCCTGGGCAATAACGCGCCCATTTTCGAAGACTATTTCGCCGGCGGTTTCGGAACCCTTCGCGGCTTCCAATTCCGCGGCGCCAGCCCCCAAGACAACGGCGTTACCATCGGCGGTAAGTTCCAATGGCTGAACTCAGCCGAGTATTATTTCCCGCTCACGGCTGACGACATGATCCGCGGCACGGTCTTCTGCGATTTCGGCACCGTCGAAAAATCCGTCTCCCTGCATCCCGACGAATTCCGCGTCGCCCCGGGCTTCGGCTTCCGCATCAACGTGCCCGCGATGGGCCCCGCTCCGCTCGCCTTCGACTTCGCCTTCCCCGTCGCCTCCGCCTCCACTGACCACCGCCAAATGTTCAGCTTCTTCTTCGGCGCCTCGCGCTAGCGTGGGGCAGGCTTCCCGCCTGCCATTCTTTTACGAACGATTCCTCGGCGTTCTGTACAGGCGACGACTGATCACCAGAAGCTCCACTGCGTGTAAGTTCGGTTGATCCCAAAATGCCGCGACGCATGGCTCCGCGGCGCAACGCCAAAAAAACCGTACGCATACCCGCTCGTCCGCGCATCCAGCATCGCCGCATCCGGCTTCCCTGGCTGATAATGCTTCCCCGGCGACTCCGGCCGCCGCAGCATCAGATAGGTTGGTGGCCCCGCCTGCGCACTGCCGGCCAGAGCAACTGCCAGCACACAGGCTGCTATCACGCGAATCCAGGCACGCACAAAATTACGCATGGCCGTTCTAACTTGTGGGTCGTCGTCTCTATTTAGACAATCGTCGCACGCGGCCGCGAAAGAAAACCCAACTTGCCGTTTTGTATGGCGGTGACACGAAACCGCCGAAGCCGCGTAATCTCGGCAAGCTAGTAGGCGGCACACGGGATGGGGTCGGCACGGGGTGGGGTCGGGAGTCAATTGCGGTATCCGCGAACCAATTGGACAATCGATGCCGCAATTGACTTTCGACCCCGTTCGCTTCCCCCGCAGCTAGCAAGGTGATACCGTGAACGTTGCAGGGGCCATGCATTGCTGAAGGAGCCGCGCATGCAATCGTTCCCATTACGGACCCGTTTTGATTGCCGCTTCGCCGGGGCCATTCTGCTCGTTCTCCTCGCCGGTGTCTCGCCGACTCGCGGCCAAGCCATCAGCGACACCTCCGTTCAGCCCTTCGTCGTTGGCCTCGTGCCTGTCATCGGCAACAGCGGACGCGTCGGCGGCATTTCGATCGACGCCGCTGGCGCCGTCTCGCGCAGTGACGTCGAAACCGGCGGTAGCCTCCGCGACGCCCGCCTCAAAGCGCTCGCAGTCATCGATTCCGACATCAACGCCGCCAGCCCGCTCCGCAAAATCTCCCTCCGCCGCCTCTCCGCCGCCCTTCAAGAGAAAATAACTGCGCGAAAAGCGCCCGGCAGCGATCTGCAAAACCTCGCCGGCCTCACACGTGTCGAATACGTCTTCGTCTATCCTGAGCACAACGACATTATCCTCGCCGGCCCCGCCGAAGGCTGGCGCATCGACGATCAGGGCAACTCTGTCGGCCAGACGAGCGGCCAGCCGACGTTGCAACTCGACGATCTGCTGATTGCGCTCCGCACCGCCAAAGCCGCCGCCATGGACCGCGGCATTTCTTGCTCGATCGACCCCACCGAAGAAGGCCTCCACCGCCTCAAGCCGCTCTTGCACGCTCGGAACCTCAACGCAGCAGCCGTCGATCGGATGGAAAAAGCCCTCGGCCCCCAGCGCGTGACGATTACCGGCGTCCCGCCCGGCAGCCATTTCGCTCAGGTCCTCGTCGCCTCCGACTTTCTCATGAAGCGCCTCGGGATGAACTTCGAGCCCGCGCCGATTGACGACTTACCGAGCTATATGAAGCTCCTCGCGAGCCGTTCCGCGCCGCTGCCCAAAAGCGCTATGCCCCGCTGGTGGATGGCCCCGCACTATGAACCGCTACGAAAAGACGCCGCCGGCCGCGCTTGGCAAATTCGCGGTTCCGGTGTGCAAACGTTGACCGAGGAGGGCTACCTCAGCTCCGCCGGCGCCGTCGTCAACGCCGGCCGCGCCGATCCCACCGCCAAAAAATGGGCCGACGCCATGACGACTAACTTCCAAGCCCTCTCCAAAGTCTTCCCCGTCTTCGGCGAGCTCCGCAATTGCATGGACCTCGCCGTCGTCGCCGCGCTGCTCGTCAAAGAAGACCTGCCCACGGCCGCCGCATGCGATCTTTCGCTGCTGCTCGACGAAAAACGCCTCGCCGTCGCCGAATATCAAATCCCCAAAACCATTGACTCCCGCGCCAGCCTCATCCGCCGCGGCCCCGACTGGATCCTCAGCCTCTCTGGCGGCATACAAATCGATTCCTGGTCTGTCCTCAATCACGTCGAAACGAAAGCCGACCTCACCGCCACGCGTCAATCGGCCATTCCGCCCTCCACAACTCGCTGGTGGTGGGACTAATTGACCCGCAACAACCACTGACAACGGACAACGGACAACGGACACTGTCTTCCTTGGCTCGCCGCTGAAATTCCCTATCCATGTCCGGTCTGAACCAACTCGTCCTCCTCTCCCCAGCGAGCTGCTCCGGCCAGCGCGCCGCACTCTTGTTCAACGAGCGGGCCGAGTTTTTCCTCGCCCGCAAGCTCCGCAGTGAAGGCGCCACGCTGGGCGAGATCTTCAGCTTCCTCAGCGGCCTCTATTACCGCGGGAAACTGACCTATGCTCGTGCATTTTCACAACCACGAGCAGATTCCAATGCCATTTGGACGATCACCGCCGGCCGCGGTCTCATCGATCCCGCAACCATCATTACCCTGGACGAACTTCGGCAATTCAGCGAAGTCCCCATCCACATCGACGAGCCGCGCTACCGGGAGCCGCTACTTCGCGACGCGGCGAAGCTGGCCAAAATCCTTCCGAACACCGGCCCCGCCGTTTTGCTCGGCAGCGTCGCCAGCGATAAATACGTTCCAATCCTTCACGAAGCGTTCGGCGATCGCCTCGTCTTCCCACAAGACTTTGTCGGCCGCGGCGATATGAGCCGCGGCGGCCTGCTGCTCCGCGCCGTCGATGAGGGCGAAGAACTTTCCTACGTTCCCGTGATGACCAGCATCCGCCGTGGGCGTCGTCCGAAAAAACTTCCGCCGAGGAAAACAAGGCCGTGATCGCCCCACATCAACACCCAACGAAAAAGGCGGGGCAGGGCAGAGCAGTCGCCGCTCGTGCCCACGCTCCGCCTTATCCCGGCCTCTCGTCCCCACGCTCTGCGTGGGGACGCAAGATCACGACGCTCTGCGTCGTCAGGTTCGCTACTGCCGTGGCGGGTTAATCAGCCGCGGCTGTGTATTCGCCGGCACGCGCGAGCCATTGTTCGGCGTCGTATTAGTCGCCGCCGGTTGCTGCTGCGCCGGTTGCTGAGCTCCATTCGCGTCGAAATTCGGCCTCAGCGCCGTCCGGGCCTGGTTCTGGAACGGATCGGGCACTTCGATTTCGAGTTGACGTTGCTGGTTGTTCCGATTCACATCGAGTTGGGCGGTGCTGTTGTTCGCGCCGGCCAGCGACTTGATGAAATCCGCCAACTGCGCGACTCGCTGGCCGCCGATGCCGGTAATCACGTCGCCGCCCTTAACGCCAGCATAAAAGGCCGGCGATTGCGGAATGACGGCCTGCACTTTGACGTGGTTCGGGTTTTCCTGATCTAGAATCAAACCAAAATCGCGCAGGCGATCGTCGCTATTGAGGTGCTCGTCCACGAACGGCTTGGTTTGAACCCAGAGCATTTGCTCTTGGCCATTGCGTTTGACGACGACTTGCGCCGGCTTGTTGTTATCATGACCGGCAAAAAGCTGATCGACGAACCCTCGTTCGCTGGAAACGGTCTGACCATTGACGGATACGATTGTATCGCCCTCTTTCAGCCCGCTTTGGCTGATTGCGCCGCTCCTGGCAATGTCAGAAACAGCGAGCCCGTCCGTCATGCGCCGGAACCACAGCCCCAGATCGCCGGAGCGAATTCGCGACGCGATGAATTCCCGCCGAGCCTCGCGCACATCACGGCGGGCATCGCGAATGGTGCGGCGTTCATCGCCCACGGTGTCCCGCGCTCCCTCGCGGGCGTCGCGCGTCGTCTGCCGGTCATCCCGGGCCGTGTCGCGGCCGCCTTCACGTGCGTCATACACGGCGTCCCGCTTCTCGACCCGCGCGCCCCGCACGTCATCGCGAGCGCCTTCCTTCGCATTGCGGGTCGTCTGCCGGTCGTCGCGAGCCGTATCGCGAGCCCCCTCACGGGCGTCGCGAATTTCCTCCCGCGCGCCCTGCTTCTGAGCCTTGGCGGCATCGGTTTTTTCCTTCGCAGTGTCGCGAGCCTCTTGGCGGCTCGTTCCGCTTGGGTCTTGTCCACTCGGATTCTGATTGTTGCCACTGGGGTCTTGCGCCGCGGCGCCGCTCCATCCGGCCGCTAGCAAAATCGCCCCGCTAGCAAGCCCCTTCCGTGCAAAACTGAATAGGGTCGTTTTCATCGCTAAGTCCCTTCTTTTAAAGCCTCCGATAAATGTCTCTCGCGCCGCCCGCGCGCTCGCGATCGAGTCCGTAGAGCAAGACGGACAGCACTTGCCGCGCCGGAAGAAAGCGATTGCACACAAGCGCAGAACGATTTCGACGCGCAAACGCCATCTCGCGAAAAAGAACGCGACAAACCGTCATGCCGCGGCGCGAAGAACTGACGCACCGCGGCGATTTGTCACAGCAAGAAGCAGGGAAAGCTACGTTTTCTTCTTTCCGATCGTTGCATCGGCCGTATCCTGCGCGACCAACGTGAGCAGCGACGAGTCGATGTTGGCGTCCGTGGCCGGCGCGGAGTGATGGGCGTTGATATAGTTGATGACCAACAGCACATCGATCGCCGCGATCACATCGTCCTTATCCACATCATAATACAGGTGCTTCACGAGATTGGTCGGCGCCTGGCTGACCGGCGAGCTGCCATGGGCGTTGATGTAGTTGATGACGCTCAACACATCATCCGCGGCGACCGTGTTGTCGTCCGTCACATCGCACGGGTCAGCCGTGTTCGTAAACGCATGCGGCTTATCGATGTGAATCGTGAACGTCTGCGAATCACTCTCTTCGCCCGTCGTCGGATCGCCGCCGGTCGTCACCGTGATCGTTGCCGTGCCGCTCGCGTTGGGCGCGGGCGTATAGATCAACTGCCCAGTCGGATCGATGCTCGGCGGCGTGCTGAACAAATTGGGCTTATCGGTGCTGACGTTAATCGCCGGCGGGGCGCCATCGCTATCCACCGCGACCACCGCGGCATAATCCGTAACCTGCTGTGGCCCGCTTTCATCCGTCGTGGTCTGATCGCCGCCGATAATCACCGACGGCGTCGTGTTTGGCGCGGCGACATAGATCACGACCGTCGCCAGGCCGCTCTTGATCGCGCTGGTCGTCGAGCCAGCGGCTGCCGCCACGCTCGCGCTATACGTAAATTTGTCCTCGCCGGAAAAATCGGCTTCCGGCGTATAAATGAAGTCGCCTTTTTCGCCGAGCGTGACCGTGCCGTGCGTCGGCTTATCGACCAGGGCCGCAATCACCGGAACATTGACCGGTCCATAGTCATTGGCCAACACGCCCGGCGCACCGATCGTCAATGTCGTATTTTCCGGCGTCAAATACTTGTCGTCATGAGCCTGAATCGTCGGCGCCGGCGGCCGGACATAGATTTTTACGACGCCGATGTCATAAGCGTTGATCGGCCGGTTCGCATCGCCGCTGACCGCCGTCGCGAGCACCGTGCCCGTCGCCGGATCGACGGCCGTCGAATTCGTCGTGGTTGGACTAGTCGTTGTCGTGCCGTCGCTGGCGCGGTACGAGAACATATCCGGCCCCGAATAACCCGTGGCCGGCTGATAATCGAAGCTGCCGTCGGCGTTGAGCTTCAGCGTGCCGTGCATCGGCCCGGCGAGCAGTGTGGACATCAGCGGATGAGCCGCCGACCCGCCCGCATCGTTGCCCAACACGCCCGGCGCGATCACATCGAGCGCCGTGTTCACATCCGTCGCATAGTTGTCGTTATGCGCGACGGCCGCAACCACACGAATCGACACCGTCGCAATGTTGCTTAGGATTGGCGCAGAATCGGTCGCCGTGCCACCGGCGGTCGGCGTGACTTCGCTGTCCTGATACGTGAACGTGTCGATGCCGACAAAATCGCCATTCGGCGTATATTTGAAGCTGCCATCGCCATTTAGCGCCAATGTCCCATTCGTCGGACCCGCGACCAACACCGCCGTCAGCGGAATCATGATTGGCGAGCCTGTATTCGGCGTCGCGCCCGGCTGCGCCGGCGCCGGCCTGATGTAGTCATTCGTCAGCACGCCCGGCATGCCAATTCCCAGCGCCGTGTTTTCCGCGGTCAGATAAAAATCGTTCACCGCCACCGGCCCTGGCGGCGGCTTGACATAGATGGTCACCGTCGCCACGTCGTCAGGCGGCGTTGCGCAGATCGCATTCTGCGGGCATACGAAGTTCGACGTGGCCGTTGTGTTCGTTGTCGGATCGCCGCCACCGCCCGGCGGCGTGCTCGTCACCACGCTCGCGCGATAAGTGAATGTGTCGGCGCCCACGAAATTCCCATGCGGCTTATACGAAAAGCTGCCGTCGGCGTTCAGCGTCAAATCGCCACTTTGCGTACCCGTCAATAGCGTCGCCATTAGCGGCAAATTCGCAATCGGCGAGCCCGGTTGGCCGCTCAGATTGCCATTGGCATCGGGCGTCGCCCCCAACAACGGCGGTGGAACCGTCGTATCGTTGGCCAGCACGCCGGGCTTGTCGATCGAGAGCGAGCCGTTCTCCGCGACGCCATAGGTATCATCAAGGGCATAGACCTTGACCGTCGTCGATTGCACATAAATCTTGACGGTCGCGACGTTGCTCTTGACGCTCGTCGTGGCGTCGCTATTCGTCGCGCTCGTATCGATGTCGTAATACGTGAACGAATCGACGCCGCTGAAGCCGGCGGCGGGCGTGTAAGAAAAGCCGCCGGAGGCGGTCAAGTTCAGCGTGCCATTGGAAACGTCGCTATTAAGGACGGCGCTCAGTTTGTCTCCAGGCGGGGCCTTGTCGTTCGCCAGCACACCCGGCGGATCGGCGATCAGCGGCGTGCCTTGATTGATGTGAAATTCGTCGTTGACGGCGACCGGCGCAGTGACGACCGCCTTAACGTTGATCGTGACGGTGGCGAAATTGCTGATGTAATGGTTCGGGTCATCGGGAGGCGGAGCCGGGCTGCCGAGCAGTTCCAGATCTTGGTAGGTGAACGTGTCGGTTCCCGTGAAGCCGCTGGCGGGCGTGTATGAAAAACTGCCGTCCGAATGGAACTCGATATTTCCGTTCGACGGCCGGCTGCCAATGACCGCTAGCAGCGTCGCTCCATTCGCCTTCGTGTCGTTGCCGGTCACGCCCGGCGCGGGAATTGTTAACTGTGTGCCGGCCGCCGTCGAGTACGAATCGTCGAACGCAACGGGTGATGGAGCGATCGGCGCGACGTTGATCGTCACCGTGGCCAGCGCGCTCGTCGCCGTGATCGGATCCGCGCCAGCGGATGCACTCGCATTCAAAACGGCCTGATAGGTGAACGTGTCCGCGCCGCTGAAATCCGTTTTCGGCACATAGTGGAAGCTGCCGTCGCTGTGCAGTTCCAGTGTCCCGTTCGTCGGCTGAGCAACGAGCACCGCCATCAGCGGATACCCGGCCACCGGCGACGTATTGGTTGTGCTGCTGCCGGTCGTCGGATCGCCCAGAATCAAATAATCGTTCTTCAGCACGCCCGGTGCAGCCACATCCAGCGCCACATTCGTCGCCGCCACGTACGTGTCATTGTTCGCAATCACCTTCGGCGTCACCGGCTCAACATGAATCGTTACGACCGCGAGGCCGTTGTAGCCATGATTGATCAATTCCAAAACCTGGCTCGCCGTCAAGTTGGAAGCGTCCAGTGGGTCGCCCGCCGCTGCGGCGCTCGAATCAACCGCTCGATAAACAAACGAGTCGGTGCCAAAGAAGCCGCTGGCCGGTTTATACGTGAAGCTGCCGTCGGCGTTCAGCGATAAAGCGCCGTGCAAGGTGTTGGTAATCAACGTCGCGGATATCGCATGACCATCCGCCGGCTGGTCATTGCCCAGCACGCCCGGTGCAGCAACCGTCAATTGCGCATCCTGCGGCGTGGAATAAACATCGTTGGTGGCTTGTGGCGCGAAGACAAAGATCGAGACCGTAGCCACGTCATGCGAATCCGGATTCGACGCCGGCGTGCCAGCGCCCGTCGGCGCAACGCTCGCACGATAGGTGAACGTATCCGTGCCGGTAAAGTCCTTCGCCGGCACATAACTGAAGCTACCGTCAGCCGCCAAAGTCAATGTCCCGTGCGCTACGTCCGTCACGAGCGCCGCTTGCAGCGGAACGTTCAGCACCGCCGCCGGTGCCGGCGTAGTGTTCGTCACGTCGCTCGTATAAACGACATCATTCTTCAGCACGCCCGGCGCAGCAATTGCCAGCGGCGCATTGGGAGTCGCTAGGAATGTGTCGTTTTGGGCAAAAACAAAGGGCGCCGGCGACCGCACGAGGAGCGTCACCGTCACCGTGTTGCTGACAATTGTGATCGGATCGCTCACCGCCCCATTCGTGCTCGGCGGCACATACGTCGCCGTGTCGTAATAGGTAAAGGTATCCAGGCCCGTGTAATCCGCCGCCGGCTGATAGGTGAAGCTGCCGTCCGTATTGAGCGTCACAGTGCCGTGCGACGCTCCATTCTTCAGCCTTGCCGCCCACGATCCCGCCACGATTCCGTCGCCAGATTTCGTGTCATTTCCCAATACGCCCGGCGCACCAATCGTTAGCGTCCCGTTTTGCGCAGCGACATAAGAATTTGGATTTGCCGTCAACTTCGGCGGCTGAACGACCGGCGCGACATAGATCGTCAACTTATTCGGCGTCTGATCGGCATCGACCCCGCCATTCGCGACCCCGCCATTATCTTGCACCGCAAAAGTAAAGCTTGCCCCGTTCGTTGCCGTCGTGTTTGTTGGGTCCGGGATGTACTTGAGTAGCCCTAGTTGGACATCGACGATCGGAATCGCCTGGCCGGCAGACACTGGCACATTACCACTGACTAACTGACCCACCGCAGGCAATGTCACGATTTTCACAGCCAAAAAACTATTGGGCGGGTTGTCCTTCGGATCGATGAACCCAAAATCCGACGCCTGAAACGTATAAGCCGCATTCGGCGAAACCTGCCGCGACATATCCGCGCCGCTCGGCGCGTCGTTCACCGACTGCACCGTGATCGCTGCGGTCTCATTGCCCGTCAGCGTCGTCCCGCCCGCACTGTTGGCGAAGCCATAGACGAACGCATCCTGGCCGTTGTAATTCTCCGCCGGCGTATAAGTGAATCCGCCCGCATCGCTAAACGAAACTTTTCCGTGCGCCGGACCAGCGATCAATCCCGCGTGGACGAGATTCGGATCGCTCACCACCAGCGCCATATCTTCCAGCGTCGTAAAGCTGGCCAGCAAATCGCGCCGCTCCAGCGACTCCAGCTGCGGCCGCAACGGCCGCCGATTCAATCGCGCTTCGCTCCGCTCCAATTTGCGCCGACGCCACAACGACGGAAACAGAAAAGATGACCGCGCCATAAATTTTTACCTCGCTGCACGCCAAGCACGTGCGTCGAAGTCAGCCGCCCTAGTCGTCAGATGAGCTTGTCAACCGATGAACTAGTCGCAGCCGGCCCCCATGTTCCTAAAAAACACGTGTGTTCCGAAGAAAAGATGCCTCTTGGCGACAGCTGGCCCGTTCCAAAAAAGCCCGCTGCGCCCACCTCGCGTGTACCATGCATTCAAACGCAAAAAATAACGTATATGGACCCACAAAATCAATCGTCGGCAGAGTATTTTTAATATTCCAGTTTGTTTATGGATTGACGTCCCAGAATCCACCACGCCCACCGCACTTTTCAGCTTTCCGCCATTTTTGGATGACAGCCGGGGCCTTCCCTGATTAGAATCGCGTGGCAATTGCCGTCGTTCTCGCGTTACCAGACGAAACCGGCAGACGAGGCCTAAATTCACGGCCTCCAACGGGCTTTGTGCATCTTTCCAGGGGACCACTGTGGGCCAGTTCGCTCGTCCAACAATTTGGATATTTATTGGCAGCCTTCTCATTGCGACCCTCGGCTGCAATTCCGGCCCGCCCATCGCCCCGCTCGAGGCCAGCGCCCAAGATCGCCTCTACAAGCTCTTCAATCTCTACCGGTTCTATATCGAAAAGAACCGCAAACCGCCCGCTTCCGAGGAAGACTTGGCCGCCTTCGGCAAAAAACTCGACGCCACCGAGCGCGAGTCGCGCAACCTCGGCAACGACATCGACAGCCTCTTCGTCTCCCCCCGCGACAAGAAGAAGTTCATCGTCCGCTATAACCTCGCCAATCTCGAATCGGCGCGGTCACTCGCCTGGGAAGCCGAAGGCAAAGACGGCCGCCGCTTCATCGCCCTCACTCGCGGCAACGTCGAAGAATATGACCAAGAAATGTTCAATCAATATACAAAATGACCTCGCGACCACTTAAGCTAAGCATCTCTGGGGGTCGTTTTCTTATATAGCCGAATCGATCGATCGGCCTGACGGGGGAATTCACATGCTCCGTGGTTTAGCTTGCGCTTCGAGAGCCATACGACGAGCCTTCACTTTGGTGGAGCTGCTCGTCGTCATCGCCATCATCGGCGTCCTGGTCGCGCTGCTCCTGCCCGCCGTTCAATCGGCCCGCGAAGCCGCTCGCCGCACGCGCTGCCTCAACAATCTCAAGCAGATCGGCATCGCCATGCACAACTTCCACGACACCAACGGCCGCATGCCCAGCGCCGGTTGGTTCCACTGGTGCAACGCCATGCCCAACCCCGTCCCGACCGGAATCTCTCCCGGCGATTGGCCGCAGCCCGGCTGCGCCATGGGCTTCAATCTCAACGGGTCGCAAGTCAATTCGTTCAGCAGCGGCCCACTCGTCGGCGGGCAGCCGACGGGCGCTCCCTGGTCGGCCCCGCCCAAGCAGGCCGCCAGTTGGCCCTTCCAACTCTTCCCTTTTCTGGAGCTAGGCAACGCCGCCAATCTCACGGCGGGAAAGGTTCGCAATACGGTGATGCCGGGTTTCATCTGTACTTCGCGGCACGCGATAAAGACTCTCTCCACCGGCAATGCCAACGGCAGTGCCCCGCTCGACTACGCGGCCGTGTACAACGGACCGCAAGACTATACGAACTATGCTGCGATTCGTAATGACCCCGGAACGCTGTCGGCCATTATCGTTCCCGCGGAATTGAGCAACGGCGACATCAGCAGTCCGACCGGCGACCGCTCCACGCTCCAGGGCGACACAATGAGTCGATTGGCGCAAATCACGGATGGCACCAGCAACACGCTGCTCATCGGCGAAAAGTGGATGCGCCCCGACCAATACCTTTACGGAGCCTGGAACGACGACCACAACCTGCTCAGCAGCCTCGATCCGGACATCCTGCGGCTGGGGCTGCTGCCGCCTATTCGCGACACCAACAATAATCCCGTCACCGGTCAGCGGGTCGATGCAAATACCAACAATCCATGCTGCGATTGGTGGCGCGACCCGCCCACTTCCACAACGCAGCGCCTCGGCTCACGCTTCGGTGGCGGGCACCCCAGCGCCATGAGCGCCCTGTTTGCCGATGGCAGCGTCCGCGCCATCAATTTCAACATCGCCGCCGCTACCTTCGCCGCTATCTGCAACAAAGGCGAAG
This sequence comes from Pirellulaceae bacterium, assembly GCA_036496265.1. Classification (GTDB taxonomy): domain Bacteria; phylum Planctomycetota; class Planctomycetia; order Pirellulales; family Pirellulaceae; genus CAYLLN01. The sequence goes on along the minus strand of DASXLL010000036.1, from coordinate 4,869 downwards.
GCGCGACGATCAACCTCGACTAGACGCGCATGGATGCGCGACAACGCCATGGGATGGCGAGGCTCCCGCCGAGCCTTTTTCTCTCTCTCGTTCCCAGGGTCCTCCCTGGGAATTCATTACCGCGAGGCTCCTGCCTCGCTCCGCATCCGTATTTGCCCACCCCTACATCAACACTTCCAAACAATTCTCAATTTCTTCCACTCCCGCCACCTTCCGAATCACTTCCTGCGCCATCTGCTTCTGAAAATACGACTTCACTTTTCCCTGCAGCACCACGCGGCTGCCTTCCGTCTCAAACCGCAGCAGCCGTCCGTTGACATACGGATTCGTCTGCAGCGCCTGATCCACACGAGCCGCCAAATTCGGTTCGAACGACGAGCACTTCGCGTTCGCGGACTTCATAGCTGTTAAAGACATCGAAAACCACACTGTTCGGGTAGCTGTTCCGAGCGATCCCTTCCGCCCATACGATTGCAACACATCCTAGGTTCTCGAATTCGGCCGCCAGCACCAGGGGACTACGACCAAACTCTTCATAAACCGCGCAATCTAGCGAAACTCGGCCGAATATGCCGGTTTTGCCGGCCACAGCAAACTTCGCCGCTAGTGCGTGCCACCGCGGGCTTCTCTCGTTCCCAGGGTCCTCCCTGGGAACGCATACCCCGAGGCTCCCGCCTCGCCCGACACCGACTACACGGCGCAATGTCCCTGATGTCTCGTTCCCAGGGTCCTCCCTGGGAACGCAATATCGCGAGGCTCCCGTCCCACCCGCCTCGTGCCAGCAGATCGCGCCTGCGCGCAAAAAAAGGGAGCAACCGAAATTGCTCCCTTCGCGGTTTTCATTCGCGCACGCAGCGGTGCCGCTGCCGCTGGCCAGCATTTCGCAGCCGTGAATTAAGCGGACGGCGCGGGATCAATGTCGATCACGCCTTCGTCATCCTTGGTCAGCTTGATGTTGTCTTTGAATGCAACGTCTGAATTGGCAAAGTAGTAATCACTGCCCCCATTGCCATCCATCGTGTCGGTTATGGAGTCATCGAATACGGTGTTATCTGCAACCAGCAAACTGGGATCGCTCAAAAGCCTTTCGAGCGCTACCAGGTCGGTGTCGAATGCCGTGTACCCGCCGATCAGAGTATCGTCCCCCCCGTTGCCATGGAGGTTGTCTTTGCCCATACCACCGATCAGGATATCGCTGCTATTGTTGCCGTTCAGCGTGTCATCGCCATCTCCGCCCACCAAGACGGCCGGGCCGCCGCCTGCCTGCAGCGTGTCTTTGCCGCCTTCGCCGAGGGCGACAACGGGAATCATGACATGCGGATCGATGGTGATTTTGTCGTCGCCCGCTCCGCCATAAATGATGATGTTGCCCGTAATATCCGAGGCAGGCCAAACACCCTGGCTCACGCCATTGATCTTCACTTCAACGTTCGTGGTATCCTTCGGTCGCACTTCGATCGTGTTATTCGCGGATGTGCCACTGACGACAAGGGCTTTCTGCGACAGGTTGGATGGATCGGTGACCAACCGTGCGGTTCCCGTTGTGGGTGCCAGCGAACCCGACACATCGATCAGCGCCACATCGTTCCCAGCCGGCGAGAAATGGTTCGCGGCGTTTTCGGCATTGTACTTATAGGTGATGACATATTTCACTCCAGCCACGTCAACGAGGGAGCCTTCCGGCAGCCCATTGAAGGGGCCTACGGGGAACTCGGTCGTATTTTGGGCCGAATGATTCGCAATCAAGACAATCGCTTGGCCATCGTTCGCCTGCCGAGTGCCGTTGACGCTTAAACTTACATTGTTGTTTATATTGACGCCGTCAATGTTGCCCTCAAAGACGCGGCCGTTCACGACGAGTTGGCTGTAATCGGTTCCCGGCGTGTCGCCGTTGATATTAAACTCCATTAAGCTGCTGCCGAGCGTGAGACCCCCATCGATCGTCACAACTCCGGTTGGCGAACCAAAGGATAATAGGACGCCGTTTGCATCTACAAGGTTTTCGGGCTCGTTGTCGTAAGTCCCGTCGCAGATTTGAATTACATTCTGTCCAGCGGCATTAGCCGCCGCTTGTATCGAGTTATAGTCGGGATGACCGCCGACGCATGAGGTTGCGCTAAGATCCACATCATCCACGACAACAGTCAATAGCGATCGATTCTCCAACCGCTCCCCCAGCAGCGGCCGCTTTCGCATCGCCGCAGCCCGTCGTTTCTTTTGAGCCGAACCCCGCCCAAACCCCAACCACTTTGCAATCTTCATAGCAGCAGCCCTTTCCGAGAAAAAGTTTCCACGAAAACCCATCGCCCAGAGTGGAATCGCCCTCCATCCGCAGCGAGAACCGTAAGTCGGCACAATCCATGCGCCGGCCTACCACAGCAGCCCTCGGTGGAATCGCCCTCCACCGCCCGCTTCGCTAGGGGACTAATCGCCTGATCCCCCCACCAATCGCGGCTTCTCTACCGTTCCCTAAAACAGGTGGGTTTACTTGTAAGCCCACATCCCTCATTCGTCAACTATCATTTTCGCGAGCCGCCGGAAAATGGCGGGAAACCGTCGGCGCATAAAAAGAGCCAGCCGCATTACCGGCCGACTCTAGTTAACTGTCAGACTTTTGCAATCCCAGCGTCATTCCACCTCGTTCCCCGGGTCCTCCCTGGGAACGCACTACCGAGGCTCCCGCCTTGCCAACTCGCCGTAAAAGAATAGCCAACCCCGGGAGGACTGGCAATTTCCTTTTTCTCTTCCCGGACTCGAAAATCTGGGGCGCCGCAACTTAAGGCTAGGAGACTAGCCCCGGACTTCCACTTCAAAAATTCGCCGCCAAGTACTACAACGCTATGAATGTCGTAAGTGAAAGACCGCCAAGGAGTTGCGAGATGCCCAGTCTGACGACCGGAAACGATGTGGTTGGGCATCTGGAACTGGTCATGGCGATGTGCATGCACGCTCTTGCCTGCATGACATTTTTCGGGAAATGTTGGGTTGACGAAGACATTATCCTCGGCCGCCAGGCGACGTCTGATCTGCTTGTGCGCCTTCACTTTGTGCCGTAGTTAGCGTTGTAATACAAGACCGAAACAAATTACGTATACAACAGTTCAATAAATACCTGATTCCGCGCGCCCGCACTGCCTAGTACCGTCGGTCGACGAACACTTTTTCAAAAAAATCAGTCCATGCATAACTATGCAACCTCTGCATAAACGCAACCCGCAACAATTGACAAAACAATAGTGCAATTAACAACTTGCGATGATTTGTCCCTCGAAATAATTTGAATTCATATGCATATGCCTAACGATAAAATCCCTCTGAAATAACTGAACAGAAAATCACTACATCGCGCCTGGCAATAACCGGCCCGAACGAGCGCTATCACCACGAAGCCGATGCCCCGACAACCACTTGTCCTCGCCAGCAGCTCGCCGCGCCGCCGCCAGCTATTGCTAGACGCTGGCTATCAATTCACCATCCAGCCACCCACCGACGTCAACGAAGACCCGCTCCCGGGCGAACCCCCCGAGCTCCTCGTCCGCCGCCTCGCCCTCGCCAAAGCCCAATCCACCGCCCGCCAACTCAATTCCCTCTTAAACCCCGAGCCCCGAGCCCCGAGCCCCGAATCCCTGATCCTCGCCTGCGACACCGTCGCCGAATGTTCCGGCCAAATCCTCGGCAAACCCGCCGATCGGAACGACGCCCGTCGCATGCTAGCACTCCTCCGCGGTCGCGAGCATCGCGTCATCAGCGGCCTCTGCCTCTGGCGGCTGCCGACTGGCGACCACCGCCTCGAAATCGACATCACCCGCCTCGTCATGGACCCAATCAGCGAGGAAGCCCTAGAAAACTACCTCGACACCAATCAATGGCAGGGCAAAGCCGGGGCCTTCGGCTACCAGGATGGCCTCGACTGGGTTCACATCCTCGCTGGCAGCGAATCCAACGTTGTCGGCCTTCCCATGCAGCTTTTGGCCAGAATGCTGAACGAATTTGGACTTTTTTCGCCTCAATAACGCAACTCGCTGGCGATGGTTTTTGCCTCTCACTAACATGAAACCTGCCCTCCTATCCGCTCGCCCCGCCGCCATGCCCGCCTCCGACGACAGTCCCAAGCCCTCGACCGCGGCTGCCAGTGCCGTGCGGCTCTTCCCGCTGCCCAGCCTGGTCATGTTTCCGCATGTCATTCAGCCGCTGCACGTTTTCGAGCCGCGCTACTGCGACCTGCTCGAAGACGCGCTCAGCTCCGACCGCACGATCGCAATGGTCATGCTCCAGCCCGGCTGGGAAAACGACTACGATGGCCGCCCGCCGATCGCCCCCGTCGCCTGCCAAACCAAAATCGTCGCCCACGAGCGCCTCCCCACCGGCCGGCACAATATCCTGATCCGCGGCCTCAAACGCATCGCGATCCGCCAGGAGCTGCCGCCGGCGCTTTCATTTCGCATGGCCGAAGTCGAGCCGCTCGACGACTACTATCCTTCTTCGGGCTGCGCTTCCTCCGGCGCTCGCCGCACCGACGTCCAGCGCCGCATCCTCGAGCTTGCCCGCCAACTCCTGCCCGATTCCGAAGCTCTCCACGAGCAACTCGACGAGCTTCTCGCCGGCGAAGCCTCCCTCGGCATGCTCACCGACGTCTTCGCCTTCACCCTCGGCTTCTCCACGACCATCAAGCAGCAGCTCCTCACCGAGTGCAACGTAGACCGCCGCGCTGACATTCTCGAAGAAAAGCTCCTCGACCTCGCCCGCCGTCTCGAATCCTCCGGCGACCTACTGACAGACTTCCCCCCGCGGTTTAGCCTGAACTAAGACCGAACAGACGCGGCCGAACTTATTCGCCGCATGCAGTCTCCTGTTTCGTGTCCCCTGGCC
>DASXLL010000035.1:0-22125 GCA_036496265.1 Pirellulaceae bacterium | reverse complement strand
TGCCGCTTCGTAACGCGTACGAATCAACGGCCACGTCGGTTGATTGCTGGCCGACGATAACTCAAACAGGTCGTTCGCCTCGGTCATGCCCGTCAGGCGCGCTTTGCAGACGCGGCGGAGCGGGAATACGCCGTGAAGCTGCTGTCGTGTTGCCGCCGTCATCAAGCATGAAATGCCGAAAACTTTGGTGGCAGCTTCCACGCGGCTCGTAAGATTCACCGCATGCCCGCGGGGACCATATTTCAGCCGCCGCCGACTGCCCGAATTGCCGACCTGCGCCCGCCCCGTGTGAATCCCGACCCCCAGACGAATAATGCCGCCCAGCCGCTCCGCCCATTGGCTGTTGATGGCGGGCAATTCGTTCACCATCGCCACAGCCGCCTGCACTGCGCGATCAGCATGATGCGGCACCTCGGTCGGTGCGTTCCACATAGCCGCCAGACCGTCACCGTAGTAGTCAATCACAACTCCACCGTGGTCCATGATTTGATTTGTCAGGCGATCGAGAATATCCGACAGCAGATTGTAAGTTTCGCTCGCCCCGATTCGTTCGGAAATCTTGGAGAAGCCGCGGAGATCGGTAAACAGCAGTGTCAGCTCGCGATCTTGGGCGGCGAGAATACCCGCATCGCATTCGAGCGCGCGAGCTAACTCGGGTGAAAAGAACTGTTCAAACTGCACGCGAGCCCGAGCGGCGTCGGCTTCTTTTTCCATGCGGGTCAATCCCGCGCTCACCGCCCCGGCCAGAAGCTGCACAAACTGCGCTTCCAGCGGCTCAATACCCTTCGCCTCGTCACCGGCGGACCGCATGTCGCGCGAACCATAAACGATGCCGATCACGCATTCCTGATCGTCGAAAATCGGCGAGGCGACAAGTGCCTCCAGTCCCATCAAGCTTTGGCCAACATCGTCGTTATCAAATTTTTGAAAGAATGTGCGTCGCTCCGCCTGGACCTGCAAGAGAACACGCATGCTGAACTGGCGGTCACTGCCTTCCCGCGAATGGTTGGCGACGACTTCCCAACTGCTTTCCTTACGAACGATGACCAGGCCGCGATCAAGGCCGACCAACTCGACAACCGCCCGTGCGGTTTCCGCATAAAACGCACTGCTGCCCGCGGCCGCTTTTTGCACTGCCAGAAGGGTTTCAAACCATTGCGTCAGCATGTCGGCTGAGGGCACTTTGCCGAGCTTGACGCTGCTTTTCGGCTTGAAATTGGCGCTGTCCGCAGCGACTGGCTTATTCAGCGTCCGTAGCGACGACCGACCGCTATCGGCGTCTTCGTTAGGAATCAAGCCGATGTCGAGCGTCGTGCGGCCAAAGATGATCCGCAGCGGCGGGGTGAATTGTCTCTCAGTTCCCGCGGCGAGCTGGCTGCCGTCAGGCAGCGTCAACGACGAGCCGAGATTATGAATTCTCACGTGTCCGCCGGGCAGCTCTTCGAGGCGGGCCTGATCGCGCGACGTATACGGGTCCTCAACGACAATCCGCGCGCATTGCCCTTGCTGCAAGCGGCCAAACTCAATGGGCCCTTCGCGATGTTGATACTGTTTGCGTTGCCGCTCGTTGGCGACCGTAAAAAGCAGCACGAGCCAAAAATCCTTCGTGAAGGGCGGTCCCGCTTTGTCGCATCATCGCTTGCCGGCTGGCCAATCGTCAAATGGGTTGCTCAAAAGGTTTGAGACTTGAGGCTTGAGGTTCGGAGCCTCAAGCCTGTAGCCTCAAGTCTCAAGCCTTCTTCAAGCCCGTTTCTTCTTCCTCACAATCCCCATCACATCTTCCAAATCCTTCCGCAATACCGCCGTCTCATACTTTTCCTGCACTTTCACGCGCAACAGGGGCACCCCGGCGGCCGCCAAAGCCGTGTTTACGAATCGGTCGCGACTGCCGCGATCCAGAAACGACGTCGGCTGTTGTTCCAACTCGATCGCCAGTTTGATGTCGAGTGTCTCAGCGTCACAAACCACGAAATCCAGATGTTTTCCTTGAATCCGCGTGTGCCACGATTGAAACTTCCGCGTCTTGGGCCGCACTTTGATGATGTCCGCCAGCCGCACCATCGAAAAAATCAGCCAGTCTTCGCGGGCGGCGAGTTGCAGCGAACGGAGGAAGTTGATTTCGGCCGGCGAGAGCAGCACGCCCCGCCTCTCGTAAGGCAGCGGCCCGTCGCGCAGCGACAACAGCGCCACAATCATCAGGGCCAGCGTAATCGCCCCAAACAGAAATAGCGGCCAGTTATGTAATACGGCTGCGAGCATCCGTTGGAATTCCTGGCGGCCACCTTTTGCCTGCGCATTGGGAGGGGGGAAGCTCCTGCTGAGCCTTGATACGGTCAGCAATGCGCGAACAAAACCACTATCTGTATCGGGACATACGGCGGCTTCGCTGCACGGGCCGCCCGCCACGACGGAGCATGACGCCTGGCCGCGCTCGGTTATGACGATTGGGCGGAGCATTCACTAAATGCGGCCCTGGCCGACGCGTGGGGGCGAGACGCGCTTTGCGCTTTCGCGCAGTATTCATATCACCCAACCTGGGGTGTTTTGGGGACCTAGAGTTGGACGAAGGCAGGCCCTCCTGCTTACCTAACCACTTCGTTTTCCTAATTCGACAACAGTTATGGCCGCCACCGCTGAACTTGGAAAATTTGTCGCCCCCCAGCCAATGCAGGCGGACAAAGCACCGGATTTCGGGAACTGCGCTGCGGCGCTCCGTCGGGCGTTCGGAACTTCGTTCACCTGGTGGGACGCCGACTGCGGCGAGCTGCTCTATGCCTCGCTGCAGCAGCCGGGGAGCAACGATCCTTTCCGCGGCCAATTGGTGCGGGCCATCTACGGCCCCGAGGCACAGTTCATCGCCGACGAAGACTGCGTCTTGCTATTGGCGATTCCGATGGAAGTGTTGCCGGGCCGGCGGATGGTTGCCACGGCCGCCTTCGTCGTCAGGCCGATCCAAGCCAACGAGCATCTCAACGGAGCGGCAACGCTGCTGGGGCTCGATCAAAAAGAGGCTATCGCCTGGATCCGAAGGCAGACTGTCTGGTCGGCCGACGCGTTGTTGCGATTGGCGTCGGTCGTTCAATGCCAGATCAAAGCCGAAAATCAGGCTCGCAGCCTGGAGGGCGAAGTCGAGAAGCTGTCGCACAACCTGGCCTCGACCTATGAAGAAATCTGCCTGCTGCACAGCGTCACGCAAAACCTGCGAATCAGCAGCGACGAGGAGCATTTGTGTGCGCTGGTGCTGCGGTGGCTGAAGGATTGCCTTCCGGCCAAGGCCATCGCCATTCAGCTTCTGCCCGTCGCCAAAGAAGGACAGATCACGTACAAGGCTCGCACCAATAGCATGATTTACGCCACCGACGATTGCCCGGTGGACAACGACGAGTTCACGCGGCTGATCGAGCATTTGAATCTTGAAGGCGGCTGCGGGCCAACGGTGGCCAATCGAGCCGTAACGGACGAATCGAATTGGCCGCTGCCGCAGATTTCGGAGCTGATTGTTGTGCCGATGGCCGAGGGCAATCGCGTCCTGGGCTGGCTCGCGGTGCTCAACCACTCCACTGGCGGCGAGTTCGGCACTGTCGAGGCCAGTTTGGTGAACTCCATCGGCGCAATACTGGGAATTCACAGCAGCAACCGCGATTTGTATCGCCAGCAAGCCGAGTTTTTGGCCAGCGTCGTGCGAGCCCTGACGAGCGCCATCGACGCCAAGGACCCGTACACCTGCGGTCACAGCGATCGCGTGGCCCGAATCGGTGTCCGATTGGCGAAAGAGATCGGCTGCGATTCCAAAATGCTGCACACGATCTACATGGCCGGCCTCTTGCACGACATCGGCAAGATCGGCATCGACGATGCCGTGCTGCGCAAGCCCGGCGCGCTCACGACAGCCGAATTCGACCACATCAAGCAGCACCCCGAGTTGGGCTATCGTATTTTGGCCGACTTGCACCAACTTTCCGATGTATTGCCCGCCGTTCTGCACCACCATGAGCAGTGGGATGGCAAGGGCTATCCGTTCAAGCTGGCCGGCGACCAGATTCCGCTCATCGCGCGCATTCTGGCCGTCGCCGACGCCTTCGATGCCATGAGCAGCGATCGTCCCTACCGCAAAGGCATGCCGATCGAGCGCGTGGAAGAACTCTTCCGCCAAGGCGCCGCCAAGCAGTGGGACGGCGAAGTGATCAAGGCTTACTTCACCTCCAAGGAAGACATCTGCCAGATCACTCAGGAAGAGCGGGCGAATTTGACGCTCGATGTCCAGCAGTGGACGTAAGCTGGTTCAATGTTTCGAGTTCAAGGTTCAAAGTTTTGTTACAGTTTAATAACTTTGAACTTTGAATCTTGAACCTTGAACTGTCATGCCAGACCGCGAAGATTTGCTTCGTGAAGCGACTGCGCTCGTTGAGCGTGTCGAACTCTCGATCGCGGGCTTCGAACAGCCTATCGTCTGCGGCTTTCGCCGCGATGGTTCCGCCAGTTTTTTCTTCGGTCCAGATCCCGTCTTCCAGTTCAACACCGCCTTCCAGCTTCGGCGGGCATTTGTCGGTGGCAAGATCCTAAAGGCCGAAGGAGGTCGTCTCGTAGCTCTCGCTCGCGTTCGGGCGTCCAACGAAGTCTCACTCGTCCGCCACGAGTTGACCGAGAACGAGGTCCAGTTGCTTATCAACGACTTACGCAGCAATTTGCAGCGCCTCCAAGCGGCCCTGGAAGCCAATAGCTTCACGTTGAATGGCCAAGTCCCTGCCGACGCCCCTATGAATGCCCGCGTTTTGGCATGGCTAAAAAACGCTCCCAAGGCGATCGAAATCGCGGCCGCCCCAAATGTGCGTTAGATTTAATCCAACGTCCGGCCCTAAAAATCTTGACATGCCGCCATCGTAACAGTTAGCGTCATAAGAAAGACTTAACACAATCTTTGCTCCGGCCGACGTCTGGATTTCACGTATCGTCGGGCGGCCGGAGCGAGCCTTTATTCACATTCAAGGAGCGCGTATGAGTCTCTCCCCGCGTTCAAATCGTCGTTCGACGGGCTTCACAGCCGTCTGCGCGTTTACGCTCGTCGAACTGCTCGTCGTCATTGCCATCATCGGTGTGCTCGTTGCTTTACTGTTGCCGGCAGTCCAGGCGGCGCGCGAAGCTTCGCGGCGGACGAAGTGTACGAACCAGCTCAAACAGTTCGGTATCGCCCTGCACAATTACGCGGACACTTTCGGCGTATTTCCCAACCGCAGGGGTGGGTTTGGGGGCCTACAAGCCAATCGGATCAGTCCCTTCGTTCAGTTGCTCCCCTACCTCGAACAGCAGGCGATGCATGATCGGATTCAAGCCGGCGATCCGACGAATCCAACCGCCTTTCCCCCCGGCGGCCCTCGCGGGGATGCCAGTTGGGCGGTGTGGAACAAACCTCCTCCCGTTTTCCGATGTCCCTCGGATCCGGGCGCGTTAACCCATGGAAACAACGACAAGGGTCACAACTACATAATATGTGAGGGTGACCAGGTGAACTGGATTAACACTTCGACCAACACGCGCGGGATGTTTACCCGACTAAAGTGTCGGCGCTTTGCGGAAGTTACCGATGGCACGAGCAATACGCTCCTGATGAGCGAAACCTGTTGCAATGTGCCCACCGGCAACGGGGGCGCACCCGGCTTTGCCGTCGGGGCGGGGCAAGTCAAAACTTACATGGCGTATGCCCGCATTGGCTCGGATCCGACGAATTCACCGCAGATCTGCCGCACGGTGGTCGATGGTCGTTTCTATAAAGCTGGCACCATTGTCCAGGGCCGGCGCGCCATTAATTGGACCGATTCACCGGCGTGCCTGATTACCTTCAACACGGTGTTGCCGCCCAATGGGCCAGCTTGTGCCGACACCAGCTCGGGCGATAATGGCGACCAGGAAAGGGCTGTCCTCCCACCCACGAGCTATCATCCTGGCGGAGTGGTGGCAGTTATGACCGACGGCGCAGTCCGCTTTTTCACCGACAATATCAACTGCGGAAATCTGGGAGCTGCTCAGCCAGCTCCTGATGTAAACACGCCTTTCGGCGGCGCAAGTAGCTATGGCGTATGGGGAGCGCTCGGCTCGATCGCAGGCGGCGACGCCGCCTCCGGCGAGTGATTTTTTAACGGATTGGCTTGTCCGGATTGGCTTGTCCGAACGATCGATAAATTTTCACCTCGCTTAAAGCACCAAATCACAAGCATCAAGCACCAAACAAATTCGAAATCCCAAATCAGAAGGCTCGAAAAATCGCTTCCACGCGTGAAGTGCTGGTTTTGGAATTTCGACAATTCGAGCATTCGGATTTGTTTGTGATTTGGTGCTTGGTCATTGATCATTATCTTGTTATGAATCGTCCTGTCAGTCTTGCCTTATCTGCCTTGCTGACTTGCGGAATCGTCCTAGCTGGCTGCTCAAATTCGTCCCGACCGCGAACCTACCCCGTGACTGGCACAGTCACGATGCTGGGGAAGCCTCTCGCCGGTGCTGTAGTTACCTTTGTTCCCTCAAGTAACGAGGGCGCAGCCGCGTCTGCGATCACGGAGTCCGACGGGAAATATGCACTCACGACCTGGCAAGCGGGAGACGGTGCTCGACCTGGCGAGTATCGCGTGAAAGTAAGCAAACAAGAGGAAACAGCCGTTGATCCTTCCAAGATGGTAAGAAATGTTCCCCTCGAAGAAGACCAGAAATACGTGGAGAACATGAAGCCGCGTCCGCCCGCCAAGATTGTGGTACCCAGCAAGTACCTAGACGAGTCGACCTCGGGCCTGAGCCACACAGTCCCTCAGGGCTCCAGCACGTTTGATATCGAGATCAAGTAGGTCCCGCCCGCCGGGCGGGACCTTTCCGCGGCGTGCCCACCCGATAACGACTATCCCTAAGAGGTCCAACAGAAAGCGGGCAAGCCCATGGAAAGTTTTCGGCTTCAAATAGGGTGCTTACCTGACCTGGCGCTTGCAATTGCGCGGCAACCGAAAAACCCAATGACCGATGATCAACGAAGGTACATTCGATATCGAGATCAAGTAGGTCCCGCCTGCCGGGCGGGACCTTTGCGCGGCGCATAAATGTAGAGCATCCCAATCTGCTCATAACCCACGCGCGGATAAACCAGCGCCCCCGTATGACTCGAAAGCAATACCGATTGCTTCGCGCCCCGCTTCTTATCATCCCGCAGCATTTTCGTTAACAGCGCCATTCCAATCCCGCGTCTCCGCGATTTCGGCCGCACATACATATTGGCGACCCAATTCGAACCGCCCGCATCGATGCTCCGCACCCAGCCGACGATTTCCTCGCTCTCCAGCGCAACGTATTGTCGAAATGGTGCGTCTTTACCGAACTGCTCAATCGGAATCGGTCTCGATCGGCTGGCCTTGCCAAACCGCCGCGCCATGTCCTCGCTTGCCACTCGCTCGATTACCGCCGGCGAGGCTGCTCGCGGAATCGTCTTCAACCGATGAACAAACAGCGGCTCCGTCGCCATCAATCGATAACCGATTTCTTTATAACTCGCTCGCAGCTTCTCATCCGACTCTTCCATCCCCCGCACCGCACACACGAAAAACCGCCCCCGCGTCTGCCGCCGCGCGATGATGTCCACTTCCGCCGCGGGCGTCCCATACGCAATCCATTCCTCCTTCCGGTAATACCGCGGATTCTTCCGCACCGCATCCCGCATCACCCACACGTCACCGATCTTTGCAAACTCATACGGATGCGTCGCGCTCTTCTGCGCGCAAAACCCCCGCACAAAGGTCTGAATCGTCCCGCGAATCTGGCTTGCCGTCGCTAACATGACTACTCGGTGATGGCTACTCGTTCAGGCGATCTCGCCAATAACCCGGCTCCCTGCTGGTGTGCGCGACAGCCAGCAACTCCAGCGTCGCATGAATTTCGCGGACGACGAGAAAGTACGGATATTTGCCTAGCAGAATAAACCGAGTTCCGTCGGCTTCTATGGGCCATCGCCGAAGGTTCGCAGCGGCTTCATGCAGCTTTCGCTTGACAATCAATCGAAACTCATTGGCGACTCGTCCGTCGGACTTGGCATACCAACCGACCGCATCCGCCAGCTCATCAATGGCTGCCGGTCGATACCTAATCGGCAAGGAAGCCATATTTCTCTTTCAATAGCCGATCAACTTCCTCCTCGGGGATGGAAGGCACAATTCCTTCGTCAGCCTCTTGAATGCGGCGCGCGATTTCCTTCTTCCAGGCGGCCGCGATCTCCTGCGTCGCGAATGGAGAAACACTTTCCTGCAATCGCGCTGCCACTTCGGCACGTTCCTCTTCCGTCAGCGCCATGGCGGCTTCCAAAAACTCTTCAGCGGTTCGTGACATCGGTTCCTCCTTACGCTTTGCGAATACAGACTATTTTACCACGAAATTCACCAACTTCCCCGGCACCACAATCGTTTTCACGACCTCCTTACCAGCCAACAAACTGGCAATTCGCTCATCATCCAGCGCCGCAGCAACGATCGCCGCCTGATCGCTCCCCGCCGGCACCACAACCTTCCCCCGCAACTTCCCCAATATTTGCACGGGAATCTCAACCTCCGCGTCCTTCGTCAACGCCTCGTCATAAACCGGCCACGGCTCATACGCCAGCGTGCTATCGTGCCCCAATAGCCGCCACAACTCCTCCGCAATATGCGGCGCAAACGGCGCGAGAATCAGTACGAACTTCTCCATCACCGACCGCGGCCGCACCGACTGCTTCGTGAAGTAATTCGTGAACTCCATCATCCGCGCAATTCCCGTATTGAACTGGAGTTGCTGAATATCGTTCGTCACCTGCTTGATCGTCTTGTGCAGAACGCGATTGGCTTCATCCGTCGGCGCCACAACCTGAACCGCTTCGTTCAGCTTCAATTCCTCCGCCCGGTCATCCACCATCAGTCGCCACGCGCGATCGAGAAACCCTCGCACTCCCACGACCCCCGCCGTGCTCCACGGCTTCACCGCTTCCAGCGGTCCCATGAACATCTCAAACAGCCGCAACGAATCCGCTCCATGTTCCTTCACCACATCATCCGGATTGATGACATTCCCGCGAGCCTTCGACATCTTCTCGCCGTTCTCGCCCAGAATCATTCCCTGATTCACCAGCTTCCGAAACGGCTCTGCCGTGCTCACATGGCCGCGATCGAACAGCACCTTGTGCCAAAACCGCGAATACAACAAATGCAGCACGGCATGCTCCGCGCCGCCGACATACAGATCAATCGGCATCCACGCCTTTTCCTTCGCCGGATCAACGAATCGCTCGTTGTTCCGCGGATCGATGAACCGCAGAAAATACCAACAACTCCCCGCCCACTGCGGCATCGTATTCGTCTCCCGCTTGTAGCGGACAAGTCGAACCGTCTCACCGAGCTTCGCCGACGTACTGTAGGGAACGCCCTCCGTGGCGTTCCGCCCTTCGTAACTGGTCAGCGGCGAGTGATCAACCGAGACCTCCGGCAGCCGCACGAACCTCCAATCATCCGGCGCCCTCTCCAGCGGCGGCTCCGGCCCCGTAGTAGGCACACTCCGTGTGCCGTCATTCGTTGCCACCGCCTTCGGTCGATAATCATCCAGATGCGGCAAATCGACCGGCAAATCCTTCGCATCTACCGCCCGAATCACTCCCGTCGGCTGTCCTCTCTCGTCGAGTTCGTGCAGAATCGGAAACGGCTCCCCCCAAAACCGCTGCCGACTGAACAACCAATCCCGCAGCTTATAATTCACCGCCTCGCGACCTACTCGCGCTTTCGCCAGATCCGCCGTAATCCGCTTTTTGAAATCGCCTGTCGTCAGCCCGTTGTAGCAATTCGAGTTGATCGACACGCCATCTTCAGTCGAGCATTGCTTCCCCGCCAAAACTGCCTGCCTATCCACCGGTTCGCTATCGCCCGGATCGACAACCGCAATCACCGGCAATCCAAACTGCTGTGCAAATTCAAAATCCCGCTCATCATGCGCCGGCACCGCCATAATCGCCCCAGTCCCATAGCCCCACAGCACATAATCGGCCACCCAAATTGGCACCGGCTGTCCATTCACCGGATTGATCGCATACGAGCCCGTGAACACTCCCGTCTTCGCCTTCGTCACCTCCTGCCGCTCCCGATCGCTCTTACTCGCCGCCGCCTGCACGTATTTCTCAACCGCCGATTTCTGCTCCGCCGTCGTCAACCGCTGCACCACCGGATGCTCCGGCGCTATCACCATATACGTCGCGCCAAACAGCGTATCCGGCCGCGTCGTATAAATCCGCAGCACATCCTCCGGAGCCTTTTTCGGATACCCACTCTTCACCCGCTCCGCCTTCCACTCCTCAAACTCTGTCTCCGAACTCCGAGCCCCGAGCCCCGAACCCCTGCCTTCCACCCAAAAATCCACCTCCGCCCCCACGCTCCGCCCAATCCAATCCCGCTGCAGCTTCTTAATCCCCTCCGGCCAATCGAGCGGCTCCAAATCCTTCTCCAGCCGATCCGCATAAGCCGTAATCCGCAGCATCCATTGCCTCAGCGGCATCCGCACCACCGGATGCCCGCCGCGCTCGCTCTTTCCATCGATCACTTCTTCATTGGCCACGACGGTTCCCAGCCCTGGGCACCAATTCACCAAAGCATCCGACTGATACGCCAGCCGATGCTCATCTTGATACTTGCGAACCGCCTTATCCCCCTGCGCCTTCACCTCCACCGGAATCGGCAACTCGCAAATCGGCCGCCCCTTCTGCCGCTCCGCGTCAAACCACGTATCAAACAGCACCAGAAAAATCCACTGCGTCCACCGAAAATACTCCACGTCCGTCGTCGCCAACTCGCGATCCCAGTCGTAGCTGAACCCCAGCATCTTCAGTTGCCGGCGAAACGTCGCAATATTCTGCTCCGTATTCACCCGCGGCGGCGTGTTCGTCTTGATCGCATGCTCTTCCGCCGGCAGCCCAAACGCATCAAACCCCATCGGATGCAGCACCGTCTTCCCATTCATCCGCGCAAACCGGCACACGATATCCGTCGCCGTATACCCCTCCGGATGCCCCACATGCAGCCCCGCCCCGCTCGGATACGGAAACATATCCAGCACATACAGCTTCTCGCTGTGCTTACCTTCTGGCGGCATCTCCGGCGTCTTAAATGTCTTGTTCTCTTCCCAGTAGCGTTGCCACTTGGGCTCAATCGTCGCGGGCGAATAACGGGGCATATAACTCTGTTGGCTGGCAGTTTCTGCTGCGAAAAAATGTCTCGTGCTCCAAAAATGGCGGTGGGTGAATTCTAACGGCTATCGACCTGCGTTGAAGGCGAGTGTCAACCTCCCGCCACCTTCTCAGCGGCACTCCGGGCACGCATCATGGTGTCATGAACGACGGCAAACACTCGCCCGCTTCCAGCGAGGATGGCAAGCACTCGTCCGCCGCAGGCGAAGACGGCAAACACTCGCCCGCTGCAAGCGGGGACGGTAAACACTGTCCCGCCTGCGGCCAAGACGTCGGCATCTGGCCCGTCCTAATGGCCGGTCTCCCCAGTTGGGTTCGCTGTCCCCACTGCCGCGCCCGCCTCAGCTACGGCAACACCGGCCTCATCATCACCTTACTATTCGCCCTCTTACTCCTGCTCAGCGGTGCCGCCTTCTATTTCGCCCGCCAACACTATCACGCCAACGACACCCGTTTTTTTATCCTCCTTGCCGTAATTGTCATCGCCCTCTGGCTCCCAATCGAACTCGCCGCCACGCTCTATCTCCGCTGGCGGGGCAAGCTTGAGAAGCTGCTCTAAACCAAAGTAGGCCCCTTGCTCCGCAAGGGCCTGGGCAACAAATACGCACGCCTTAGCAAATACCGTTCAACAAAATGGAAACCTCATCCTCACTTCTGTCCCTCGCGAAGCGAGCAAACTATATTTCTCGCCGCGAATACAACCGATACTCCCCAACCTTCAATCCCGCCACGATCGGATTCTCCGCCACATACCTCCGCAAAAACTCAAACTGCTCCCCGCTCCGCACCAGGTGATCAAAACTCTCCACCTGCCAAAATCGCCCGCTCTGCCCCAATGCCTCATTGATTCGCCCCGCCGTCCAATGCTTCCACGACTTGCACCAGTGCTTCATGTCCCCTTCCCGCGCGAATTGAACGAGCACGTGCACATGATTCGGCATCTCCACAAAATCACTAACGACATTGCTACGTCCGTCATCATGCAGCAAGCTCTTCTCAACAATCGCCGACAACTCCGGCTGCCGCAACACACATGCTCCGTGTCCCTTATAGAAAGAAACCCCCATCTTCTCAAGAATTGTAGGCCCTTTGCTCCGCAAGGGCCTGACACGCGAGCAAACCTTCCACTCCAGAAAACCAAACCATCGCCGACCCTTCCCGCCGACCTCTTCTTGCGCCCTCCCGCAATTTCGCCAAAATCGTCCAGATTTTGGTCCGGTTTTTCGCCCAAATCGCAATATAGCTCGGGGAGACCGCACATGACCAAACTTGCGC
Source organism: Pirellulaceae bacterium (assembly GCA_036496265.1). Taxonomy (GTDB): domain Bacteria; phylum Planctomycetota; class Planctomycetia; order Pirellulales; family Pirellulaceae; genus CAYLLN01. The sequence goes on along the minus strand of DASXLL010000035.1, from coordinate 9,626 downwards.
TTTCGTGGGCACAACCAAACACCAATGGCCCAGCAATCTCTCGCGCTAATACGACGCCTTATATAAGCCGCTCCGCCCGAATATCAGTTTCTCCAACCCCCAGCCGCACCTCGCCTTACGAGTTTCGCCACATCGCCCATCCAAAAACTTTTTCAAAATATAAGCCGCAATCAACTTCCTCAAGCCTCAAGCCTCAAGCCTTCAGCCTCAACTCATCCCTTGTACCCCGTCGTAATGAAAAAACTTCAACTTGAGCGCGTTCAGCATCCTATCGGAATCCGCATCCCGTCATAACCCAGCTCCATTCCCGCTGGCAGCGATGCATTCGTTTCCGCATGGCCCAAGTCATGACAAACGTGCGTAAAGATCGTGCGCTTTGGCCGCAACTGCTCCGCCACCCCGATCGCCTGCTCCAGCGAAAAGTGCGTCACATGCGGCCGATGGCGCAAAGCATCGATAATCAGCACATCCAGGCCCTCCAGCTTCGCCATGCTCTCCGGCGGAACATGATTCGTGTCGGTGCAGTAAGCCACATTGCCGATCCGAAAGCCGAGCACGTCGAACCGCGGGCCATGCTTCAAGCGAATTGGCGTAACACGCGCTCCCAGCAGCTCGAATGGTTCCAATCCGATCGTTTGAAACGCCAGCTGCGGCGCCGCGCCGGCATGCGTCGGTTCCAAATCGCTGAACGCATAGTCAAACGACTTGCGAATTCGCTCTTCAACCAGCGACTCACAATAAATCGGCACCGGATGACCGAGATAGAATGGAAACAAACGCAAATCATCGAGGCCGAAGATGTGATCGGCGTGCTCGTGAGTGAACAGCACGGCGTGAACGATTCCGACTTGTTCGCGCAGAAGTTGCTGCCGCAAATCGGGTGGCGTATCGATCAGCAAATTGCCTTTCGGCAAGCCGACGAGCGCTGCACACCGCGTTCGCTTATCTTTCGGATCGCTGCTAGTACACACCGCGCAGCCGCAGCCAATCGCCGGCACGCCGACGCTGGTGCCGGTGCCGAGCAAGATCAATTGCCCGCGAATATCGGTCGTCAGGACAGATTTTGTCATTGGTCGGTTGTCATTGGTCATTGGTCATTCGCAAAAAACAAATGACAACTGACCAATGACAAATGACAATATAACGACAGCCAGCAAATCCGGTGTTGCCGGCGAACAAGGCGATAGTTATTCTCCGCCCCACGATTGCTTCTGCCATGTTCGTGCTTGCGGCGCCATTTGCTGGGGAGCCGATAAGAAGCACCGCAGGGAGCTAAGAAATCGCCTGAGATCGCGCGTCCACCCGACGCACCGTTTTATCACGCTCCGCGTGAAGACGATGGTCGGTTAACGCACCCGAGGGCTTTGGCTCCCACCTTTTGCATGCGGGCTCTCACAACCGCGCGGCCACGGCATTGCGGCGGAGGCGATCGTTTTTTAGTAGCCTATTTTGCGACCGTTTTCCGCTCTCGCAAACGGGCCACGTCCTTTGCAGTCGGCCGTTGCCCTTCGCTCAATGCAAACACGCGGCTCTCAGCCGTTTTCCAATCGCCGCCCTTGGCACTGTCAATCACGGCCAGCAGCGACTTGAATTCCGCATCCGACAGCGCGTGCTTATCGTGCTGCTCCTGAGCCTGCTTAGCGACTGCCGCCAGCCATTCAGCGTTTTTCGACGTCACCGCCGTTTGCAGCGCTTCGATCAGATGCCGGTTTTTCGATTCAAACTGTGTCGTTCCGCAGCCTCCACCGACTGCCAATGACAAGATGACAATGATGAGCATCGATCGCGCCGAGCCTAATGAAGATTTACCAGTCACCGATCGAATCTCCATTCGCGCGCGTGGACAGCGCCGCCCAAGTGGCGCCGTTCATGCTCTTCGTTGCGAACCGCACGCTGCCATCGCCGAGCAGCACGTTTCCACCGTTGACATGGTCGGAGTACATCTCATCGACATAGCCAAAATTGCTGTTCGGCGGATGAATGATCGGCGGAAACTCGTTTTCACCGGGCCCCGAGTGGACGTTGATTTGTGGGGCAGCGCCGTCGCAATCGACGAAAGCAAATTTGAGCGTGGGGCACGTCACGCTCCGCGGCACAATGCCCACCCAAGTCGAATTGCTATGCGTCGGCGTCTGCTCGCCGAAAAAGATAGTGTTGGAAAGACCATCCGTAATGTCGGCCATCCGTGTGCGGCTGTTGCGGTAGAACGGGCCATTGGCAGTTCGCGACAAATCAACCGCCGGCTCGGCCCACACGTCTAGCGTTCCCGCGTTAGCGACATAATGCCCGCGAGCCATCGTCGCCAGCGATTTACCGCCGCCATCAACGACCTGATACGTTTTCGGATGATGATTGGCTGTCGGGCAGAGGTATGTCGCCACCGTTTGCTGGCCCGGCGCGGCATTTTTTGACGACCATGACGGAGTACTCAGATCGAACGAGTTGTACAGATTCGCTTGCTCGATCTGCGGCAACAGCAACATGAGCGACGTCCAGCCGGGGCCAGCATCGCCGTTATCCGGATTGGGCGGACCCATTGCTCCGCCGCCGCCGGGCGCCGTCAAGTAAGAAGGCGGAAACACGCGAAACGTGTCGTGATAGGAATGCAGTGCCAGCCCGATCTGACGCAAGTTGTTCATGCACTGGCTGCGCCGCGCCGCTTCACGGGCGGCTTGCACGGCGGGCAAGAGTAGCGACACGAGCACGCCGATGATGGCGATGACAACGAGTAGCTCGACCAACGTAAAACCGTGTTGAAAACCTCGACGAGAAAATCGTGACATAGACCAAATACTCCAGTCCGCGCAGCACGGTTGATTTCTGCGGCGCAGCGCGGTTGATTTCCGTTTTGCCCAAAGACGATTTGCCGCTGGCGTGCGCGGTGACACTGCCAGACAAAAACTCGCGCATGCTGCGGCGACGCAAGACACGGCGATGTTCAATGGCGACGAAGAGCCGTCGCTTAGGCAAGAGAAACGGGAGGGCCGCGGGCCGGATGCGCGATCTCGGCATCGATGCCGGCAGCCGGGATTAGTTGGGAGAAGAGTGGCGCGACGTATTCGCACTCAATAGCGGCGATTTCAATGCCCGCAGGCGCAACAGGTTGGCTGAAGTGGCGGCACAGGGAGCAATCGCCCGGCGAATCAGCCGGAGATTCGTCATGCGATTCGCCGGCGAGGCCGCCATGTTCATGCCCACCACAGTCACCGTGACAGGAGTGGGCACAAACTGCATCGTGATCATGCCGGTGGCCCCAGCCGCCCAATAGCAGATCGGCCGCCTGTAAGGCGATCGACAGCAAAGCGATGCAGAATTGGACTCGGCGGCGCACGCAACACCAGCGCAGTTAATTAAAAAGCCAGCAAACCGGAATATAACCGGCTGAACCTGGCTTTCAAGGGCAAATCGATGGACTAAACACCCACGACCTTCGACAAACGTTAAGAATAACCAGCCGGATGGTGAATACGTTCAGCCCGCGGCCCGTGTTCGCAGAACTCCATGAAAACCGCCCGAATTTACGCCGCATCGCTCGCTTTGAGCTGCGAAACATCGGCCGCAATTACGTCCAGTGTAGCGTCGAGGCTGCTGGAACCGTTAGCCGCCGCGCTGGCTGCCGGCGGCACAAGCGGCACCGCCGGCTGAGCCAACTGAGCCACCGCCTCCCCGCGGGCAGCCCGGCAGGCCGCACAGTTGCAGGGCCCCGCCCCACGAATGATCTGCGAAAGCACCGGCTGCTGAGTATAGTAGTCCGCGGCCGTTACGGGAGTCTGGACGGTGTATTCGCCTTCGGCCAGAGAGTTCGAAGAACCTGAATTGGTAACCGCGGCAGTCGAATTGGAGCCGGTTGTTGCGGGCGCCGCCATCTCCGCGGACTCCGCCTCGGCTTCGCGCTGCGGATTGGCATTGATGTAGTTGATGATGGACAGGACATCGTTTGCGGCGCAGACGCCGTCGGCGACCACGTCGATATAACCGGTGTTCGTGGGATCGCTCGACAGCGGAATCGTGCTGTTGCCCGGGTGGGCGTTGATGTAGTTGATAATGATCAGGGCGTCGAGTGCCGTGACCTGATTGTCCTCATACGGATTGACGCTGTATCGATTGTCGTAGTTATGGAACTTGTAGGTCGGCGTGACGTCCGACGCGACGCCGAAGTTCACGTTGTCGGCCGTGACGCCGCCCGAAACGGTAATCACCGCCACGCCGGAAACCGGATTGCTTGTGTGGAAGCCCGTAGCCGGCGAAATATGAATGTGATAGGTGCCGTCGGGCAAGTAATTGAGAGAAAACGCCCCCTGGCTGTCGCTCGTCGTCGTCGTGGGCGGTCCCCAAGTCAGCGTATCGAGCACGACATCAGTGTTTGACCACCCGTAAGCAATGGCGTAGGCAATGTCGCCTGCCGATCGGCCAACGGTCATGGTTGTGAAGTCGTTGCTCGTCAGGGCATCGCTGTTAAAGCGAGCGATCACCTGTCCGCTGCTGTTGTAGGCGTCGAGGCGAGCGTAGCTCGGCGTCGTCGCGGAGGCGCCGTAGGCGCGGATGCTGACCGTGCTCACGGGCGCTTTGAAATCGATCCGCAGTTGCCGCTGGTCGTTCCAAGTGTAAAGAACACTGGAATCATCGGTTCCCGTAAAAACCTTGCCAGCGCTCGGCAAGCTGGGATAGGTTCCGGCGGCAACGTCGCTGGAACTGACGCCAAGGCCCACGGCTGTTAGCGTCGCCGCGCTGTCGACATTGTTGAGAATTGCACCCTCAACGGAGTTGTCCGGCTCGATTGTGTGCTGGAGCGCCAGCGGCGCGTCGTGCTGGTCGGTGATCGTGAGGGCGACACCCGGCTCGGTCGGCTCGCCGTTGTCCCAATGAGCGTCGGCGTTCTGATCGAGATAGATCGTGCCAGCGAGGCCCGCCAAGACGTCGCTCGTCGGCGTGTCGGTCGTGCCCGTGACAATGTTGGAAGTGACGCCCGTTCGGGTGTCGATCGTACGAAAATGAATCGTGCTGCCGGCCGGAATATGCACATCCAGGCTGACGCTGGTCGAGTACGTGCGATCGGGATAGGTGACAGCTTGGATCCACGCGCCATTATTGAGCTGATACTGAAGCTGACGGACTTGATTGATCGTAACGTCGTCTTGCGTACCTTCGGAATTTTGATTCGGCAGCGTGTTGACATGCGATGCGCCGCGAAATGAATAGACGCCGCCGACGGGATCGTAGGAACCCGTCCCCGTCAAGGTAAACGGCACATCGAGCACGTCCATGATTCCATCGCCGTCCGAGTCCTGCCAACCGATGTTGGCCATCGTGTACGGATCAAGGACGTGATTGTTGAACGCTGTGCTTTGGGCAAATGTTTGGGGAATTGAATTCAGGTGATCGGTGCCCATGATCGTGGGCCCTTGCTGCGCTTGGGGCGGTCCGCCCGCCGTGATCTCTTTGACAAAGCTCACTGTGCCGCCGCCGGTCAAGCTCGAACCGTCGATCGCTGCCATTGGCTGATTGGTCCAACGCACCGAGCTACCGGAAAAAGTCAACTTGATGCCTGTTCCTGAGGTGAATCCAGTGCCACTCACAGCAATACTGCCGCTGACCCAGTTTGTCGAATTGGCGATTCCTGCCGTATCAATGGCAGCCTGAATGGTCGCGGGCGAGGCATTGTAAGCGATGGGCGCGGTGGTGAACGTTTTTCCGCCGGCCAGATTGATCGTCAACTTGAACGTGCCGCCGTTTACGGTCCCCTGGTACGGAGCGATCGACTGCACTTCGTTCGTTCCGGAAAAAGCTGGGTTATCCTCGGCGTTCAGATTTTGTGTGTCGTAATAACCGCGAGCGGTGGTGGATGGGTCGCCGCCGGCGTATTCATCCAGCGCCCAGAACTGATGCCCTGTCTCGTGGGCAAAGGTCATCGCCGGCCGGCTGGCCGGCACGACCTCGAATTGGCCGCCGGGGAATGAAAAGGCCTGCAGATAAGAACCACCTTGGGCGAAGAATTTGTCCGGATCATTGGCATTGTTCACGACAAAGATCGTAAACGCCCAATCGGCATTGGCCTGTTGCCGTGTGTAGTCGTTGAACGACCGCATGTCCGTCGAGTAGATGCCGGTCTTGGCAAAACCTGCGGCATCCAGGAAGTCATACAGCCAACCCTGATCGAATTGAAAGCTGTTACCCACACCAGGTGCGCCAGTGAACGTACCCGCTGCGAAGGTAAAGGTGTGCGTCGCGCCGACATAACCCACGACCTGGCCGCGCTGACCTACAAGAGGACCAGAATTGAACTGAATCTCTTTGCCGATGTAGGCGCCATCGATGGACGATAGCGTGTTGCCGCCGCTGAACTGCGTAGCATTCGCAACCGCCGAAACCGAACTCGTGCGGACGGCGTTTTGCGTCGAATCCCCCAACAGGTCGTCGGCATAGCGGGCAATCGGCTCATAGCCCGTATCGACCGGATTGTCGGCATATTGCCAATTGATATCGAAGTTCAGGCTGTCTGCCGGCGCGTTCGGAAACATATTGGCGAACGTGTCTTTCCACCATTGCAGTCCCGCTTGAACATTCGTTTTCACCGCGCTGATGGCGCTGGGCGTCCAGTTTTCGGGCGTATAAGTAACGGTTGTGCCGCCGTCTAGAGTAATATTCCCATTGTCATTCGGCGCAATAGCAGGATCCGACTCCATGAGGACGACATTCACCGCAATATCGCCGAGCATGTATTCGGCCGTATCGTTGGGCGTCGCGCCAAACGGATACGTGTAGGCGGTCAAGAGGGCCCGCGTTTCGAGACTTTCCAAAATAAGCCGTCGCGGTCGGCCGGCAGCCCCCGAAACAGCACAGCGCAGCATCTTCCGTCGCGCAGATAGAGAGAGACCGCGAGCGCGGCCCGGCGACGAGCTACTTTTGGACACGATGCGCCTCAACTGCATTCCCCGATTGGCCGTGGTTCCGGGCACGGCCGACTCCCGAGCCTGGTAGCCCGTGATCGGTGGCAGTCCTTGCCGATAGCCAGTTACCCATCCTACTTGGACGCGATCCGACGGACAATTGTTTCCCGGAAAGGGCCGATAGGAAGTAAGAATTGCTGCCGATTGTAGGATTTGACGCGGAAACGCCGCGACCCGTCCCCAAATCTGCCCGACAACGCAAGTCTAGAAACCCTTTAGTCATCAATATTTAGGGCGGATTCTGCATTTTCATGTCACGGTTTACCGCCGCTGCAGATAGGGCTCATACGGCTGGTATCGCGCATGCCGAGTCCCGACCCACGTGTAAGATTTTACACATGGCGACCAATCTGGCGATTGACGATCTGTTGCTGGAGCAAGCTCTCAAAGCCGGCGGACATAAAACCAAGAAGGCCACCGTCAACGAGGCGCTCAAAGAGTACATCGAGCGCCGCAAACAAGCAGAGATCGTTGAGCTGTTCGGCAAAATCGAATTCGATTCCGAATACGACTATAAACGGCAGCGCAAACGGCCATGATCGTCTTAGTCGATACGTCGATTTGGTCGCTCGCACTTCGACGAGCGCTCGGGAACTCGCGGACCTCATCGCCGCGGAACGCGCGGCAGTCATTGGGCCGATTCGCCAGGAACTGCTATCGGGAATCAAGTCCGAGGAGCAGTTCGACTTGGTCCGCGATCGGCTGCGAGCATTTCCTGACGTGCGTCTAACGCGGGGCGATTATGAGCTGGCAGCCGGGTTTTTCAATCACTGCCGCGCCGCCGGCGTGCAGGGATCGAACACCGATTTCCTAATTTGTGCGGTTGCGAATCGCCGAAGTATGGCCGTTTTTACGACGGACCAGGATTTTACTTTATTCGCCAATGTGGTTCCGATCGTACTGCACGAGGCGTAGCAGCGATCGATCGTCAGAACGGGCTAAAGGGCCAGGTCTGCTCAAAAACTGATCTTCAGACTTGGACTGCGCTGCTGCAATTGTGCCACGCCGGCCGGCGTCACATTGGCGTGATACATAATCACGTTGCTAAGCCGCGGAATCTGTTGCAGATATTGAAGGCCAACATCAGTCACTTTTGTTTGAGACAAGTGCAGACTCTCTAGGCACTTTAGGCCGACTAAGTGCTCTAGCCCAGCATCAGTGATCTGAGTGGAACCGAGGTCTAGGGACCGTAGCTTCGGCATCTGTTCAAGATGAGCCAAACCTCGATCTCGAATCGGCGTGTTATCGAGACAAAGCCAATCCAAATTCTTCAACTCAGCAATGTGAACAAGGTCTTGACTGGTTATCTTTGCATGCATCAAGTTCAGGCTCGTTAAGTGCTTTAAGTTTGCGATCGCAGCACAGCCTTCGCTGGTTAGGTTTGTGCCCCACAACCGGAGGTGTTGCAATTCGTTTGCTTGCTCCAGATGGGTCAGCCCTGTTCCCGTAATTGCCGTATTACCGAGGTCGAGTTCCTGAAGGCGATTCAAGTCGCGCAGATGAATCAGTCCACGATCGGTTATTGCTGAGCTAGAAAGGTCGAGTTTTAGGATTTCTCGGCAGCCGTGCAAGTTTCCGAGTCCAGCATCCGAGATTTGCGTTTCACAAAGAATCAAGCATTCCAGACGAGGCCATTTCCGTAAGTGGACGAGCCCTGCGTCGGTGATCGGTGATTGATAAATCCTCAATTCCTTAAGGTTGTGTCTTTGTAGGTATGACAGGCCATTGTCAGTGATTGCGCTTTGATAGATCTCCAATTTCTCGATTGTCAAAACTCGCGCTAGTTGGGTCAGCGATTTGTCGTCACAATCGGTCTGATGTAATGACAGCTCTTTGAGTTGGGAAAAGAATCGAAGCTTGGATAAATCGAACTTGCGAATTTCGCAACGATTGAAACTGACGGATGAGACGCTATCCAGCGGATCTTGGTCGAGAATTGATTGCAACCACGGCCAGCGCGACTCCTCGACCACGTCGTAACTAACAAAGCCCCCGATCGCCTCAATTTCAGCGGCGATTTCACGTCGCCGCTTGGATTGTTCTCGCTTGTACGCGATCCAGCCGAAGAGAATTCCCATGCACAGAATGAGTAACAAAAGCGTGCGTAGGCTGATTTGAAAACGCCGCCAACCTGGCGGTTCGCCTTTTCCGAGAGTCGTTGGACCTGTCGTGGGGTGTGAGCGCATTTTACGTGGGGTGTGAGCGCATTTTATTCGTTGCCTCCGCTGCACAGATGGCAGTAGCTTTCATACCGCCGGGCGTCGAGCCGATTGTCAGCTACTGCGTCTTTGACCGCGCAATTGGCTTCGTGCGTGTGCGTGCAGTCAGGAAACCGGCAATGGCTGACGTAAGGGCGAATGTCGCGATACAAGGCGGCGACTTCCTCGGGGACGATATCCCAAAGCTGGAATTGGCGGATGCCGGGCGTATCGACGACGAAGCCGCCCATTTTTAGCGGAATCAGCGAAGCTACCGTCGTCGTATGCTTGCCTTTTTCGTTCTCACGACTGACTTCGCCGACCCGCAGGCCGAGTTCTGGCTCAATCACGTTCAGCAGCGACGATTTGCCAACGCCGCTCTGCCCTGCGACAACGCTTTCTTGACCAGAAACGAGTTGCCGCAGGCGGTCGATTCCTTGACCGGTCGTCGCACTGACTAGATGCACCTGATAGCCCATTT
>DASXLL010000034.1:0-7550 GCA_036496265.1 Pirellulaceae bacterium | reverse complement strand
TTTCTCAGATGTCGCGTCTCTCCCAGGCGATTACGGACGACGTCTTCGTCTTCGTCCGCCACTTCGTCAATAAAGACTACTGGAAGCGCCGCGACAATGGGAACGCTAAGCGATCGCTCATCGTCAGCCGGCAGTCGATCTGCAGTGATTTTTGCCGTCAGCGGCAAAAATGCAACCTGCCCCGCCGCCGGTGCAGGCCCAATACCCCCGAGGACACATTCAAAGCTAACCTCGCGCCTGGCCCCTCCTGGCTCGACAGTAATGGTTTGCTGCCCTAACGTCGTTTCACCGCTGAGTAGCGTCACTTGCAAGTCGCGCCGCGGAGATGGTCCCTGATGAGCGATTTCCACAATTACAGTTGCCGGCGTTTCCATGTCGGCGAGCCCGTCTTGCACACGCAAATCAGAGACCCAGGTGTTTTCCCATTCTGCGGGCCGAACGGCGAGGCACTGAATGGGCGGCAATCCGGTTAACCCATCCTCCGCAGTTGCGTTTTCCCAGGTCAGTTTCTGCTGATCACTCAAAAACAGGATTTGCTTGGCGAATTCCGGCGCTGCTTCTGCAGCTTGTCGCGCCAGCTCCCGGACACGAGCGATATTTGCCGACCGATCAGCGATCTCGATCTTGGCCAAGGCGTCTAGCGCTTCTTCACGGCTGGCGACAGCATCTAAATTGATAAAATCGCGCGACCCGCATGCGGGAACAATCGTCATTCGACTGCCCCGCGGCAAGCCTTCAATCAGCTCGCGTGTTTTCCGCTTTGCCAGATCCAGCAGCGATCCATCCAGCGTCTCGTAGCCCATGCTGAGGCTGTTATCGACGATGACAATCGCATGCACTGGCTGCCGCACAGAGATCGCTTGTCCCTCCCGTGCGAAAAAGGGCCGCGCAAGCGCCGCCCCGAACAAAAACACAGCCAGCGTGCGGATGGCGAGCAGTAGCCAGTCTCGCAGATTCAGAACTCGCCGTTTTTTCTGCACCGCCTTGCGCAGAAAGTCCATTGCCGCCCAGTGGATGGTTCGATGGCGTCGTCGATTCAGGAGATGAATCAACACTGGCCCGAGCGCGCACGCCGCCCCCGCAATCAAAAACGGCAGCGACAAGAACGACAACGATCCCATCTTCCCCTCACCCGCTTACCACTCACCTACTCACTGCCCGCCTTCCGAAAACTCTCAATCTTCCCCTCCTGCAAAATAGGCAAATACCGATTGGGAATCGCCAAAACGAAGCACGCCACGCTGGTCGCGTAGAGCATGCCGTCGTCACCCGCGATTCGCCCACCGCCGCGAGCACCATAATCGAGCCACGCCCCGCTCGTCCGCGGATTTGTCGCGCTCTCGACCTGCGACTCGACCAAATAATCGCGCATCACAGGATAATTCTTATTCCACGCCTCGCCGCCAACCTGATACAGCGCCTGGCCGACGTAATACAACGTGTAGGCGTCAAACGGCATTGACCCATCGTGGCTCCGCGAATGCGGCGTCTCGCGAATCGCTGCTTCGATCACGTCCATGTTTTTTGCGATCCGCCAATCTTCGTACTGACCGAATTCCTGCAGGCACACCACGCCTGCCGCCGCCATCGCAATCGTCCCGCCACCTCCGCCTTTGCTGTACGTAAACTGCCCCGGCATTTTTTGCTGTTCTGTTTCCGGCAAACCGCGTCCGCCGCGCGTGATGTAGTATTCCCGCACGCTCCGAATCGCCAGTTGAATCACCTCCGGCGAGACATCAAAGCCGCTATCGACCGCGCTGCGTAGCGCCTTCGCCTGCATCACCGCCAGGCTCAAATCATGGCCATCGTTTTGCCGCGCCGCCCGATAATCCCAACCGCCATCGCCGCACTGCGTGCTCGCGATCAGCTTCAGCGCCTGATCGAGCACACGATTGAGCTTGCGGTCCTTTCCCAACGTCATCCCATGCGCCTGTCCTAAGACAAATGTCGAAAGCCCGTGGTTGTACATGTCGCGCTGAGCGTCGGCGATGTTGAGCAGGCCCGACGGTCGCGCCCGGCTGACGATAAATTCCAGCGCCCGCTCTAACTCGCGGCCATACTTGCCCCGTCCGGGCTCATGCCCCGCCGCCATGAAGGCGAGCGCCCCCATGCTGACGAGGCCCAAATCGCTCGAGCCCCAGTTCCCGTCCGCTCCCTGGTTTTTCGCCAGCCATGCCAAACCTCGCTCCAATGCCGCTTCGCTCGCGGGCGTGATTTCATTGGGAACATCCGCGGCCGCAGCACCACTAGGCGCACCGCTAACGAGGACAATCAGGAATAGAGCGAGAAAGCGATGCATCAGCGAAAAACACGCAGCCGGGTTAGAATCCCCTATCCTAACATGCGGTTACTGGAATTCTTACTGCCGCGAAGACGCCTTTATGGACATTCAAAACATTGCCGACACGGTGGCCTTCACGACCAAAGACGGCTCGGAGATTCGCGAACTGCTCGCGCACCGCAACTCGTGCATCCGCAACCAGAGCCTGGCCGAAGCTCGTCTGCCGCCTGGCAGGAAGACAACGTCTCATCATCATGAATTGACCGAAGAGATCTATTACATCCTCGCCGGCCGAGGCCAGATGGAGATTGACGGTGAATCGCGTCAAGTGGGACCGGGCGACGCGATCGCAATACCGCCCGGCGCGCGGCATACGATCACAAATAAGGGCAATGAAACGCTCAAATTCCTTTGCTGCTGTGCCCCAGGTTATGAGCACGAAGACACGATCTTGCCGGCGGCGTCGTAAGATCAGAACGACGCTCGCAGCGACCTAGAAGCCGCGTTGCACGGTGCGCTGATGCCCCCAAAACCCAGCGAGCAGCGCCAAGAGGAGCATGACGGAAAACGCAGAATGAGTAATAAAGCTCATGGAGATTTTTCGCTTACGCCGGCCGGCTCCAGCCGAAGCGGCGACAAAAGCGACGAGTGCGATGCAGGGCGTACCAACGGCGACGAGCCGGATTTTTGCTGAAGCGACGTTTTCGACGGCCGTCTGGCACGACTGACTCCCCCGCTCGGAATCGGACATGTTGCCATCGTGGTTTTTCGGCCACGCCGGCAGCAAACCTTAGCCGACCCTTGCTGGCCTAAAACGACGTCGGCAACCGTGCAGGCTGCAAGGACCATAGAACCGGCACAACCAGCACGATGTAAAACAAAGCCAGCATTAGCACATTGGCGAACATTGCTCGGTCCCTTTCCAAGCGGATGACCTGCCCAACTAACTGCCATAACTAAAAAGCAACGCCTATGCCGACGACTAAATGTGAGAATTCGAGCCAGAAAGTCACCGCATTTACTCCATTTTGTCGCAGATGTATTCAGTTTGATTTTCACGCTGCCATCAAATTGAAACGCTTACAAAATCGCCCTTCCGCTATCACTCGGTCGCCCCCTCACTCGGACCCTCCGCCCGTCGCTGCATGAAATACCACCGCGGGCTACGATCACCACATGACGCCGCTCTATCCTCTCACCTTCACGCCAGTTCTAAAGCGTTACCTCTGGGGCGGCCGCCGCCTCGGCGATTTACTCGGCAAGCCAATCGGCGAAGGCAGCGACTATGCGGAAAGCTGGGAAATTGCCGACCACCCCCAGGGCCAATCGGTCATTGCTTGCGGCCCGCTCGCCGGAACGACGCTGCATGACCTCGTCGTCCATCGCGGCGATGAACTGTTTGGTAAACATGCGCCGCAACCGCGCTTTCCCTTAATCTTCAAACTGCTCGACTGCCAAAAGGACTTGTCAGTCCAGGTGCATCCCAATGATGCGGCGGCGGCGAAGCTCACACCGCCCGATCTCGGCAAGACCGAAGCCTGGATTGTTTTCGACGCCTCGCCCGGCAGCAAGATCTATGCAGGGCTCAAAAAAGGCAGCAATTTGCCGGCTTTTTCACACGCAATTCGCATGGGAAAAGCCGCGGATTTTTTGCATTCCTTCGCGCCGCGAATTGGCGATTGCATTTTCATTCCAGCCGGAACCGTTCACGCTCTCGGCGCCGGTTTGCTCGTCGCGGAAATCCAGCAAGCCAGCGACACGACGTATCGCCTTTACGATTGGGACCGCGTCGGAACAGACGGAAAGCCGCGGCAACTGCATATCGAGCAAGGACTCGCCGCAATCGATTTTACAGCCATCGAACTCGGCCCCGTTCAGCCGCGGCGATCGATCGAACCCGGCCGTGAATGTTTAGTTGACTGTGAGAAATTCGTCCTCGATCGCCTAACGATCAGCTGCGACATGCAAATCGGCGGTGACAACCGCTTTCACATCGTCAGCGTCATTTCCGGACGGGTGCAATTGCTCGGCGACAGCAATCTTGTCCTTCCAATCGGCCAGACGGTGCTTCTGCCGGCCTCCCTTGCCGCGGTAACCGTCCAGCCGGTGCCAACCGCCATCATTCTCGACATGTATTTGCCTGCTTAAACGCAGCGCTGCCAGCGGTTGGCAATTCTCCCGGCATTTCCGGAGTTGCGGCCCTTGCCAGCGTTGTTTGCCAGCTTCGGCGGCGCGCGATTCGCTACTCTTTCGCCGGCTCCTTGCGGACTACCGCCGGCTCGTCCAAAATCCGCAAACCCTTGCCACCACGCACTTTGCTATTTTTAACCTAAGATTTTGCTATCAATTCCAAGGCGTCAAAGTTAACCTATGTAACGCAAATGACGCAGACACTAAATATTTCCCAGGCTCATTGAATTACATGCTACGGTTGCTATGTTCTGGGAAAGGTCTGTCGGTCTGCCCATACACATAAACACTCATTTTCCACTGCATTCACGGGGAGTAAGACGCATGGTGCGCACGATTCTGTCCAAGTTTGTTGCTGGCGGCGTGATGTCGCTGGCCTTGTTTGCCTGGACGACCCAGGCCAACGCTTTCCATCATCGCTACGGCGGTGGCAGCTACGGCGGCTCCTCGGGCGGTAGCTCGGGCGGCTGGGGCAGTTCCGGTGGCAGCTCGGGCGGTTACTGGGGCGGTAGCTCTGGTGGCAGTTCCGGTGGTAGCTCTGGCGGAAGCTGGGGCGGCGGCGGTCTGTTTCATCATCATCACCGTTGGGGCGGTTCCTCGGGCGGTTACGGTGGCTCATCGGGCGGATCTTCCGGCGGCTGGGGTGGTAGCTCGGGCGGTTCGTCCGGCGGCTACTACGGCTCTTCGGGCGGTTCGAGCGGGGGATCGTCGGGTGGCTACTACGGTGGTTCTTCCGGCGGTTCGAGCGGTGGTTCGGGCGGCGGCACCTACTACTACTCGCCTGGCATGCAAATGAGCCCGGTTGATCCTTCGATGGTTCCTCCGGCCACCACCGTTCCTTCGGGCGGCGTTCCGGCTGCTCCGGCTCCGGGTGTTGCTCCGATTCCTGGCACCAGCACTTCGACGATGCGGGCCGACGGCCTGCTGTCGGTCGCTGTGCCGCAAGATGCGAAGATCTATGTGAATGGCCAGGCCACCACGAGCACCGGCGAGAATCGCCAGTATGTCTCGCGCGATCTGGCCAGTGGTTTCAATTACAGCTATGAAGTGCGGGCCGAAGTCGTTCGCGACGGCCGCACCGTCGAACAGGTGAAGAAGATCGACGTCCGGGCTGGCGAGACCGCCAACCTGGCCTTCGATTTCGATGCCTCGGCCTCGACCGAGACCTCGCTGACGGTTCACGTCCCGTCCGACGCCAAGGTCTATCTGGCCGGCAATGCCACCAAGGCCAGCGGTGAGACTCGCATCTTCCGTACCATCGGCCTGTCCGGCAATAAGAGCTGGAACGATTACACCATTCGCGTCGAGCTCGAACGCGGCGGCCGCACGATCACCAAGGAAGAAACGATCTCGCTGAAAGCCGGCCAATCGCAGGAGCTGAGCTTCGACTTCGATGGCGACAAAGTTGCCTCGCGGTAAATAACGGTGGGCACAGCCCACGCTACGAGACTCGGACAACGGAAACGGAAACCCGCGGCGTGAAAACGTCGCGGGTTTTTTCGTGCGCGCAGGTGATCGATACAGCACAGTCCGTTTTTTCGGAATAGTCCTAAACTAGCTCGTCTAGCGCTTCTACGCCGCCGATGTGAATAGTTCGCCGAGGCTGACGATAGCCGACGATATTTCCTACATGGCCAAACACAAGCCGGCAGCTCAGGACGAGACGTCGCCGACATCAAAGTTGCCACGGTGGGCCAAACTGACCATCAGCGTGCTGGTCACGTTGCACGTAGCCGCGGTCATCGCGCCGCCGCTGGCGTTTATCTGCAGCAGCCGGGGCGGCGAATCGCCCATCGCGGGGCCGCTGAGGCGTTTTATTCAGCCGTATTGCCAGGCGATGTACTTGAGTCATGGCTATGCCTTCTTTGCACCCGATCCGGGGCCGAATCATTTGGTTGATTACAAAGTCGAATTTAACGATGGTAAGCAGCCGGTTACCGGGCGGTTCCCGAATCTGCGCGAAGAGCGGCCGCGGCTCTTGTATCACCGGTACTTTATGCTCTCCGAGGCTCTGAACACGCGTTTCGCGCCCGCGGAGTTCGCCCCCGAGCCTTCGCCGCCGCCGCTGACGGCGTCAGCCGCGGAGCGGGATCGATATCAGGTTTTGAAAAAAGCGTATGAGACGGATCGTGGTGTTTGGCAGCATTCGCGGAAGCAATATGAGGCGATGCGGGCTTCGATTGAGGGACATTTGAAGCATGAATTTGGCGGCGACAAGGTGCAGATCACGCGGATCGAGCACCGCCCGGCTGATCCGGATGAAATCTCGATTGAGCATCGCACGCTCGATGCCATGGACACCTACCGCGAGATGAGCGAGACACCTCCAAAGGAAACTAGGACCAACGGAGGCGGCCAATGAACCCGATTACCAAATCATTGCGCGACTGGGCCGCTGGCATCGCCGCTGGCTGGAATAATTTTTGGTTCACGTCGTCGCTGCCGCATACGCTGGCACTCGTTCGCATCTGCGGCGGGGCGATGCTGCTTTATACGCACGTGGTGTGGACGCTGCGGCTGGGCGACTTTGTGGGACCGAATAGTTGGCTCAATGCTGACACGTCGGCACTACTCAATCGGTCGCCGGCGGGCGCTAACTATGCCTGGAGTTATTTGTATTACATCGAGTCGCCGGCGTTGTTGTGGGCATTGCACTTTGCTGGCCTCGTCGTGTTCGCGATGCTGACGGTTGGCTGGTACACGCGGGTGGTGGCTGTGTTGGCGTGGATGATCAGTGTTTCGTATGTGAATCGATTGACGGGGACGCTGTTTGGGCTGGATCAAATCAATGTGTTCATTGCCACCTACTTGATGGTTGGCGATAGCGGCGGGGTTTGGTCGGTGGATAGGTGGTTGGCACGGAGGCGCATGGGTGGCACTGGCGTCTGGCCAGCGCTCCCTCGCATTGACACCAACATCGCCATTCGGCTGCTGCAACTGCACATGTGCGTGATTTATCTGTTCGGCGGCATTCACAAGATGCGGGGCGAAACCTGGTGGGACGGCAGCGCGCTGTGGTATGCGTTCGCGAGTCTCGAATATCAGTCGATCGATATGCTGTGGACGGCAAAGCACCGCT
>DASXLL010000033.1:0-25657 GCA_036496265.1 Pirellulaceae bacterium | reverse complement strand
CCGAGCGGGGCCTCGTCGATTTTTGGCGTAAAAAGCTGCAGCGAGTCAGTGGCTTTCGAGTCGGAGTCAATTGGTATGGCCGGTCTAGCCGCGGTGCTCATCGTCAGCGCGATATTCCGATCCATTGCCTCGCATCGCTCGCTCAGACGCCTGGCGTTCGCCTGATCAGTTTGCAAAAAGGAGATCCGCAGCAGAAACTGGCTGCGCACGGTGATCCAGAATCGGTTGTCGATTTTGGCGGTGACATCGACCAAGAGCAGGGGGCGTTTATGGATACGGCTGCGATCATGATGAATCTGGACGTCGTGATCAGCTCCGATACATCCATCGCACACCTAGCAGGCGCTTTGGGAGTGCCCGTTTGGCTGGCGCTTCCCTTCGTGCCGAACTGGCGCTGGCTCCAAAACCGCAATGATTGCCCCTGGTATCCAACCATGCGGCTATTTCGACAACAAACGACCGGCGATTGGGACAGCGTCTTTGCCACCGTCCGCGCCGAGTTGAACCAACGTATTCGTGCGACCCAATAGACTCGCCAGGGTTGCTCTTCTGCTGCAAACATGTCATCAGGGCGTCTCGCGCGACACTATGCTATCCTGCATGCATGGCGATGATTTCCGAGACGTTTTCAGCGGCATTGCATCATTATCAGGCGGGCAACATTCCATTGGCCGAGGCTCTGTTTCAACAAGTTCTCGACGTCGATCCCAACCACACCGATTCGCTTCACTTTCTGGGACTCATTGGCTTTGCGCGAGGCCACAATAGCGCGGCGTCGGAGTTGATCCGGCAGGCAATCAGCCTTCGCCCGAACGACGTGCTGCTCCATTGCAACCTGGGCAATGTGCTATCGGCGCAGGGGAAGTTGGATGACGCGGTGACGTGCTACCGCCACGCGCTGGCATTGGAACCCGATCATGCGGCTGCTCGCTATAACCTGGCCGGCGCGCTCGATGCTTTGGGCCAGACGGACGAAGCCATTGCGTGTTATCAACGCGCCTTGCAACTGCGGCCGGGACTTTATCAGGCATACCACAACCTGGGTCAGGCCTATCAGGCTCAATATCAGTTGGAAAAAGCGGTTGGCAGCTATCGGCAGGCACTGGAGTTGAAGCCTGATCTGGCGGAAACCCATCTTTGTTTGGGCAATGTGCTGCTGGTGCAGCGCAAGTTCGGCGAGGCTGTGGCTTGTTATCGGCGCGCGCTCGAGTTGCAACCGGATTGCGCCCAGGCCCATGCCAATCTCGCAGTCGTTTTTCGGGCGCAAGGCAATTTGGACGGAGCGATTGCCAGTTGCCGCCGTGCGCTGGCCCTCAAGCCGGACTATTTCGTAGCGCATAACAATCTGGGAGATGCGTTTCTAGCACAGGGGGAATTGCAACCAGCAATCGAATCGTACCGTAGCGCCGTGGAAGTAGATCCAACGTTTAACGGCGTACGCGGCGTTCCGGTCAACAGACTGCAGCAGTTGGCGCGACTGGATGATGCCTTGGGCAGGTATGCCCAGCCGCTCGCGGCGAACGGAAGTTATCGACATGCCATTCGCTTTGTCTCCACAGGGGAGGAACCTTCGAAAGCATCGGTTGGATCTCAGTTCGGCGTACGCGGCGAGGAAGAGCGCGGCGAGGAAGAGCATGATTGCCAGTTGGTTTCTTCCTACGGCATTTTGAAGTCTTGTGACGTTCGTCCGTTCAATCATGAAACCGTTCGAAGTTTTCGAAATGGCGAATACTCGCCCGATTGGAGCGAGCGTCTTCAGGCCGGGCAGAGCGTGTATGTCTGCACGTCGGCGATGGCCGATTTTGTAGCCAACGTTTTTCCACGGCTGCCATCTTCGTGTCCGCCGTTCGTCTTGGTAACAGGTGATGCCGACGAGCTTGCGCCCGTGGATATTTTTCCTTCGTCGGCGGCCGCCGATGAGTTTTTGAACTCGCCGCGAGTTATTGCGTGGTTTGCGCAGAACTGCATCGGGCAACACCCCAAGCTGTTTCCCTTGCCGATCGGCTTGGATTATCACACGATCGCAATCGGCAGGGTTCCTTGGTGGGGACCGAGACAATCGCCGGTTCGTCAAGAAGAGGATTTGCTGGGTCTCCGGGCATCAGCAGCAGCCGTACAGCTATCCCATCGGGCCTACGCCAACTTTCATTTCAACATGACGAAACGGTTTGGACGAGATCGCCGCGCCGCGATGGCGCAAATTCCGGCGCATTGTGTGTACTACGAGGCGCGCAAAACCCCGCGGCTTGATTCGTGGCGCCGACAAAGGCTCCAGCATCGATTTGTGCTCTCGCCGCTGGGCAATGGCCTCGATTGCCATCGCACGTGGGAAGCGTTGTGTCTAGGATGCATTCCCATCGTGCGGAGCTCGCCTTTGGACAAATTGTGGGAAGGGTTGCCGGTTTGGATTATCAATTCCTGGTCTGATGTGACGGAAGACAGCATGGCCCAAAAAGCAGCCGAGCTGGATAATAGCATCGACATCCCGGACAAGCTGTTATTGAAAACGTGGGTCGAAAAAATCCGCCGAGCCGGAATCGCCGCTCGCTAAAAGCAGTTACGAATTATCCATCCTCTCATTAGCACAGTCGTCTGCACCGGACGGCCTCCGACATGGTTCCCATCGCACTCGAACAACATTTCCAAGTTTTGATCCAGGGTGGTCACGTTGACGAGCTCGTCGATCTGCTGCTCGACACCAATCACAGATTTCCGCACGAGCCGAACGTTCATCACCTGCTCGGCTGGGCGCGCACGCAGCAGCGGCGATTCGATGAAGCAATTGGTCATTTTCGGGAAGCCGTGCGGCTTAATCCCCAGGCCGCCGGCGCACTGAACAACATCGGCCTGTTATTACTCGAACAGGAGCGGCATGCGGAAGCTCTCGATGCGTTCAAAGCCGCGGTCAGTGCTCAACCGGCTTACGTGGAGGCCCTCACCAACCTGTCGCTGACGCTGTGCCGCGTTAACCTTTGCGATAACGCTTTATTCTTCCTAAACGAGGCGCTGCGTTTGGACCCCACGTGTGCCGACGCTCATCATTACTTGGGATTTGCCTACCTGACGCTTGGTCGCGTTTCGGAAGCGGAACGCCATCTTGTGGAGGCGCTGAAACTGAAGCCTGGTTTCGGAGCCTACCTGAGCACGCTCGGATTATTGCGCGAAAAACAGCATCGGGGCCAAGAGGCCACCGTCGTCTTTCAACAAGCGGTCAATGCCGACCCGACGATCGCGGAGCCTTGGAACAACCTGGGAAATATTCAGGCCGCCTATTGGGGCCGCTATGACCTGGCCCTCAAGTCTTTTAATAAAACGCTGGCGATCCGTCCTTTGTATGCCGATGCAAAATATCACCGCGGCATGGTGGAGCTTTCGCTCGGCGATTTCGAGCAAGGTTGGATTGATTACGATTTTCGCCCCACCATTTTTCAAAAATCGGCAGCACGCTACGACCGGCCCCGCTGGCAAGGCGAGCCGCTGGCTGGCAAAACAATTCTCCTGCACGCCGAACAAGGCCTGGGGGACACTCTGCAGTTCATTCGCTACGCCGAACGTCTGAAAAATCTCGGCGCCACGGTTTTCTGTGAAGTGCAAAAAACGTTGACGCCATTATTAGCTCGCACACGTGGCGTTGACTTGCTCATTCCACAAGACGCGCCGCTGCCCGCGCATGACTATCAAATTCCGCTGCTCAGCCTCGCCCGGCTGTTAGGAATTCCGCCGAATCAGCCGGCCTATCTATTCGCCCCGCAGGACCGGCTCGACTTCTGGAAGCCGCGAATCGCACAGATCCCCGGCGTCAAGATCGGCATCGCCTGGCAGGGAGAAGCCAATTTCAAGTACGACTGGCTGCGCTCTGTTCCGTTATCCGAATTTGCCCCGCTGGCGCAATTGCCCGGTCATTCCCTGATAAGTTTGCAAAAATACAACGGACTGGACCAAATCGCCGCCAATCGCCAAAGCGTTCCGGTCGTTGAGCTGAATCCTGAAATTGACAGGGGCGAAGGCGCGTTCCTGGATACGGCGGCCGTGATGATGCATCTCGACCTCGTGGTTACGTCGGACACGGCCATTGCTCATCTGGCTGGCGGCTTGGGCGTTCGCGTTTGGCTAGCCACTCAGTTCGCGCCGGACTGGCGATGGATGAAAGACCGCGAAGATTCCCCGTGGTACCCCACGATGCGTCTGTTTCGTCAAACCCGAATCGAACAGTGGGGTGACGTGTTTCAGAGAATGGCGGCCGTTTTACTCGCAACACGTTCCGCGTCATCCGTTTGATCGGTACACGCGCTCGTATTCGTTGATTTTGTTACGCAGGAATGCCCTGCATCACTACGGCGGGCGAAGACCAGGCCGGCATTGCAGCCGGAGCAGCTCGCGCCGCATCGGCCGCCGCGGCTTGCATTTGGTGAACTTTCCGTAGCCAATTCTGAGCCTCAAAAAGACCTGGCTGGACCCGTAGCACATCGTTGATCGCGCGAATCAACTCTTCCAGCGGCGAATTCGATCGCGACAGCCATTCCACCCGCAGCATTCGCGCGCGGATCAGATTCGGGTCGTTCGCAATCACGTCATCAATAAGCTGCCGGGCCACGTCGAGATTGCCATGCCGCAAATAGCACAGAGCCGCGAGCAATTTTGAATTCAACGCCCCGCGGGGGGTTTCGAGTAATCGCTGCATAAGCTGAACGAGGTCCGTCCGGCGGCCTTGATCAAGATAGAGAAGACCCAGATTGAACAAGGCCTCACAATCGGCTGCATCCGAGTTCAGGACGGCTTGCAATGCTGCTTCCGCCTGCGCGGAATCGCCTAGCATCCGGTGCGCCGCTCCCAGCATCAGAGGAGCCAGCTTCGTCTTGACGTTTCCCGGGACCTGGAACAGCAACTCACGATGAGGAGCACGGATCGCGCGCTCCAACAGGCAAATTGCCGGTTGATAATCCTTGCAGATGTAAAATGTCTTGGCCCGGGCATAGAGCAAATACTCATCGTCGGGAAACAGTGCCAGCGCCCGCTCCGCATATCGCGCGGCCTCAGCCGGATTGCCGGCTAAAAGCGACAGGTCGATCAATGCGTCATACACCCACGGCACGGCATCGGTCGGCGTCAGATTCATGTTTAGCAATCGCAGAAAGTGCCGCGTTGCTTCCGGATAATTACCGGCGAACACCAGCCCTATGCCCAAATGAAACAGGACACTCGGATTGTTCGGATCCACGGCATAGTCCATCCGCAATAGCCGCAGCTTTCGTCGCGACTTGCGCTCCGTCAGCAGTCGATCTTGATAGCCCACGTGCTCAATTTCAATTTTTGAGAACAGTCGCTCATAGTGCGGCAGGTCGAAACTCGGCATCAATTGCTCGTGAACACGCCCGCGCCATTGCAGTTCCGGATGCCTGCGAAACAAGCGCGGATGCGATACCAATCGAGGCTCTTCCCCGGGAGTCGAGGACAACACAATCGTGTTGAGCATATAAAGCCGTGGGCGATCGTCCAACCGTCCCAGCAGCTCCCGCAGGGGAGCAACCTGCGCTGGTCGAACTCGATCGTCAGCATCGAGCCAGAAAACCCAATCGCCAGTGGCATGCCGCAAACTTTCGTTCCTCGCCGCGGAAAAATCGTCGCACCACGGGAAATGATGCACGTGCGAAGTAAATCGCCGCGCTATCTCGACCGTGCGGTCTCGCGAACCCGTGTCGATAATAACGATCTCGTCAAACAGGTCCGCGATCGGATTTAGACACGCTTCGAGGTTCTGTTCCTCGTCGCGCACGATCATACAGAGCGTCACACGCTGCTTACCGACGGCCATTCGGATCCCCAAGCTTCTCGGCGGCGATTGCCGCGCCAAAAGACAGATTCTGAGCGCCCCTTCTCAGTCGTGCGGCTTTCCCGCAAATCGAGAGTTTCGCTTCTGATCGCAAGTGCCGTGCCGCCAAGAACGCGATGCTATAAGCTTTGTTTTTGCGGCGAAAATACTGGCCAGGCGTTGGAAAAATGGTTGCCGAGGGCTAATAAGTATCCGCCAGCCGGAAAATCAATTTCGCAGTCGAAAAGTAACTTTCCGCGCGGGTTCACCGCGATTTTGATTGCGGTATACCGTTGAATTGAGCACCAGCGCCAGCGATTGCGACCCGTTCTTCGTCCATTTCCGATCGCGCCTGAAACTGACGAATCGAACGAGCATTGGCACTTCGGGGACGAGAGCAAGCGATCGAAAAATTGTGCTCCAGCTTGAGACCGGCCCCAGCAACGGTACAATCGCGGCTGCCCTAAAACGCCTCTTCCCTTAGGAGAGGATGGCCGCGCCGCGGCCGGGTGAGGGTCTAAGAATTTCGCTGGACCTGCCAACATTTCCTGCCTCGTTCAAGATTATGAAAACCTCTCTCTTTCGTCTGGCCCTGATATCGCTCTTCCTTATTTCTTCGACGGCCACCGCTGCCGACGTCGGCGTGCGCATCCGTTTCGGTCTTAACGACAAAGAACCTGAAACGTGGGACGGCACCGTCAACGTAAAGCCTGGCAAGGTCGCCATGATCAGCGGGTGGCGCTTCGAGCAAACCGATCAGGCCAACGGCACCGAAGGCTGGGTCGCCTCGACCCGCCCCGCCGCAGATAACCGCACGGGCGCTCAAAAAGCCGCCGCCAAGGCGAAGGCCGCTGAGCAGAAAGGGACCGATGGCCAACCCAAGGCGAAGGGCAAAAAAGGCGGCGCGGCCGCGAAGGCCAAAGCCAAAGCCGGCGCAACGGGCGGCAACCTTGCCGATAACGGCGTTCTGATCTCGCTCACTGACGTGACGGAAGATTCCGTCGTCAGCATCAAAACCGAGCAAGGCGAATTCAACTTCAAGCTCTCCGACATTCCCTACGGCAAGTACATCGAGAAGCTTGAGGGAGGTGTCGAGATCGAACGCACCGGCGCCTCGCGCCAGGTCACCTCCGATCGCAAGACCGATCACGACTATCCCGCCGCCGCCGTTGCCAAAGATGGCACCGCCTACATCACCTATCAATGCTTCACGCCCGGCATCGACCGCGATGAACGCGCCCGCGCTTGGGGTAGCGAACCGACGGATCTTGGTTTTTTGACCAAGGCCCCCGGCGGCGACCAACTCGTCGTCCGCGTCGTGAAGAGCGGCGTCCCTGGAGAAGAAATCGCCGTCACCGAAAACGGCTGCGACATCTACAAGAACGCCGTCGCTGTCGCCGGCGATGGCACCGCCTGGATCTTCTGGTCGCAGAATGCGAACTACAAACCGTTCCCCGACAATGCCAAGATCGCCAATTTCGACATCTGGGCTCGCCCGCTCTCCGGCGGCAAACTCGGCACGGCTGTGAAGATTTCGAGCTCCGACGACAACGATGTCTGGCCGGTGGCCGCGACCGATTCCGCTGGAAAAGTTTGGGTTGCCTGGCAAGGCGCTCGTAATCGCGCGTTCAAAATCCATACTCGTCATCAAGACGGCAATAGTTGGAGTAAGGAAGAAACGGTCAGCACGCAGTCGCGCAACTGCTGGGCGCCGGCGATTGCTGCCAGCACCAGCGGCAACGTCGCCATTGCGTGGGACACCTATGAAAAAGGCGATTACGACGTTTGGGTTCGTGAGTTCGACAAGACCGGCAAGGCCGGCGAAGCTCGCCCCGTCGCCAACACGCCCGACTACGAAGCCCGCCCGGCTCTCGCCTACGACAAACAGAATTCACTTTGGGTCGCCTACGAAGAAAGCGGTCCTTCTTGGGGCAAGGATTGGAGCGGCCAGGCGCCATTCGAAAACCGCGACGGCATTGCGCTCTATAAAGACCGCCAGATTGGCCTTGCCATTCTCAAAGATGGAAAGTGGCATGACACTTCGACGCTGCTAGCCAACTCGCTGCCCGGCGCGGATCCGCGTCGTCGCCGTGGAACCGAAGCCGCGGCCGCGCGTCCCGCCACCGGCCCGCTCGCCGACGCCGATGAAGGCGCCGTCCTCCGCGCCAACGTCCACAACAACATCGCCCGCATCGTTGCTGACAACGCGGGCCGCATCTGGGTTCTCGCCCGCGCTCGCCAGAACGATTTCCGCTCTCAAATCGGCTCCGTCTGGATG
Source organism: Pirellulaceae bacterium (assembly GCA_036496265.1). GTDB lineage: Bacteria > Planctomycetota > Planctomycetia > Pirellulales > Pirellulaceae > CAYLLN01. The sequence goes on along the minus strand of DASXLL010000033.1, from coordinate 17,570 downwards.
ACGTACGCCTCTTATTTCGAAGGCAACCAGTGGACCGGCCCGGTTCTTGTTCCCCATAGCGACAATCTGCTCTACAACAGCCCTGCCGCCACGCCGCTGCCCGACGGCGGTCTGCTCATCGCGCATTCGAGCGATCACCGGCAAGATCGGCATGTCAGCCAGCGCGGCGCGAATGCCCTGGGCATCCTTGCCGGGCAGGACCCCTTCGATAACGACATTTTCGTCAGCCGTCTGGAAATTAAAGGCGAAGTAAAGCCCGCCGCGCTCGTCGCCGCCAAGGTGGTTCCGAATCCCAGCGCTCAGGCCAGCGCTGCCACGACAAAGGAACGTTCCGAGCTCGAACGCATCCGCGCTTACCGCGCGAACATCGGCGGCAAGAACCTGCAAATCGTCCGTGGCGATTTCCACCGCCACACGGAGATCAGCGGCGACGGCGGCAACGACGGCCCGCTCGAAGACATGTGGCGCTATGCCATCGACGTCGCCAGCCACGATTGGCTCGGCAACAGCGATCACGACAATGGCGGCCACCGCGAATATCCCTGGTGGCTGACTCAAAAAACCACCGACGCGTTTCGGCTTCCCGGCGCATTCGATCCGCCTTACGCCTACGAACGCAGCGTGACCTATCCCGAAGGCCATCGTAACGTCATCTTCACGCGTCGGGGCGTCCGTACGCTGCCGCGTTTGCCGAGGACCGACCGCGACAACGTCGTCCATGCCCCCGACACTCAGATGCTCTACAAGTATCTGAAGCAGTTCGACGGCGTCTGTGCCTCGCACACGAGTGCCACGGGAATGGGCACCGACTGGCGCGACAACGATCCCTCGGTCGAGCCGATGGTCGAAATCTATCAAGGTTGCCGTATGAATTACGAGCGGCCTGGCGCTCCCCGCAGCCCGAACGCTGATTTTTCGCTCGGCGGCTATGAGCCCAAGGGCTTTATCAACCTGGCCCTCCTCAAGGGTTACAAGTTCTCCTTCGAATCCAGCAGCGACCACGGCTCGACGCACATCAGCTACGGCATGGTCTATGCCGAGGGCGGCACTCGCGACGACATGCTCGCCGCGATGAAGAAGCGGCATACCTACGCCGCCACGGACAACATCATCGCCGACTACCGCTGCACGACGGGCGGCAAGACCTACATGATGGGCGACGACGTGACGACCAGCGAACCGCCGACCGTCACGATCAAGCTCCACGGCACCGCACCTTTCGCCAAAGTAACGCTCGTCAAGGATGACGTTGAGCACGTCCTCGGCGAGCCCAACAAGGCCGAGGTCGAGTTCACCTGGACCGACAAAGAACCGAAAGCCGGCAAGGAAAGCTACTACTACGTCCGCGGCGAGCAGACCGACGGCGAGCTAGTCTGGGCTTCGCCGATGTGGATTACCTACAAGCCGTAGAAACCAAGGGGCTCGGGATTCGGAGCTCGGGTTTCGGGACTAAATCTCATCGTCGCGTCGATGATCTTGGCGGCCCAGTTTTAATCGCAGTGAAAGTTGTAAACTGCGTAACATGCGTCCGATGTGTTCGCAGGCTTCCAGTAGCTTGTTGGTGAGATCGTCCGTCAGGTAACCCAACCGTCCGGCAATCACGAACTGCGTTTCTAGCTCCGCAATGGAACCGAGCGCGAAAGAAATATGGTGCAAATATTCCTTGGTTGATTCTCGCGCATGGCCCTCGGCAATATTCGATGGAATTGAAACTGCCGCACGGCGTAATTGGCTTGTAAGTCCGAAGCGTTCATTGGTTGGAAATGCGCTCGTTGATTTGCAAACAAATTCCGTTAACTCAACGCCCTTTTGCCAGACCTTTAATTCTCGATAGCTGCTGATACTCATATATTACTCGTTTTCAAAACGGGTGACACGAGGCACGACATGCCTTGGCAGTTTAAATCCTAACCCGAGCCCCGAACCCCGAGCCCCCATGCCCGCCGCTTGGCTTGTCGCCGCAGTTCTCCTCGCCCATAATCCCGACACGAGTTACGTCCGCGTCACCATCTCGCCCGACAAAATCGAGACGCGGCTGACGTACGACATTTTCACGCTCCTCAAAATCACTCCGCTGGACGATAACCACGACAATAAGCTCCAGCGCACTGAGTTAGAGAACCACGCGCCGCAAATTGCCGACTTTCTTCGCACCAAAATCGGCCTCGCAATCAGCGAAGACGACGAGACGGCCGACCTCGGCGAATTCAAAGGCTTCCTCTGGCCGCCGGACATTGGTGACGCGATCCCCGCTGCCGATTTTCACACCCAAAACGGCCTGATTCCGTTTGATTTCGTCCGTAAAGCGGATCAGCCGCCCGAAGTCGTTGCCATTGCCTTCGGGTTCTTCGATCAACTCACCGACCGCCACACCGTCCTCGGCGTCTTCGCCTGCCAAGGCGAGGAATACGAAACCTCATTCAGCAAATACGCTCCCGACTTCGAATACTCCACCGGCTTCGAACCTTCTGCGCCCCAGACCCAGCGCTCGCTTTCCGAAAGCATCTGGCGGTTCTTCAAGATGGGCGTCGAGCACATTTTTTTGGGCTACGACCACATCTGCTTTTTGATTGCGCTGATTGTCGTCAGCCGGTTTCGCGAAATCGTGAAGATTGTCACTTCGTTCACTATCGCCCACAGCATCACGCTGATCCTCGCCACGCTGGAAGTGGTCAAGCTTCCGACGCGACTCATTGAGACGTCCATTGCGGCGACAATCGTTTATGTCGCCGTTGAAAACGTCTGGCTCTTGGCAAGGAGGGGGTTCGGGGCTCGGGGCGCGGGACTCGGGACTGCAATCAACGCTTATCCCGAACCCCAAGCCCCGAGCCCCGAGCTTCCCTCGCCGACCCGCCATCGCTGGTGGCTGACTTTTTTCTTCGGCCTCGTTCACGGCTTCGGATTTGCCAATGTGCTACGCGAGATGGGATTGCCGACGGAGGGGCTCATTCGTTGCCTGCTGTCATTCAACCTCGGCGTTGAATTCGGTCAGCTTGTCATCGCCATCTGCCTGTTGCCACTCGCCTACACTTTGAATCACTGGAAACACGGCCACAAAGTCGCTATGGGCATTTCCATTCTGCTCGCCCTCTTCGGCGCAGCCTGGTTCATCGACCGCGCGCTGGATCTGGGCTACATGGGATACATCGGCCTATGAGCAGGGTCCAAAATCATTTCGAGCTCGCTAGAAAATCCCTCGCTTCCGGTGTCTCCTCCTCCACTCGCGTCAATCAGGCCCTCGGCCATCCGCTCTACTTCGACCGCGCCGTCGGCTGCCGCCTGTGGGACCTGGACGGCCGCGAATATATCGATCTGTGCTGCTCGCATGGGGCAACGCTCCTCGGCCATGGCGACGCTCGCATTCGCGCCGCCGTTGAAAATGCTATGAATCGGGGCGCCCCGTGCTCCTACGAAAATGAACAACACGGTGAGCTTGCCGAGTTGCTCTGCCAATCGGTCCCGTGCCTCGATCTGGTCCGTTTCACGGGCTCTGGCACGGAGGCGACAATGCACTGCCTCCGCCTGGCTCGCGCCTTTACCGGCCGCCAAAAAATCCTCCGGTTCGAAGGCAATTTTCACGGCTACCACGACCAGGTCATGTGGGCCGCTGCCGGAGAGCCGGGCCAGTTTGCGCCGCCGCTCAAACCGATTTCAGCCGGCGTCGCCGAAACTCAGGGCGGCCTCATTATCCAAATCCCCTACAACAACGTTGCATTTCTCAAACAAGCCTTCGTCCGCTTCGGCGACGAGTTGGCTGCTGCGTTCATCGAACCCATCTACTACAACGCCGGCTGCATTGTTCCCAAACCCCAGTTCCTGAGCACACTCCGCAGCCTCACACACCGCCACGGCACACTTCTCGTCTTTGACGAAGTGTTAAGCGCCTTCCGCATGGGAATCGGCGGTGCACAGGAGTACCTCCATGTCACGCCCGATCTCTGTACATTGGGCAAAGCCGTCGGCGGCGGGTATCCTCTCAGCGTTTTCGGAGGAAGGCACGACATCATGAATCGGCTGATGCCGCTCGGCGATTGTCAGCACAGCGGAACATACAATGGGCATCCGGTCACGATCGCAGCCGCACTCGCCGCCATCACTGCTTATCGGCAACAGGGCTTCTACGACCACATCAACTCGATCGGCGAGCAATTAATCGCCGGCCTTTGCTCGCTGTTCACCAAATACAACATCACGGCTCGCGTCCAACGTCTCGGCGCCCGCTTCGGCATCTACTTCGGCATCCCCGCTGAGCAAGAAGTGACCGACTTCGCCGAGGCGCAACGGCACGACCGCACCACGCTCCTCCGTTTCTACAAGGCGTCGATCGAAAACGGCGTGTATTTCCACGACTACAACGGCGCACCATGCCACCACGGGTTCTGCGCCGCGATGACATCCGCGGATGTGACCGAAGCGGTCAACCGACTCGATCGCGCGCTCTCGCAACTTGCTGCTTAATGCGAACCATGCGCATCGCCATCGGCCAACTCTGGCAAGAAACGAACACGTTCAATCCCATCCCGACCAGTCGGGCCGACTTCGAATCGTTCGGCATTCTCCGAGGAGATAATCTTGTTGAGAAGATGGCTGAATCGAATGAGATCGGCGGCTTTATCCAATCGCTCCGCCTCTGGCCCGAGAAACCAGAAATCGTCGGCCTCGTCCGGCTGCCAGCGTGGCCCAGCGGACAAGCCACCGCAGAAACGTTCCGTTGGCTACATGACGAGCTGATTTCTTCACTTAAGAACGCACTTCCGGTGGAAGGAATTCTCCTCGCCCTTCACGGTGCGCTCGCGGCTGATCAGCATCCCGATGTTGAAGGAGAGATTCTCGCCGCTGTCCGCGCCGTTGTCGGCCCCCAGATTCCGCTTGTCGCGACACTCGATCTGCACGCCAATATTACGCCGCTCATGTCGACATCGGCCGACGCACTGGTACTTTATCACACCATTCCGCACATCGATCTTCTTGAAACCGGCCAGCGCGCGGCCAATCTGGTCCGCAGGGTCCTCATCGATCGCGCCAAGCCGTGCACCGCCTTCGTCAAAGTGCCTTGCGTGCTTCCAGCCGAGCGGGCGAACACGGAATTGCCGAGCGGCGCGAGCGCGGATCTGAAACGCAAGCTGCAAGCACTTGAGTCGCGCCCTGAAGTGTTGACGGCCGGGCTCGCCACCGTTCAACCGTGGCTGGACATTCCCAATCTAGGGTCGGCGGTAGTAATTACGACTAACGATCAGCCGCAATTAGCTACCGAGCTTGCGTCGGAAATTGCGAGCGAGGTTTGGAGCCGCCGGCACGAGTACCTGCCGGAGCTGGTATCGATACAAGACGCCGTGGCGCGGTCTTATGCCAATCCGTCCGGTCTTGTTGTTCTTAGCGATGCGGCTGACGCCACAACCAGCGGCGCTCCCGGCGACAGCGTCTGGCTGCTTCAAGAGCTGCTGAAGTACGACTGGCCCCGCCCAGTCCTGCTGACAGTGGTTGCGCCCAATATCGCCGAACAAGCAGAGCAGCTTGGTCGTGGGCAGATATGGACGGGTGACATCGGCGGAATTCGCGATGCTCGCTTCGGCATCCGGATTCCGCTTTCAGCGATGGTCGAAAATGTTTTCGACGCCCGCTTCACAACCAGCGGCCATCTTGGCAGCCTCGCCATCGATATGGGCCGCTCAGCTCTCCTGAGAACGGGACAAATCTACATCGTTGTAACGAGCAAAACCGGCCCGCACTTTTCTCCCATGCTCTTTCAAGCCGCGGGCCTCGATCCTTTCGCTGCTGCCGTCCTCGTCGCTAAAAGTCCGGCTGGCTTCCGCGCTGCTTACGCATCCCGCGCCGCCGCGATCTACTCCGTCCGCGCCCCCGGCTGCGCTCCTTCGGATTTTTGGAAGTTCGAGTACAAGTATCTCGATCGCCCGCTCTGGCCGTGGGATGAAATCCCCAACTGGCAGCCCCAGCCAATTCTGTTTCAATCTCAGTTGTAAACAACCGATGGAGACCACTCGATGCGAATTATCTCCTGCGCGTTATCGATGCTCGTCGGCGCAAGCCTATTTATAAGTAGCTATGACGTTTCTGCCGAAGACATTTTTGAACCCGGCGTTAAGCCTCAACTCCTCGCCGAACAAGGCGCCGGTGAAGGCCCCGCCTGGCATCCGGAGATTGGGTTATTAACGAGCGGCGGCGGAAGCATCTGGCGGCGCGACAAGGAAGGCCGGCAAACGGTCTATCGTGAAAACGCCGGCACGAATGGCCTGCTCTTTGATCGCCAAGGCCGTCTCATCATGTGTCAGCCCGCTTTTCGCCGCGTCGGCCGAATCGAACACGACGGCAGTCTTACGATTCTTGCTGACCTTTACGAAGGCAAGCAATTCAATCAGCCGAACGACCTCACGATCGACTCCCAGAACCGCATCTACTTTTCCGATCCCCAATATGGCGATCGCAGCAAGATGGAATTGCTCGATGTTAATGGCAGACCGATCGAAGGCGTCTATCGCATCGATGCTCCGGGCCGAGTCACGCGCATTATCACGCACGAAGTCGATCGTCCCAACGGCCTGGTCATTACGCCGGACGACAAATACTTGTTCGTGGCGGACAATAATAACAACACCGTCGGGGGCGCTCATAAGCTCTGGCGCTTCAACATGAACGCCGACGGCACGCCGGACTTCACCAGTCAAAAATTGCTTTACGACTGGAAGCAAACCCGCGGTCCCGACGGAATCAAACTCGACGCTTCCGGCCGGCTCTTTGTCGCCGCCGGACTTAACAAACAAAACCCGCCTTTCGAGACTCAAGACAAACCTACCGCCGGCGTTTATGTCTTCACGCAAGAGGGCCAGTTGCTCGACTTTGTCGCCATTCCGCGCGATGAAACGACTAATTGCGCATTTGGCGGCGACGATCTTAAAACACTGTTCGTTACGGCTGGCGGCTCGCTGTGGTCCATCCGCGTGACGACGCCCGGCAAACCGGTCTGGCCATAATGTGGAGAACCGTAATGAATGTCGTTTTTCGCTCCGAGAAGAGGACGTGCTTTCGCGGAACGAAAGCCGACAATCAGCCGCCGCCGAAGACGGGCAGGAAATGCACTTCACTTTCCGGCCGCACCTTTGCGTCCAATCCGCTGCGACTGAAGACGCCGTCGATTGATACCTGCAGCGCCGGTGAGAGTTCTCCATCGCGACATAGGCGGTGACCTATTTCCGGAAAGCGCGATTCAAGTGCCTGAACCAATTCCCGCACGGTCGCGCCGGCGACAACAAACTTAGCCTGCCCCTCGGTCGCCTCGCGTAATTGCGATGGAATAAAAACCTGAGCCATTGAAGATTCGCTTCTACCGCCAGAACCAAAACGTCACGGCAGCCGCAATTAGCGCTCCGGCTAACATTCCCAGCGGAATCGAAACTAGCAGCGTGCGAATAACGATCTCGTTCGCTGACATCGGGGCAATCATTGGCTGCAAGGTCGGCAGTGGACGGCTTTTGCTCCGCATGGGCGTCGTCTCGCCGCTGGCGACGGTGAATGTGCCTTGCGACATCTGGCTGCCGCTGCCTTCGCCGCCGCTGGGCAGTTCGCCGTCGTCCTCGGGCAGCTCGCGGCCATCATCGACTCCACTCGGCAATGGCGCGGCTGACCAAGCTGAGCGAAAACTGCTGGGCGGCGCAATTGGTCCGGCGTCGCCGGCAAACTGTTCTAGCCGAGCGACGACTTCCGCGGCCGACTGGACCCGCGCCCGCGGGTCCTTCTCCATCATGTCGGCGATGATCTCAACAAACTCTTCGCTCAACTCTGGATTGAATCGTCGCGGATGCCACGGCGTGTCCTCGCAATGGCGTCGAGCCTTGTCCTTCGCCGTGCCGCCGGGAAACGGCACCTTTCCGGTAATCGCGTAGTACAAAGTGCAGCCCAGCGAATAGACATCGATCAGGTGCGACACTTCGCCGGGCGAACGAATCTGCTCCGGCGCTAGATAGTCAGCCGTGCCGACGATTTTCCCGGCCCGCGGATCGTTATCGGCCTCATACATGAAGCCGGCGAGGCCGAGATCGGAGACCTTCGCGACGCCCTGCGATGTGACGAGAATATTGCCCGGCTTGATGTCTCGATGCACCAGGCCCCGCTTGTGGGCGTAATCAAGGCCCCGCGCGGCTTGCAAGATGATGCTCGCGGCTTCCTGCTGGGATAGGGCGCGACCTTGTTTTCGCACAAGTCGCCGCAGATCGACGCCGGGTACATATTCCATCGCCAAGAACGGAACTTTACCGTCGCGCCCCGCGAATTCGGCCCGCACCAGGTTCGGATGATCGAGTTGGGCCTGCGTCCGAATCTCGCGCATGAAGTTGTTGATGGCTTCGGGCGTCGCCTTATGAACCGGGAGAACCTTGAGGGCACATTCCCGGCCCATCATCTGATGGACGCCTTTGAAGACCTCACCCATCCCGCCTTTGCCGATAAAGTCGGTGATGACGTATGGGCCCAGCGAGAATTTCGTCCGGCCGAGTTTGATCTGGCCGGCCTGGTAGGGCGAGAGAATGCCCATCTCAACCAGCCGGGTGGCGAGCTGGCTGTCGTCGATCTCCGCTGCGGTGGCCCCGGGGGCGCCGCCAGCGCCGGCTGGGGCGACGCCCACGCCAGCCGTAAGCATGGCCTGCTCGAGCTGGTCGGCGGTGACCAAGCCGCTCAATAGCGCGTAATTTCGAAACCCCTTGCCCGGCATAGATCCTCAACTGGCCCAATCCGACTGACTCGTCGCTTATAAGATGCTTGAAGCGGTCTCTTTCATGAGCCTAACGGCTACACGCCAAGGTACAAGCATCGGCAGGAATTGATTCGTCGGAATCCTCGGCCGCCAAAGCTCGCTTGCGGTGTCCTTCCGTCATAACAAACCCGCGAGCTAATGCCGGCGGCTAATTGATGCATTCCCGACCGGTTTTACCGCTCTCAGGTCGAAAATGACTTACCCAGTTTGAAATCTGGTCCCAAATTGGACGCGGCCGGGTGGACACTCCGCAGGATGGGACTTTTGCTCCCTGCCTAAAAACCGTGCAGCCCGCCCTCCGCCCGCGAATTGAGCAGGGCTGTGCAAAATGATAGCACTGGGCCGCTGTCGTCGTAAGTGCAAGCAGTGCAAGCACATTCATGCTGCTCTTGACTGCTGCCGTATTTTTTGGGAAATCCCCGCCCACGGGGCTGCAAGACGTTTGTTTTCCCCGCCCACAAAGACCTGTTGGAAGGAGCCACACATGGAATTCGCCGTCGCCACGCCACTCAACATCGCTACTACTACAATGCCCGCCAGCATTCCCTCGCTGCCGCATGAAGATCGCCGGGTCACCGCCCAGCGGATCGCGAACGAAATGTTCCATCAGCAGCCGGACTGGATCACCTTTTTCCGCGAAGTCCTGGGCGTGGATGGCTTGCTCCGCAAGCTGTTCGCCTCGCCTGAAGACCTGGCGGCTTTCGAGAAGACCGAGGAGTACAACGAAATCCAGCTCATGCTGGCGAAGCTCCGCGAACGGAGCGGCGCTGCGGCCGATGGCCGCGAACCGACTCGCGTCATCACGGTCCGCCTGCCCAAGAGCCTGCATGAATCGCTTCGGGCCGAAGCTCACGACCGCAAAACCAGCATGAACCAGCTTTGCATTAGCAAGCTGCTGCAGGTTATCGACGCTGAGCTTCTGGCTGCCGAGTAAGGTCAGCTAATCCACCAGCCGGAACCAAAGCGGGTTCCGGCGCTGTGGGGCAGACTTCCAGTCTGCCAGGAATGTAAATACGGCAGGCTGGAAGCCTGCCCCACCAAAAAAGGTCTCGGACCGGGCCTGTAAGCCGGGTTCTGTATCATGCGCCGTCCAAACGGCCTGGCGCATGCGACGGTCATTTCTCTAGGACGCCGGTTGCCCGGCGCCTCGAGCAGCCTACCCGAGCGCCGATTCGGGCCGGATCAACCCGCGCGCCGCCCCAGGGCAGCGCGGACGCTCTGCTTGGCCTTGCTCCGGGTGGGGTTTGCCAAGCCAGCCGGGTCGCCCCGGCTGCTGGTGCGCTCTTACCGCACCGTTTCACCCTTACCGCACGGTAGCCTTCTCAGCGTAAAACGCTGAGGCGCAACTTCCGCGCGGCGGTTTGCTTTCTGTTGCACTTTCCCGAGCCTTGCGGCCGGTCGATGTTATCGACCACCCAATCCTATGGAGCCCGGACTTTCCTCTCCCCCGTGGAGCAGGCGTCTCGCCTGCCAATAGTGCGAGCGCATTCGCTGGCAAAGGGCACATCACGCCGACCAACGCTCCGCGTCGGCGCCCGGTGATGGCTACTATGGCAGGCTGGAAGCCCACCCCACGAAGCAGCGGCCGTCCGGCCCGCTCCGAGACCACTGGAACGATATCGCAATGGCCCGCGATTGGATAGACGTTCTATAATCGCGGCTGGTTCGCGGGGCAGGCATCAAGCCTGCCGTCATTTTCTGGCAGGCCAGAAGCCTGCCTCACTTTTATGAACAAGACAACGTTCTTTTGTCTCCTCTCCGCCCTCCTCGGGGCCCTCGCCGCCACGGCCTTCCACCAAACGTCTTCTCGCCGCGTCGCCACCGCCCAAGAACCGGCGCGTCCACCGCTGCTGCGCTCTATCGAAAACCCGCCGCCGCCGATGGCCTCCTCTCGCCGGCTACCAAGCCCCTCGAGCACTCCGATTTTCGGCTCCGGCCTCGACGACTTCGCTCCCGAAGAGCGCACCAACATTCTCGTTTATGAAAAAGCCAACAAAAGCGTCGTCCACATCACGACGAAAGCCGCCCAGCGCGAGCTACTCATTCTGGAAGTCCCGTCGGAGGGCGCCGGCAGCGGCTCAGTTCTCGACAAGGCCGGCCATGTGCTCACGAACTATCACGTGGTCGAAGGAGCCAACGAAATTCGCGTCACGCTGCAAAGCGGCGAGTCGTACGAAGGCAATGTCATTGGCTTCGATCCGCCCAACGACATGGCTGTCGTCAAAATCAATGCCCCCGCCGAGGAATTGGTTCCCATCGAGCTTGGTGACTCCTCTCGCCTCAAGGTCGGCCAGATCGTCTATGCCATCGGTAATCCCTTCGGCCTCGAACGGACGATGACCACCGGCATTATTTCCAGCCTCAATCGTTCGCTCCCAGGCAAAGCCGGCCGCAACATGAAATCGATGATTCAGCTCGACGCCGCTCTCAACCGCGGCAATTCGGGCGGCCCGCTCCTCGACACACACGGCCGATTGATCGGCATGAATACGGCCATCGCCAGCTCCACCGGAGAAAACACGGGTGTCGGCTTCGCCATACCTGTCGATGCCGTCAAGCGCGTCGTGCCGCAACTCATCGCGACCGGCAAAGTGACGCGGCCTGAAGCGGGCATCAGCCGCGTGTATCAAGGCGAGCAAGGCCTCGTAATCGCCACGCTCACGCCGGGCGGTCCCGCGGAACGCGCTGGTCTTCGGGGCTTCCGCATCGTCCGCGAGCAAAAACGCCGCGGCCCGTTCACCTACGAAGAGCGGCGCATCGACCGCAGCCAGGCCGATACGGTCGTCGCGGTCGATGGCGAAAAGGCCACCACGGCCGACGCCTTCCTCTCCCTCATCGAGCGCCACCGGCCAGGCGAACTGGCCACACTTACTGTCGTTCGCAGCGGGCAATTGGTCGATGTGCCCGTCACTCTCAGCGCCGCCGAATAATCCCACGACTCCATCAGCCGGGAGCAAACTGTTTCCGGAACCGCGTTTCGCTTCGAGGCACGAAAATTATCTCAACGCCGCCCTCGACAACCGCCGATCGCGCCATCATTGTGGTCGCACTGGTGTTGCCGACGCTCATCACTTGGATTTACTTCATCCTCCTCAACGGCGCTCCAGCCGCGCTTCAACAAACGGCTTACACGCTCGGCAAGATCGTCCAATTCTCGTTGCCAGCGATCTGGGTTTTCCTCATCCAGCGCGAACGACAAAAGCTCAACCGCCCAGCCGCCTGGTCACTGATCGCAGGCTCACTTTTTGGCCTGACAGTCGCCGCAGCGATGGCCGCGATTTACTTTTGCATCCTCAAACCCTCCGGCCTTCTCACCGGGCCGATTGCTGTCGTCCGCACGAAGATTCAATCGTTCGGCGCGAGCTCGCCGCCAATCTATCTGCTCCTCGCCGTCTTCTACTCTGCGATCCACTCGCTGCTCGAAGAATATTACTGGCGGTGGTTCGTCTTCGGGCAACTTTCTCGCGTCTGCCGCCTTCCAACAGCAATCGTCAGCAGCAGCGTCGGGTTCGCCGCCCATCACGTTCTTGTCCTACAACTCTATTTTGGTTGGCACTCACCACTCACCTGGCTCTTCACTCTTGCCATCGTCATCGGCGGCGCGTTCTGGGCTTGGCTTTATCGCTCAAGCAACTCCCTCGCTGCTCCTTGGCTGAGTCATGCTCTCATCGATGCGGCCATCTTCGCCATCGGGTACACGATGCTCGCTGCGTGACTTGCTTACATCACCTCGACGCGCCAGAAATCGCATCGACTTCACATCGACTGGCAAATGCCGCGCGCGCTGCTCAAAATCTCCCTTAAAAAGATCAACGCCTCGAAACGAGTCAAAATCCGGTGCGACTAGGAATCGATCGGGCTGGCGGATATGCCCAAGAGATCTGTCAGGCGGCGCTCGAAAACGCTGCCGTGGAACCCGAATTGCGCAGTTCCTTTTCACCGACGACCGCAATGCCCCCTGGAGGAGCGAAGCCGTCGAGTTTTGGCACGGCGAAGGGGGCGATAACTCCAAAGTCGCTCGTGCTTTAGGAATCGGCCGTTGAAACGTCTATCGGTTGCTTGAAGAGCACGCCCTTGAGGGGTTCCAAGTGCCCGGTTGATCCGAGTAATCGTCACGTCTATCTATATGGTCAATTCCGATTGGGGCAATTGAACGCCGCTTGCCGCCGCTCAGCTCCCCGCCCAACCCGGTCCCCAGATTAATGGACAGTTAAATTCTGGGTTTTTTTGGCCCAGCCAGTTGCGGCTTGCCGTTCCTGCGGCTAATATCCTACCCAAATTACCCATCTAACCTGCTGCGTCTTTTTTGGGGCGTCTTTTGACGCCGCTGTCTGCTGGATTGGGTTCGTCACGTTCACCAAACGTACTAAGCACCTCTATTGGAGGCCTTGTTGTGATTCGCCGATTCTTCCGCCGCCTTCTGAAAACTCTACAACGTCGATCTTTTTTGCGATCCGCGCGACCTTCTCGTTTTGAGCGCGCCGGACGGCGCATGAATATGGAGTCGCTTGAGAGTCGCGCGCTCTTGGCAACGCTGCCATACAACTCTGGCTTCGAGCAAACACCGGACTTCGCGAGTTGGACCCAGAATATTGGACCGTCAACGTTTTCGCCGAACGTTGCGATCTCAAACTATTCCGGGTCCGAAACGGTGGTACGCGGCGCTGGTGCTCCAGAAGGCAATGCGTACGCTCATCTGACATTCTCGGGCAATGTGAGTAATGGCGCGACGGGCTTCGGCCCTTCGCTGCAGAGCTCAACTTTTGTCGCCAACTTTGGTGATTCGATTTCGGCGCTGTGGCGGGCCACCACAACTGTTGACGCAGCACATGGACGCGGAAGATTGTTCAACGCGGCCACGAATGTGGCAGTTGGGACGCTGTTCGACAGCACCACGGGAACGACGAGCTGGAACGCTGCGTCTGTCACGGCTCCTTTTACCGGTTCGTTTTACCTGGTGTTCGAGGCTGGATCGGATGACAGCGGAAATACTCAAATCGGCGCCAGTCTCGACATCGATGCGATCCATGTTCCACAGGTTACGACTGTCGGCTTGGATGGTCTTGGCAATCTGAATGTTCTGGACGTCACTTCGGGCGGTAAGAATGACAATATCACCATCAGCCTGAACGGACCGAATGTTCGCCTCGTCGATCCTGACAACCAGCTCACGGCCACTTTCGGGGCGACGCAGATTGATGCCAATACGGTCGAAGTGCCGCTCGCCAGCATTACGGGCAGCATCCACGTGATGGCCGGGAATGGCAACGATCGGCTCACGGTAAATGACACCAACGGGGTGATTAAAGTACCTGGTGGAATCCAGTATGACGGTGGCGACGGCATTGACACGCTTACGCTGACAGGCACGACGAGCGTCACTACGACTTACAGCGTTGGTCCTGGTCCAAGCGACGGCAAGATCGAACAAGAGGATAACAGCGAGAACACGCAGGTCATTCAGTTCACGGGCTTGGAACCTGTTCTCGACACGACGCCGGGCACGGCGACGGTCAATGGCACCAATGCGGATAACGCGATCAGTTACACGCAGGGTTCCTCGGCGGCGAACGGCCTGGTGGCTGTCGATGCTTATGAGACGTTCGAGTTCTCGAACAAGAGCACGCTGACGATCAATGGGCAGGGCGGCGATGACACGATCAGCCTGAATAATCCAAGCACTCCGAATCTTTTGACGGGCATTACGGTCAACGGCGGTGATCCGACCGCGGATACCGATACGGTGGTCGCCAATGGTACTGCGGGTACGAATGGTATTAATTTCAGCCCAACTTCAGCGAATGCCGGCACAATTACGGGCGCCGGTCCCGTGGCCATCGCTCTGGCGACAACAGAGCGTTTGACAATCAATGGTCAGGGCGGCAGTGACGCGCTCACCTATACAACGCCCGCTGGTTTGGATCGAGTGACTTACGACACGGGCGCTATTGCTGATCAAGGGACCCTTTCGGCCCGACAACTGGGGGGCGGTGCCGACCTCCTGGGCTTAAGCTTCACCAATTTGGGTGCGGCGGGGTCGCTCACCGTGGCCGACGCGGGTCTGACGCGAAGTGACGATCTAGTCGTCAACGGAACGGCAGGCGACGATCAATTCAACGTTTCAGCCGTTGGCACCGGCAACGTGCAAATCGTAACGAATCCGCTGACCTCGAACGTTACTGTTCCGATCAACACACCGGGCCTGCGGTCCCTGACGCTGAACGGCCTGTCGGGAGACGACTCATTCAATATTCCCGGTAACCATCCCTTCAGCACGGGTGTTTTCATCGAAGGAGGCGACCCTTCGGCCAGCGATGTGGTGAACTTCACGGGCACGGCTGGGCCCATTACGGTCGATTTGACCAGCAACACCATTCAACAAAATGGATCAGGCGCGGTCAGTCTGAACGGTACTGAGCAGGTCAACATCAATGCAAACGCGGCCGTTGTGGTCACTGGTACGGCAAGCAGTGACACGTTTAATGTGCAGCCGACGGCCGCTGGAGCCGGCAATTTCACGGTTTCGTCGGCCGGAGGAACAGCGTATCCCGTGTTTAACTATACGAACGCGACGTCGTTGACTGTCAACGGCGGCACGGGAGGTTTTGATACGCTGGCAATCGTCGGCGATGACAGCGTGGATACCGTGAGCGCGAATGCGACGACCGTGACGCGGAATGGCGGCGCGGTTACCTTCGGGACGAACCTCGATCAGCTGAATATCAGCACGTTGGGCGGCAACGACAGCGTTACGCTCACCGGTGCCGTGCCGATTCCGGCTGTTGTCGATGCTGGCGCGGGTGACGACACGGTTGATGGGAGCGGTTTGACGAGTTTGACGAATTCATTGAGGGCGCTCGGCGGCGCGGGCAACGATACGCTCGCCGGCGGGCCCGCTAACGACACTTTGGACGGCGGTGACGGCAACGACACGATCACGGGTGGCCCCGGCGCGGATCAGATGACCGGCGGAAGCGGTTCCGACACGTTTATCTGGAATCAGGGTGGTGCTGCTGACAGTGGCGATGCGAATGACGTCGTCGATGGCGGCGACGGCATCGATCAGTTTAACTTCAACGGCGCCGCGGCTGGTCAGTTCTCTAACGAGCACTTCGTGCTGACCGCCACGAACCCAACGGCCAATGTTGGCTCGCATTTGAGTTTGCAACGCACGGAAGGTCCGGTCAACCTGGACATCGTCGGCGTGGAAGACGTGAATTTCCCGCCCAGCACCGGCGCGGACACGTTTCTCATCAATGACCTGACGAATACGGACGTGCGGACGGTCAACCTGGGCCTGAATCTGGGAACGGGCGCGGAAAATGTTATCGTCAATGGCCGCAACGCGGACGACAACCTGCTGATCAGCAACTCCACGACGTTGACTGGCCAAAACGAAGTCAAGGTTGAGGGGCTGAGCTACGACGTCAACGTTGTCCTTCCGAATGTGGGCCGTGGTGACACCTTGACCGTCAATGGCAACGATGGCAATGACACGATCACGGCTACGGGGCCGACGCAACTCGTGCCTGGGGTTGCATCGAGAATCGGAATCATATTGAACGGCGGGGCGGGCGACGATTATCTGTCAGCCGATGGGGCGCTCAACGGCAACGAGGGCGACGACACGCTTGTCGGTGGCGCTGGAAACAACGCGATGGACGGCGGCTCGGGCGATGACACGTTCATCGGCAACGGCGGCACTGACGCGATCGGCGGCGGCGCTGGCGCCTCGGTCGGTGATACGATTCTTCTCCCTGGCACGTCTGGCGACGACACCTTCAATTTGGCGCTCGACGCCACGGGAAATCTAGTCGCAACCATCAACGGCGTGGCGACGACGTACACCAACTTCCTCGCCGGGCCAATCAGCACCTCTGGCATCGAGCAAATCCTTGTTCAAGGCGGGGCCGGCGCCGATTTACTCACCGTAAACAGCGGCAACGGCGCCATTCCTATTCCGGTCAATTTTGACGGGGGCGACGATGCCGATTCGCTCGTCTTAACTGGTGGGACCGCCACGTTGGACAACTATTCGCCGGGGCCGAGCGCCGGCGCGGGCACGAGCACGATCTTTATCGGCGGCGTTCCTCAAGTGGTTACGTTCAGTAATCTCGAGCCAGTTATCGACACCGTGGCCGGTCCCATGACGGTGACGGCGACGCCGGCCAACAATGCCATCAACTTTTCCGGCAGCCTGATCTCAGTCGATAACTTCGAGACGATTTCGATCGTCAACAAAACCGATGTGACAATCAACGCGGGTTCGGGCAGCGACACGATCAATCTCAATGGTCCGACTGGATTCAGCGGCGCCATTGCGGTTAACGGCGGCGATCCGACGGCCAGCGACACGCTCATTCTCAACGGCACGGGCGACGACACGATCGCTTATAGGCCCGACCCGGTCGATCCGGCTGCTGGCACCGTCGTGGTGAATGGCTCGACGCGCACGTTCACCGGCATCGAGAATGTTGTTATCAACGGTGGTAACGGCAGCGATACGCTCAACCTCTTTGGCAATGTGGCAGCCGATGCCGTCGTGCTGACGCCCACGGGCAACGGCGGTGGCACAGTGCAATTCAATAATTCCAGCCCCGTGACGTTCACGAGCTTCGAAACGGCGACTGTCGACACCGACGGCGGCGCAAACGACTCGATCACGGTCAATGCGACCGACAACAACGACGTCGTGTCGGTCGGCGGCCTCAACTTGAGCGTCAACAACCAGTCTTTCATTATCCAAAACGAAGAATCGGTCACGGTCAACCTGGGCAATGGCGATGATGTGGTGACCGCAGTTCCG